>JAXJEC010000055.1:0-10011 GCA_036301625.1 Collinsella sp. | reverse complement strand
TCGACTCGGATTCCTTGCGGCCTGAACAATCGCAAGTGTCCGGCGAGGGGGCGGCTTTGTAAAGCCGTTTGGCCCCACCCGCATAGCGGGTGGTTTCTGATGCGGCGCGCTGCGCGCCCCGCACAGGCTAAAGCCTCTAAATGAAAAAAAGACCGAGCCCGCGAAGTCGCGGACCCGGTCTTTCCGAGTCATATAGATGTGACGTTCAACTCGTCAGGTCGGCTAAGCCTTGGCGGCCTCGGCGTCGACGGGAGCCTCGGCAGCAGCAGTGCGGCCATACTCGGCCTTGCCCATCTCGGACCACTCGGGATCCTCGTCAGGCATGGAACCGGTCTCCTTGCCGAAGAACTCCTTGAGGCAGTTAACGGCAACGATGAGGCCCAGGACCATCAGCAGAACGGCAAAGACAAGCTGCAGGCCCTTGGTGGCGGCGACGGAGACGGCGGCCGTGGTGGCGGTAGCCGGGATGGTGCCGAAGAAGCCGTAAGCCTGGACAGCGGCCATGCAGCCCATGGCGCTCTGGACCAGCGAGGTGAAGGTGCAGCAGAGCAGGAAGGCGACGGGCACGTAGAGCATCCAGCCCTTGCGGCCGGTGCACTTGCAGAACACGGCGAGGGTGATCATGGTCATGCCGCCGAGCAGCTGGTTGGAAGCACCAAAGAGCGGCCAGATGTTGGCATAGCCACCAAAAGCGAGGGCGAGACCGGGAAGCAGGGTGACGACCGTGGCGAACCAGGGGTTGCCGAGGACCTTCATGTAGCCAGCCTTGGACTCGATGGCCAGGGCGTCGTTGGTCTGGGCAAAGAACTCGGAGAACGAGGTGCGGGCGATGCGGGCGACAGCGTCGAGCGAGGTCAGGGCCAGAGCGGAGACGTTCATGGTCATGAAGACAGTAGCGAGCGTGCCGTCAACACCGAAGGCCTGCATGCCGCGGGAGATGCCAGCGGCGAAGATCTGGAACGGGGTGGAAGCGACACCAGCATTGAGGGCGCCGGTACCGGCGGTGTTCATATCGGAGAACATGATGCCGGCGACGATGATGGCAAGGATGCCGACGAAGGACTCGACGATCATGGCGCCGTAACCGACCTTGACGGCGTCCTGCTCCTTCTCGACCTGCTTGGAAGAGGTGCCGGAAGAAACGAGGCTGTGGAAACCGGAGAGAGCACCGCATGCGACGGAGACGAACAGGACCGGGAACATCATGCCGGAGGCAGTGGAGAAGCCGGTGAAGACCGGAGCGGTGATAGTGGCCTGACCGTTGACACCCAGGACGACGATGCCGAGGACAGCGCAGACGATCATGACGATCATCATGATGGAAGTGAGGTAGTCACGCGGGGTCTTGAGCATCTGGATGGGCATAGCGCCAGCGAAGACCAGGTAGACCATGACGACGGCGAACCACTGGAACTTATCCAGGTAGACCGGGAACTGCATACCGACGGCGAACATGAGAACCATGAGGACCACGCCGGTGACGAACTCGGCAGCGCCGGTGAGGTTGAACTTCTTCTGGGCCCAACCAAAGGCGATAGCGACGAAGGTGAACAGGATGGAGATGGTACCAGCGCAGCCGGCGGCATAGGACTTGGTGAAGTCGATGGCACCGGTAGCAGCACCAGAAGCGTCAACGGCCGGGGTGAACATGAACGTCTTGCAGACCATGTCGGTGAAAGCGGCGATGACGATGATGCAGAACAGCCAGCAGAACAGCAGGAACAGGCGACGGCCGGTCTTGCCGATGTACTTCTCGATGAGCTGAGCGAGCGACTTGCCGTTGTTCTTCATCGAAGCGTACAGGGCACCAAAGTCGTGGACGGCACCAAAGAAGATGCCGCCGACGAGGACCCAGAGCACGACGGGCAGCCAGCCAAAGGCCATGGCGACGATCGTACCCGTGACAGGGCCAGCACCGCAGATCGAGCTGAACTGGTGCGAGAAAGCGGTGAAGGCGGAGACGGGCGAGAAGCTCTTGCCGTCCTTCATGCGCTTGGCCGGCGTGAGGGCCTCTTTGTCAACGCCCCACTTGTTGGCCAGCCATCGGCCATAGCCCAGATAGCCGCAGGCGAGCACCGCCGCGGCCACAACCATGAGCAAAACTCCGTTCATTACATTTCCTCCTCTAAAAAGAACTTCCTAGACATAAAAAATGAGGGCCGTCGGTTGCGCTCGACGGCCCTCATCTTTATCAGCCGCCCGTTATCGTACGGGCTAGCTGTATGTGCTAACCCGCATCAGATAATTACTACGCTGATAATGTTTAGCTGATGCGTGAACATGTCTAAGAAATCCTCTTCAATCATGATGTGAACGATCCGTGCGTGTTCACATCCCCCAGTGGTTGAAAAGGAGTATGAAACTTTAGTTACCTAAAGTCAACGCAAATATGTAATGAATTTTCAACTTTTTTGAATTTCTCGGTACAAAACGCCATTGACCTCGGGCTTTACCCCACGACAGTTTTTGCATGAGAGATGCCCCTGAGAGCCGCGGGAGCCGGGCGGCGCATATGAACTTTCCTGCTCTACAGTCCTGCGCAAGACGGAAAGCACATTAAGTGCTTTCCTTTGCGTGCGGAACTCGCGATAAAGTTCATATGCGCCGCCCGGCTCCCGCGGCTCTCAGGGGCTCCCATCCCAAATGCGGAGCAAAGCTCCGCACACCATCTTTTTCTTTCAGCTAAAGCACGCCGGAAATTCGACGCTGGCTTGTTAACCTTGCTGGACGTTGTCGACGCCGATCCAGCTCAGTAGCTGCATCGATACAGAAAGGTCCCCGACGCTGCCCGGGCGCCAGCGGCCGCATATGAACTTTATCGCGAGTTCCGCACGAACAGGAGGCCACTTAATGTGGCCTCCGTCGTGAGCAGGACTGTAGAGCAGGAAAGTTCATATGCGGCCGCTGGCGCCCGGGCAGCGTCGGGGACCGCACCCATACGACTACAGCGTCATGTTTGGATCGGCGTCGACGTCGAACGGCGAGATTTCACCTCGGTCGAATTTACGGCGAGCGACCTCCGCGATCATGGCTGCATTATCGGTACAGGCAGACAAGGGCGGCACCGTTACGCGAATCCCCTGACGCCCAAGCTTCTTGATCATCATCTCGCGCAGATGCGGGTTGGCCGAGACGCCGCCACCGATGCAGTATTCCTTGCATCCGGTAGCGTGCAATGCGTTTTTGGCCTTCTTGTACTGCACGTCAAAGACAGCTGCCTCAAACGAAGCCGCCAGATCGGGAAGGTGAATCGTGCGCCCGGCCTTGGTCTCCTGTTCAATGTAGAGCGTCACAGCGGTTTTAAGGCCCGAAAGCGAGAAGCGGTAGTCCCCCCTGCTGTTAAGCGCACGGGGGAAATCGATCGCCTTGGGGTTGCCCGTCTCGGCCAGCTTAGAGATGATGGGGCCACCGGGATAGCCCAGGCCCAGCGCCTTGGCCACCTTGTCGAAGGCCTCGCCCACGGCGTCGTCGAGCGTCTCACCGAGCACCTCGTAGTCGCCCCACGCCTTCACGTGCACGAGCATGGTGTGCCCGCCCGAGACAAGCGTGAAGATGAACGGCGGCTTGAGGTCGGGCTGCGCCAGCAGGTTGGCAAACAGGTGCCCCTCCAGATGGTTGACGCACACGAGCGGCTTGCCAGCAGCGTAGGCAAAGCCCTTGGCGAAGGCGACACCAACCACGAGCGCGCCCACCAGGCCCGGACCCTGCGTCACGCCCACGGCGGCAAGCTCACTTGGTGCAATGGCTCCGCCCGTAAGGCCCAGCGATGCTGCGGCATCCTCGAGCGCCGCATCCACGACACTCACAATCACCTCAACGTGCTTGCGCGAGGCGATCTCGGGCACCACGCCGCCAAAGCGGGCGTGAAAATCAATCTGTGTCGACACCTGGTTGGCCAGCATATTGCCATCTGCATCGATTATCGCCACGGCCGTCTCGTCGCAGGAACTCTCGATAGCGAGCACTAGGTGGCGGCGCTCAATTTCGGCACGCTCCCCCTCGGAGCGCCCAGGCGCAGGCAGCGGCCATACGCGCTGCTCTGCCGCCGTCGGCTCCGGCGAAGCATTGTCGACCGGAAGCACCAGGGGCAGCGGCGCCGTCATGACGATGGCATCCTTGCCGGCACCGTAGTAGCCACGGCGACGACCCGCCTCGGTAAAGCCCAGGGCGGCATAGAGTGCAATTGCGCCCTCGTTGCCGTCCTCAACCTCAAGCGAAGCCGTGGTGCAGCCGAGCATCTGCGCGTCATAGCTCACGTGCGACAGAAGCTTGCGGGCGATACCCTCACGGCGATGAGTCGGATCGACGGCAACGTCCATAATCTGCACGTCCCCGTCGACGACCATGCCGCCGGCAAGACCCAGCAACTGACCGTCGTCGTGCGCCACCCACCAGCTACGCGGAGCGGCAACGTCCTCGCCCAGCTCGGACAAGAACATGCCCGGCGTCCACGCCTCGTGTCCGGCGCCTTCAAAGCAGGCGGTCTCCAGTGCGCTCGCGCCCTCGGCATCCGCCGCGCCCATGGGGCGGAATTGCAGATGACGCCCAGCGAGCTCGTCGGCAACACCTGTCACCTCACTCTGCGCGCTCTCGGCAAGGCCCAGGCGCTTGCGCTCGTTTTCCTCGGCGTCCGAAAGGCGCGTGTAGATCGGCAAGACGCGAGCGGGATCGCCATCGCCTGCGGCGTGCGCCATCAGCAGGCCCTCGCCCGAGGGCCACCACAGGCCTCGCTCCACGCAGCGTGCCGTCTCGTCCTCACCCAGCAGCTTGCCATAACGCACGAGACCGTCACCAGTTAGCTGAACCTGATCCCAGCCCGCGGTCTGACGCCACTCATCAAGCGCCACGGCGGCCTTGACCACGCGCTCGCGCTGAAACAGACGCTCGGGACCCTCATCGACCAGCATATACAGCGCCGGATATACCTCACCGCGCATAGCATCGGCCAAGATACCAAGCTTGCCGCGCACGCCAGCCTTCCACGCCGTCCAAGCGCAGGCGTCGAGCGTCGACACGCCCAGCAGCGGAACATTGGCGCCACGCGCGAGGCCCTTGGCAGTGGAGATGCCGATGCGCACACCCGTAAAGGACCCCGGGCCGCGGCCGACCACATAGCAACCAACATCGCTGCGATCCAGACCGGCTTGAGCCAGCACGCCATCAACGGTATTCACGAGCTCAACGTTGGCGTGACGGCGACACATGTGGTCGCCACTCACGAGCTTCGTCTCGCCCGTCTGCCCATCAATCCAGCTTGCCGCGCAGGCAAGCATGTCGGTCGAGGTATCGAGCGCCACCACCAGCGCGTTGTCGTTATGCAAGCTCATCTTGTACAGCCCTATCAATCAAATGGGAAAGCTCCATTGCGCGGTCACCGTGCGCCTCAAGCGTTATCGTTCGCACATCGCTGTCGCCCTCATCACGCTTGAGCGTCACCGAAAGATACTCATCCGTCAGCTCGTCCTGGAATTGTTCGCCCCATTCCAGCAGGCAAGCACCCTCATAGCCCAGCACATCGAAAATGCCCGTATCCTCGAGCTCGTAGGCATGCTCCAGGCGGTATAGATCAAAGTGAAACAGCGGAATACGACCTTGATCGTGAACGGCCATGAGCGCAAACGTAGGACTCGTAACCATATGCCCATCGCCCAGCCCGCGCGAGACGCCCTTGGTAAAGTGAGTTTTGCCCACTCCCAGGCCACCGGTCAGGATGAGCACATCGCCGTCCTCAAGGCACGGTGCAATTAGCTCGCCAAAGTACTCCGTATCGGCAGCGCAAGTCGTTTTGTAAGTACCTACCCCCAGGCGCTCCAGGGACATATATGCTCCTTATTATTCCGAGGCGTCCTCTGGTGCGGGATGTCGCTCCAGATAATCGCCCAGCATCTTAAAGTCTTCCTCCAGCAGCTCCTGCCACGCCGGATTGCGCAGCGCTGCTGCCGGATGAAAAGTGGGCATTACTACAAAATGCCCCATCTGGTGGAACCTGCCGCGCAGCTTAGTAATGCCAATCTCGGTCTTAAGCACAAAGTGCGTCGCGGGGTTGCCGAGCGTCACGATAATATCGGGCCAGATGCTTCGAATCTGCTCACGCAAAAACGGCGAGCAAGCCAGCACTTCCTCGGGACGCGGATTGCGGTTTCCCGGCGGGCGGCACTTAAGCACGTTGGCAATGTAGACGTCTTCGCGTTTGAGCCCCGCCAGCGACAAAATGCCGTTGAGGTCCTCGCCTGCCGCCCCCACAAAGGGCTCGCCCTGCAAATCCTCATTGCGGCCCGGTGCCTCACCAATAAACATCACGCGAGCGCGGGGGTTTCCCACGCCAAACACGATATTGTGACGCGACTGGTAGAGCTGGCAGAGGTGACAATCGCCCAGAACGGCCTCAATTTCCTCGAGTGCGACCTCACGTGGTGCCTGATGGGTATGGCCGGGGATGTGCATGACGCCCATAGCGGCTCCTACACGTAGACCTTGTCGAGACGCATGCCAAAGCCGCAGGCGACCTCGTAGTTAATCGTTCCGCGCAGTCGGGCCATCTCGTCCATAGTGATCTCGGCATCGCCATCGCGGCCGACAATGATCATCTCGTCACCATACTCGGCCTCGGGAATCTCGTGTGCCGGGTTGGACTGAATGGCGACCATAAACTGGTCCATGCAGATATTGCCAACCTGATGCACGCGCTCGCCGCGATACAGCCCATCCATACGATTGGAAAGCGTACGCGATAGGCCATCGGCATAACCGATCGGCAGCGTGCAGATCTGAACGCGCGTACGCGGTACGCGGTAGGTAAAACCGTAGCCCACGCCCTCACCCATCGCAGGGTGTGCCACGCGCGTCACACGCGCATGGACGCTCATAACGGGATCAAGCTGCATCACGCGGCCACTCAGCTCGCACGGCTGCATGCCATACAAGCCAACGCCGGCGCGGATCATATCAAAATGCATCGAGGGGTCGAGCATCGAGGACGGCGTGTTGGCGCAGTGCACGATACCGCACTCAAAACCCGCATCCTTAATGGCCTGAACGGCCTCGGTAAAGCGCTGACACTGCAGCTTGTAGTCCCAGCCCGAAGGTTCATCGGCCGTGGCGAAGTGCGTAAATACGCCGTCGCACTGAATACCGCGATGGAAATTTATACCACGGACAAAGTCGAGCACCTGCGTGTAGTGAACGCCGATACGATTCATGCCCGTCTCGATGGCGAGATGATACTTGCCCACTTTGCCCGCCGCGACGGCACATTCGCCATACGCAAGAGCAAAGTCAGACGTATAGACCGAGGGCATGATATCAAACTCGAGCAACGTCGGAATGGCCTCGATAGGCGGCTCGCTTAGGATGAGGATGGGTTTCGTTATCCCGCCCTGTCGGAGCTCAACGCCCTCGTTAACCGTCGCCACGGCAAACATGTCGGCACCGGCCGAATACATGATCTTGGCGCACTCAACAGCTCCATGACCATAAGCATCGGCCTTGACCACGCAGCACAGGCGCTGACGTGGATTCAGCAAGTTCTTATAGGCCCTCGTGTTGCGACGGAGCGCCCCGCGGTCGATCTCGACCCAGGACCAGCGCGTCAAATCGGCTTTATTCATGATTAGTCATCCGACCCTTCGTCCATGATTCCCAGATCTTCGAGCGCATCCTTTGCCGCCAGTTCCATGGCAGGACCGATCAAGTCGATAAGATCGGTCGCGATGACGCTCTTCTCACCATACTCCGTCGCCGCAGCAAAACCGGCGTAGCTGTGAAGTGCGACGGCGTACGAATACAGCAACTCCCAACGATCCATCTCGTCGCGCATGGTGGCAAGCGTGCCGGCCAAAATACCCGCGAGAACATCACCCGAACCGGCAGTTGCCAGAGAAGCCGGACCCGAGAGCGGCAGCAGCACACGCTCAACGCCACAGATAGCCGTCGTCGGCCCCTTGGCAATGACCACCAGATTGTCGGAGCCTGCAGCCCAGACAACCTTCTGCGCGGCCGCAATCGCGGTACCAAGGTCGTTCACCTCGTCGCCGGCAACCAGACGCGAAAGCTCACGATAGTGCGGCGTCATAACCAACGGCTGCTCGCGACGATACATCTCGGGATTACTATCAATACCGTCAATGGCAATCTTAGCAAGGCAGTTGAGTGCATCGGCGTCCAAGATAAGCGGCACATCAAGCTCGAGCAAGCCCGAAACCACCTGCATAGCGCCGGCAGATGTCGTCATACCGGGACCGCACAGTACACAGCTGTACTTCTTTGCAATCTCGCACACCGTCATGCGCGCAGCGGCGCCAAAGGAGCCGCGGGAATCAGACGGAATAGCAAAGACGGGAATCGAAGGAAGTGCCATGCGAATAAGATTGGCGCAGGCGTCAGGAGCCGCGACTGCCACGTAACCAGCACCCGCGCGAGCTGCAGACTTGGCCGCCATAATGGCAGCACCAGGATATTGCGCAGATCCGGCGACAATAAGCACAGAGCCACGGGAATACTTATCGATATTCGTAGGTAGTGGAGCAAAGTAATCAACTAAGTCACCGGGCTCGACAATCTCGGCGGCGTGGTCGACATCATCGATGACCTCGTCAAGACGGTCGTAAAGATTGCCGCAGATCAAATCGCCAGCATACTCAGGGCCATCAGCGCTATACAGACCAATCTTGGGCGCAATCATCGTCACCGTATGCTCGGCACGAATGCAGTCGTCATCAACAACGCCCGTCTCGGCATTCAGGCCCGAGGGGACATCAATGGATACGACACAATCGGCGCATTCATTGACCGTAGGAATCCAAATGGAGAACGGCGCACGCAGATTCCCGTGGAAACCGGTACCAAAAATGGCATCGACAACAACATCGGCCTTATCGATCAAAACCTCGAGTTCATCACGCGAGGGGCCGACGCAAACGTGCACATCGCGGCCGGCCGTACGACGAGCAACATGACGTGCCAGAGCAGCAGGAATCTCATCCGGCTCAACCGGAGAAACGATATCCACGTCCACACCCTTATGGCTCAGGATATCGGCGGCAACCCAACCGTCGCCGCCATTATTACCAAAACCGACCAGAACGAGAACCCGATCGGGATTGAGCTTCAAGACCTCGTTGGCGGCAAACTCACCCGCCAGCTCCATAAGCTCGGCCTTCGAAGTCCCTTCTCGTTCGATGATATCCTCGAGACGAACGACTTCTTCGGTACTCAAAACCGGTTTCATCTATGCTCCTAGCGTATCTTGCGAAGCATCGCCCAGGTGCTCCGTCAATGCTGAATTCTGCAGCTGCTCAAGCTCATCTAAAACAGAGCGAGCCTCTTTAAATGTCTGCGCAACGCGTTTCTTGGTGCTCAGTTTTTCATCTTTTGGCTTAGGTCGAGCATCTTCGGTAATCGCGATGGCATTCGCAACGGCCAAGTCTCCCGTAAGCGTAATGGAAAGAGCGACCTCAACAACACCCAGTTCTTGAGCGATCTCGAGAGCACGGCCCGAAAGCAGCGCCTTCGGTTTGCCGAGTTTATCACGCGTTACCGAAACATCCTTGCGACCCACGCCTTGACTAAAACCCGTGCCGAGAGCTTTAAGCACCGCCTCGCGCGAAGCAAAGCGACTCGCATAGTGAGCAGCGGGACGCGATGATGCATCGCAATACGCACGCTCTTCTTCGGTAAACACACGCCGAGCAAACGACGGCGTCTTTTCAAGAATTGATTTCATGCGGGAAATCTCGACGATATCAACGCCGATACCAGCTTCAGCCATGTTCACCTCCATATCGCACAGACTAAGTTATTGTAGCCCGTTCACAGAAGATGCGACAAACGAGGGTTATAAAACACAGCTACTATGTGAGACAAAAGCGCGTAAACGCAAAAAAGGGGGAGGCCGAGAGGCCTCCCCCTTCTAAGTTCAAGCGTACGGCTCGGTGCCGTCCACCGGTCAGCGGCGCCCTGGCCTCCCACGGGCTGACCCCGCAGTACTCTCGGCGCGATGGGGCTTAGCTTCCG
>JAXJEC010000054.1:0-6990 GCA_036301625.1 Collinsella sp. | reverse complement strand
GCGTTACGGGAAAGAAGTCCGAGCCAATTCTCAAACGGTACTGATACTGAGGGCTATCTTCCTTGGTGTGGTGCGGAAGGCTGGTCCAAACGCCGCCGCGCTGTTCCTCACCCAGAAACCACTCCCATGCCTCAACGTATTCGGAAGGCACGAGACTGCAGGCGCGGTCATAGCTTGGTCCATCCATCAACGGAACAGCAAGGTCAATGTCGTTCATCGCCAGCACCTACAACCATACGAACGCGAGTCATGCCCCTCAATAATATGGCCGAGAGTCAATTATTACGAGATCTCATTCCGCGATCGGCACATCGTTGATGCTCTCGGTTTGCCGCTGGCGTGCTTGTACCCCGCTACCCCACTCCCCTGTATACTGATGTAGCACGTGTTTCGTCCGGGCCTGTTGGGCCGGATTGTTCATGGGAGGGTCTTATGGCTGCTTCGAATCCGCCTAAGGGGAGTGTTTCTTCTTCGTCCATCAAGCCGGTTACGCGCAAGGCCGTGCGTTGCCAGCGCGAGGTCGCTTGGCTTGTCACGCAGGCGGCGGGCAGGCTCGTGGCGACCACTCAGGACGTCAACGCGCCTACGCCGAGCTTTGTGCTGGCAGCGGCGCTGGATTTCGTGCGCCAATTGGAGCTTGCCGAACAGGATGCCGGTGGCCACCTCGACTACCAGAATGTTATGGCGCCCGACCTGCAAACGTTCTGCCACATGGCCAAGTTGCCCGCCGCACCCAATGCGCTTTCAGACGCAGGCTACATGTTTACGCTTTCGGGCGCGGACCTTATCCGTGACATCTATGCATACTGCAGCGAGCTCGCCGAGCGCCACGTCTTTGACGCGGCAGAAGTCAAACCGGGATATGTCATCAAGCTGGTTCTTAGGCTGTTCTTGATGGACGGGTTCGGGGCCATGCCAGCGTAAGCCGAGTCTTTAGCATCACCGTCGACTGAGCAACAACCGCTTTACCTTAGTGGGCGCCAATCGAGGGTCGATTATTGGGTCGCCTCGTCCACTAACGCATCTATCCCACGCGCTCCGACAGTCGATACTTGCGGTTGCGGCTCGTCGCCGGCGCCGTGGGCTCAAGCTCGCCTTGAGCAATGAGCGCGTTGACGCGCGACCTAACCTGGGAAATTGTGAGCCCTGTGTGCTCTGCCAGCTCACGCGTCCCCAGCTCGCCGTAGTGTTTGAGTGCCGTCACAATTAAGCCCCCGCCATGATCGACCGGCTCGATCTTTGAACGGTAAAGTACGACCTTGAACCGATCGAACCCCGGGCAGAACAGGGGCTCGGCCAGACCATGCGCGCGCATGGCATCGATCATCATCGGGATGCCCGAGCCATTGCCCTCAGCCGGCGAACCTGCGCCATCCGGCAGCGGGACAATCGACATGAGCTTCACAAGCGTCGCATTGCGACATCGGGAGCTGCCGTCAAACAGGTTCTCACGAGTCTTTCCTCCGTATAGGCCGCCGGGGTTCGTCACCTCGATACGGTCATCAAAAACGTCGACAGCAATCGATTGTCCACAGAACCGATCTCCGTATTCTCGGTGGATTACGGCGTTGGCGATTGCCTCGCGTAGGACCTCCTCGGGAATCTCCAGCGAGTCGACACGCGAGACGCCTTGGATCGTCGAGGTTCGCCGCAAATTCTTGGCGACTGCCGCGACGGCATCCGAGATCATTTCGCCCAACGTCCCCTCGCAGATCGTACGGTCCATGAACCTCAACGACCCCGCCGCGCCCTTCTGCGTTCCGGCATAGACCGCCACATCGATAAAGAGCTTGGGATAGAACTGCTGGGGATAGGCACCCGCAGCCAGGAGCCCGGCCTTAGTGACATTGCCCTGGGAGTCGAGGAAATTCAGGCGCTCCAGCTTCGTTTTCTTGTCCGGCGCGCCGCGCATCGCACGAGGTGTCAGTGAGAAAGCACGCTCTATCGTGCGGTCGACCAGGGCCTCGTCAAGATCGCCTGCGACCGCGCCGGGCACTGCATCGCGATCACTGGGGCTCGTCCGTTCATACGATGACAAGGACAGGACCTCGGTCGACGAGAGCGGAACATCTTTGTCATCGATGCGTTTGTAGCTGCCGCCTTGAGCGCCCCGCTCTATGACATAACAAGGCTTGCTCGACGGGTCGAGCTCCTCAATCGTGATGACCAGAACCACGGCGCCCTGGAGCTCCACGCGTTCAATGGCGTATTTGGGCGGATTGACCAGTTTTCCGCGACCGCCGGCATCACCCATGCCCGCTACGAATTGGTTGAGCACCTTCTCGGTCTCAAAGTTTGCAACTGGGACAAAGCCCGCGCGCTCGCTCACGCCGAGCACGATAATTCCGCCAGCGGTATTCGCGAATGCGCTAACCGTTTCCCATACGTCGCGGGAAAGCGTCGTGGCGCTCTCCTTGACCTCGACGTTAAGATCGTCCGAGCCCATGCGCCTTAAAGACTCGAGCAGACCGGTCAGCTCGTTTTCGTTCATCTGCATGTCCTTTCACTCTGGCTCTTTAGGGGCGCCTCAGACGAATCCCTCTCGTCTCTCAGTTATCTTTCATAATTATCTCTCGTCTTTCTGTTATCTCTCGTATTAGAGATGAGTGAAAGATGAGAGATAGACTGTCTACTATTTTTTCATTAAAACATGTTTTTGCTGGTAGAACAATCAATATTTGAAATAACGCTTCGCTATCTATCTCTTTACGGCACCGCTATCTCTCGTAATTATCTCTCGGTTTTCTCTTTATCTCTCGTCTTACAGATGAGTGAGAGACGAAAGATGCCTGAGTGATGGACGAGCGTGGATTATTGGACGATCGGAAAATCCCTCAAACAAAAAACGGGGCCGGCCTTACGCCGAACCCCGTTTTCAAACGGTCAGTTAGTTATCCAACGCGCGAGCATAGCAGTCAACATTACGCCGCCGCGAACACTCCCAAGCCCGTTCCGATGATGCAGATCGCGAAGATACCAATAATAATCCAAATGGTCTTGACACCCTTTTTATAGAGGGCAACGCAAGCGAACGTTGCCAGCAAGGGCAGAAGTCCAGGGAAGATCGAATCGAACAGATCCTGCAAGACAATCTCCGAACCACCCACGTCAAAGGTCAAAGCCGTGGACAGCGAGACCTGTGCCGCAATCATCGCGCCAATGACGGTCATTCCGAGGACACCGGCAGCATGCGTCATGCGAGACATAAGGTTGTTCTCTTCGGACTGCTGCAGGAACTTGGTTCCCAGGTCGTATCCCAGATGGGCGGCGACGATACGCGTTGCAAAGTTAATCACCGAGTAGATGAGCGCGTACACGATGGGGCCGAGCGGGTTGCCCGTCGACGCGATGCCAATACCAATGCCGGCGGCGACCACGCGGAACGTACCCCAGTAGAACGAATCGCCAATGCCGGAAAGCGGTCCCATGAGGCCGACCTTCATGGCGTTAATCGAGGACGTGTCGAAGTTCTTATCGGCAGCCGCCTGCTCTTCCATCGAAACCGTTAGGCCGGCTACAAACGGAAGCACATGAGGCGTGATGTTAAAGAACTCGGTATGGCGATCGAGCGCCGCATAGTAATCGTCGTCGTTGGGATAGATCTTTCGCAGGGGCTTCTGAATGGTGTACATGAAGCCCATTGCCATCATCTTGTCGTACGACTGCGAGCACTGGCTCGTAAACTGGCGAAGGAACATGCTCCGATACATATCGGGAGTCATAATCGCGTCCTTCTTGGCCTCTTTGAGATCGGTGTTCTGGGTAGCCATTAGAAGTCCTCCTCTTCATCCTCGGCAACCGCCTGCGGACCGGCCGAGCCCTCGCGGAAGGCCAGGAGCAGCGCGACGCAGATAGCGGCAGCGGCAACACCGACAACGTCCATCTTGAGGTAGATGACCATAATGAATCCCAGGAACAGCCAGGGAAGAAGCTTGTTGTCGCCCATGGTCCTAATAAGAAGAGCGAAGCCGATGCAGACCATGACGCCGGACGCAACGTTGAGGCCGTCCATCACAAACTGCGGAATAGCGTTAAGCGCATTGTTGATGAGGTCGGCACCAAAGAACAGCGAGCAAAACACCAGCAGTGCAGACGGAATGCCAATCGACAGCGGCACGATGGTCAGATGGTACAGATTCGCCTTGGCAAGATCACGATTTGCCAGAGCGGTCTCAATCTTCTTGCAGGCAAAGGCACCCGGAACGGCGTAGCAGAAGTTGCGCCACACCTGAAGGAAGACGGAGACGGGAAGGGCGAGTGCGACGGCAGTTGCCGTGCCCGTACCCGTAATGACGGCAAACGCGCAGCCAAGCACGCCGGAAGCATAGACCTCGGGAGGAACCGCCGCACCGACCATGATGGCGCCCATGAACATGGACTCCAAAGCAGCGCCGACGATAACGCCTTGCTGGACATCGCCAAGGATCAAGCCAACGAACAGGCTCGTAAACAGCGGACGACCAAGCATCGTAATGCCAAATAATTGCTCGTCCATGGACGCAATAAATGCGACCAGTGCAACTAGAAGATACTGGACAACCATTTCGATCAACCCCAGAAACAGGTCTGCAGGCGAGGCATTCTGCGCAGCTCGCCTGCAGACAACCGCAGCAATTTGAGAGGATTAGTAGTTCATCTGGTGATAGTAGCGACGCGTGGTGAGCGGGTGGTTGCGGACGTGCTCGAGATGGCAGCTCAGGCGCTCGGTGATGGTGTAGGTGACCATCGGGGAGACGATCTTGCGGAACTCGGGGTCGCTGAACGGCAGCTCGACCTCGGCGGTGTCGAACTTGTTCACGCGGACATGGACGCCCTTCTCGTCGGCGAGCATGTGAGTGAAGTTGTCCACGCGGTCCATGAGCTTACGGGTGTCGTCCTCGCCGTAGAGCATGATGAGGCTCGTGCCCTCCTCGCACAGCTCGATGGTGCCGTGGAAGAACTCGGCGGCGTGGATGGACTTGGTCTTGATCCACTGCATCTCCTCGAGGATGCACATAGCGTAGTCGTAGGCCTCACCCCAGAGCATGCCGGAACCAATCACCATGTGGTAGTCGGTGTCCTTGAAGTCCTCGGCCATGGCGGCGCAGCGCTCGTCCTGAGCGTCCTTGGCCTTGATGAGGTACGGAGCGATGTTGCCGAACTCCTCCATGAAGGTGTCGTACTTGGGGAAGGCGCCGGCGTTCTTGAGGAAGCGGGCGACCAGCGTGATCTGGTAGGTGTAGATGGCCTCGCACAGAACGTCGTCCTCGGCGAAGCTGAAGAACTTGTAATCGGCGTACTCGGTGGCCGGGGTGTTGTCGTTGGAGACATACATCAGCGTGCGAGCGCCCTGCTCCTGGCAGAACTTGGCGGCCTCGATGATCTCGGGGGTGGTGCCGGTACGGGTGGAGAAGACGCAGACCGAGTCCTTGTTGAAGGTCTTGGGCGGGCATGCGAGGAACTCAGCGGCAATCTCGCAGTGGACATCGACGTCGGCCGTGGTGGTCTCGACCCAATACTTCATCGGGAGCGTGTGGGCCCAGGTGCCGCCGCAGCCGATGAAGAAGATGTTGGAATAACCCTGCTCGCAGACCTTGTCCACGGCAGCCTCAATCTGAGGACGGAGAGCGAGGGCATCGCTCACAACCTTCTCGTAACGAGGCTCATCGAAATTGAACATCCCTTACTCCTAACTCACTTGGATGAACCCTTCATTCATCCCATGACGTTATAATACTTTATATAACTAACTATGCAAGAACTATTTCAGTTTTTTTGATTTTTCTTTAATAAAAAGCCCGCCGATCAAATGATCGACGGGCTAAAGAAAGGAGGATCTAGTTAATAAATGCTAGACAATGGCATGTTTCCAGCTAGAAAACGTCCTTGGCAAGTACCTTTGAGTCATTGGGGACCTGACGGATTTCGATAACCACGCCATCGTTCACAAGCTCTTGGATATGCTCGGCATCGGTTTGGTCGCAAAGATCGCGGGGGTCGGATGAAGCGTGGTCTCGGGAGACTTTCGAGTTCCGCCCAGATTGATCTCCTTGATGTCTTTGCAACCCTTAGCAAGGCGATAGGCATCCTCGATCGTCTCGACAATGATAAACAGCGAATACTTGTCGGTGACGCCGCTGTTGAGCGCCTCGATAGCAGCGTTTACGTCTTTTATGACGAGCTTCACGCCGTTGGGACGAGCTAGCCTCAATGCGGCTTTTCTCATGTCGTCTTTTGCCACGGCGTCGCTGGCACACAGGATGCAATCGACATCCAGCGCATGTGTCCAAGACATGGCGACCTGGCCGTGAATCAATCGGTAATCAACTCTCGTAAGCTTAATCATCAAAAACATCTCCACACGTAATAAAGGTAATGACAGGGTTGAATTATTCGTTGAAGCTTGAGCTAGAACTCTTCTTCTTCGACATCGGAGAGCATATCCGCCGCCTCACAAAGCTGGATAAACGAACGTGATCCCTCGACCGCGGCTTTGGCCTTGTCCGCATCCAGGGAGTCCAGCTGTGTAACCATTTCCACCAGCAGCGGCAAGTTCATTCCGGTGATCAACGTAAACGATCCGGTGGCCTGCCTCTGAATGAATTCGTTGTTTACAGAGCCGCCAAAGATGTCAGTCACGACAAACCAAGAGTCGGCAGGGTCCTTCGACTCCATCCAAGCATCGATAAGCGCTGCGACATCCCTCGTGTCGTCATCGACATAGGCGCACAGACACTCGATTCGGTCGTTGGCGCCCATCAGGATCTCGAGAGAGCTCTTCATACCTTGGGCGAGATAACCATGACTCGCTAGCAATATCTTATTCATAGTTCTCCAATATCAATAAGACGTACTATATTGTCATAACAAAGTATATTAGCAATCTACCCTACGCGGTGTGTCTATTTTCCAAATCCGCGAACGGTAGCAATTGGTCGGTAAATTGACCAATCTATCTCTAATTTACAAATAGAACTTCAGTCGCTCGGTGCAGTACACCTGACGGGAGAT
>JAXJEC010000053.1:0-74936 GCA_036301625.1 Collinsella sp. | reverse complement strand
GGCCAGGCTTTATCTTCACTCCGGTTGCTTCGCAAAGTCGTTCAGATAGAGCCTGGCCCGCCCGCGAAGCGCCCTGCGACCTACCGGATATTGCCATGACGTACGTTGGCTGAAATAATAAAGCAATGCCCGCCGTCCTTGACGGAGCGGCGGGCACGTTTGCTTAGTTGTCGCTGGGACTACTTAGCCTTGCTGCGACGATGGAAGAAAGCGCCGATCGCGGCGATGATGGCGCCAAGACCACCGACGGCCGCGACGGTCGCCGCCGTCTGGTCGCCGGTATTGGGGATCGCCGAACCGCTCTTCTTGCTGCCCTGGGCCTTGTCGCCTGCGGGCTTGCCCGCCTGGTTGCCGCCGTTTGAGCCATTGCCGGAACCCTGGTTGCCGGAATCGGCATCCTTGAGGCTCTCAATGGCCAGCTTGAGCTGGTCATAGGCCGCCTGGAGCTGGATGTCGGAAGCATTCTCATCACCCAAGACGTCCTCGGCGTAGGTAATGGCATCCGTCAGGGCCTTGACAGACTCGTCCGTCTTGCCCCTGGTGTCAGTCTCCTTCGCCTGCTTGACCAAGGCCTTGAGCTGCTTCTTGGTCGGGTTCTCGACCGGGGTCACCGGAGTCTTCTCAAGCGCGTCGCGAGCACTCTCGAGTGCCTTGAGTGCCTGGTCGACCTCGTCCTGCGTGGCGTTCTCGTCGTTCAGGATGGCGCGGGCGCTCGCCAAGGCGTTCTGGAACGCGGTCCAGGAAGCCTCGGTGTAGTCGCTGGCCTTAAGGTCGCCGGCTGCAACCTCGGCATCAACCTTTTCAATCGCGGCAGTGAGGTCGTCCTTCGCCACCGGATTGGGAACGGCCGTACCGTAGAACTTGAGCTCCGCCATGCTGCAGTAGGCGTCAACGCTGCCACCGCCGGCGTGGAGCACCTTGACGGTCACGTAGCGACCGCGCGCGGCACCAAAGCTCATCTGCTTCCAGTCGCCACGGTCGGTGAGCACGCGGCCGTCGTTGTCGAAGGTAAACGTACCCATCGACGTGGCGGTGCCCATCTCATAACCGTCGGCGGTGTCGGAAACCAGCACCTCGGCCTCAAAGATATCGCCGTTCGTGCCGCCGTCCTGGCGCGGCAGGAACGTGACGTCGGTGAGATCGTAGTCGCGGCCCAGGTCGACGGTCAGGTACTGGGGCATACCGGCCTTATAGGCCCAGTCGCTGTGCCAGAGCGTCTGCTCATCGCCGTCAAGAGCGTTGACGGCGTTGCTGCCCTCATAGTCGGCCTCGCTCGAGAAGCCGGTCACCTTGACGTTCTCGCGGTTCTCGGGCGTGTTGATGAGGCTCTTCTCATCGACGGGGCGCATCTTGAGGCCGTCGATTGCCTTCTCGATCTTGGCCGTGGCGTCTGCGACATCCTTCTTGCTATAGCTGCCCTGGCCGCCATCGAGGAGCTTCTGAGCCGCCTCGACCGCAGCGGTGAGGGCTGCATAGGAATCCTTGGTGTAGACGGACTCGCTGTAGCCCGCGGCCTTGGAAAGCGCTGCCATGAGCGCAGAGGTGTCGACACCAGCCTTGACCTCGGCCTCATAGGATGCGGTCTTGGAGGGATCGAGCACCGACGCCACCGTGATCGTTGCCTTGCCGGCCTTGTTGGCGCGCAGGTAGTAGCTCACGCTATCGCCGGCCTGGACAGCGGAGACGCTCACCACAGAAGGATCGGAGCTCTCGACCGTCACATAGGGGTAGCCGGCGCTCTCGGGCGTGGCCTTGGCGTCGACGAGCGTCACATCGCCCTCGAAGAACTCGGTCTGGTTCTTGCCCAGTTCGACACCCTCGATGGCCTCGACACCCTGTGTGTAGTTGAAGTTGATCTCGCGCAGCGTGAGCATCTGGTCACCCGATGCCTCAAGCGGCGTGATCTCGACCTTGGTCGCCTTCTTGCCCTTGTTCTCGGCAGAGAGGCCAAAGGCGTAGCGAGCCTGATAGGAATCAAAGCTTCCGCCCGAGAACTCCTGGGTCGAGCCGTCCTCGAACGTCACGACGGCCTTGATCTTCTGCACGGTGCCGTTACCGCCGTCGCGGTTGACGACCTCAACGGCATCGAGCTTCGATGGTGTCTTAAAGGCAAATGTCATCGTGGTGGGAAGCTTCACGTAACTCGGAAGCTTGCCCTCGCTGTCCCAGTTGCCGCTCCAGTTCCACAGGAACTCAAAGCCGTTGTCGCCCTCATCGTTATCGAACAGCGCGTTATAGCTCTTCTGCTGAATAAGCTTCTCGACGTTGGAACCGTCGTCGGTCGTGAGCTCGTCGTTGGTCATCGTGATGTTGAAGGCATCCTGACCGTACTCGGCAACCGTGGGCTGCGGAACGTCCGGCATCGTCACGGTACCGTCACTCGTAAACTCGAGCGCATCGCACGCCGGACCGATGAGCCAAGACGTCGAGGGCAGTTCAACCTTGCCGGCCGTCTTGGCCTTGAGTTTGAAGCTCGCCACCGCGCCAGTGCCGTTGTAGAGCTTGCCGTCGCCGCGGTTGGCAAAGGCGAGGTTGATGGTCTGTGTGCCGTCCGCGAACTGGACCTTCTCGCGCGACAGGTTCTCCATGCCGGCGGTCGAACCATCCTGCGAGATGCTCTCGGACACAAACTCAAACTGGTCACTCTTAAAGTTGACGAGCGCGCCCAGGGCGTTGACGTTCTTGGCGTCGGCCGCATAGACATCGACGGTGATCTCATCGCCGGCATCGACCTCGGTCTTGCTCGGAATCACCGCGAGCTTGCCGGCGACCTTGCCTTTCTGCTTGGTGCCGCCATCAAGCCCCGCCATGGTAAACGAGTAGTCGTAGACATCATAGACCCCGTTGCCGTTGAGATCGGCAAAGTGGTCGCGAATCTGCGAGTCGAACGTCGAGGTATCGGGCTCGCGGTTCTCGAGACCCAGATAATTCTTCATGTTGGAAAAGTCGCCATCGGAGATCGTTGCCTTGTTGAGGTTGGAACCCACAGCAAAGCCGTCCGTACCATCGGCCTTGTAGATGGCGATCTCGGACGCGGAGAAGAAGTTACCAACCGAAGCGAGCGGCGTCATACGCACGTAGCGTGCGGCCACGGCGCCGTCGAACGTCACCGTTTTGCAGGCGGCGGAGCGCTCCCAATCGACCTCCTGGCTCGTCCAATGGACACCGTCGAGACTCGTCTCGATGCGCATCTTGGTCACAGTGCCGTTGCCGGCGTCGGTACGCGGATAGTACTCGAGCTTGTCGAGCTTGTAGGCGCGGCCGTAGTCGACGGTGAGCGCCTTGCCCAGGTCGTTGCCGCCGGAGTGGAAGCCGCCGTCGCTCGTCTGGAACTCATGGTCGAAGGCGAGATCGGCCTTATGGCTGCCGTAGATCGAGCCCTCCCAGGTGATCTTCTCGGCCTCGGGCACGTTCCGCCATGGGTCGAGGGCGGAGTTCGCCGCGAGCACATCGCTCCAACGGGAGTAGCCCTCGGCGTTGCGCGAACGGATCTGGTAGGTGTGCTTGCTATTGTAGGCAAGATCGGTATGCGTGAATTCCGCTGCATCGCCCACGGCGAACACGGTGCCATCGACCTTAAGGTCGTAGGAGGTAGCACCATCGACCTTTCCCCAGGTGAGCTTAATGCTCGTGGGAGTCGTGGCGTCCTCGGGGGCAGCAAGGTTCGCTGGTGCGGAGAGGTTCTCGTTGAGGCGGTCGGCCGCGAGCGTGGCGTCGGCGTTCACGAAACCGCCCAGCTCGAGCGTCTGCTCCGCTGCAGCGACATCGGTCTTCGCAAACTTGACGTAGACCTTGGGGTTCGTGGTGATCTTAGTGTCGTTGAAGCTCTCGCCCTTCTCGGCCTCGGTGCTGTCCGCATCGCTGCCGTAGTGGTTGAGGTTGGGGCTTTCGTTGTAGAAGTAGACCGCTTGGCCAGCCTCGGGGGTCGCGGCGTCGAAAGCCTCCTGTGAGTCGACCTCGGTCACGTTGAGCGCAGTGCCGCCATTCTTGGCGATGACGCTCGCAGGCTTGGCGGACACGTTGGCCACAAAGGTCGTGGTACGGTTGGAATCGTAACCACTATAGCTGCCCTGGGACGCCGCAGCGGTAAAGGTTGCGGTGCCGCCCGTGGCCTTGGAGCTAAAGACGGTACTCACATGGTCACCGTAAGAGATATTGTCGATCGTGCCGTAGGCATTGTCCTCAGTCGTTTTGTTCTCGATGGAGGAGCCGTCGTCCTCGTACTGCGTGAAGCTGCCCTCACCCTCGGTGGCGAAGAACTCGACGATACGCTGGCTGCGGTCAGTGCCCTTGGTGTTGGTCTCGGTCACAGCCTCGGGGTTGTTGTTCTCGGCATACATCGGCACGATGGAATTGGCCTTTACAAAGAGCGGCAGCTTCCAGAGCGGAGCATCGTAGTTGTTGAGGACCTGGCCGCCGCGGTACTGCTTACCCGAGAAGTAGTCGATCCAGATGGTGGGATTATCATCGGTGCCGTAGTTGGGAAGGTAGATGCCGTTGCGAACGTCATTGCCCTTGTCATCTGCCTGGGTATCCTGATACACCGGCGCAACCAGGAAATTCTCACCGAACATATACTGGTACTGCGTCGAAGTGCTCGCGGCGTACTCGGAGTTGTCGGAGAGCAGCATGGCGCGGATCATGGGCAGGCCGGTATCGCCGTTACCCGTATCGATGTTGGCCGCCGAAGCCGCACTCGTGTAGATATAGGGCATGAGCTGCGCTTTGAGCTTGAGGTAGAAGCGCGAGATGCCCGTGTAGGGATCGCCGTGCGTCATGGGCGACTTGCGGTAGGTGCCCCAACCGTCCATGTCGAGCATAGAGGGCGTGAACGTCTTCCACTGGTAGTCGCGTGCCGAGATGATGGGGTCGCCGCCAAAGATGCCGTCCATGTCGGAGCCGATGTTGGGGTTGCCCGAAAGACTCTGACCGATATACGTGGGGATATGGAAGCGGATGTACTCCCAGTTGCCGCCGTACTGGTCGCCGGTCCAGATGCCGCCAAAGCGCTGCGTGCCGGCCCAACCATCGAGCGTAATGATGTTGGGGCGCTTGTTGGCGCCGGTCGTCACCGTGTCATAAGCCGTCTTGATGCCGTTAAGACCAAAAGAGTAGCCAGAGCCAACCCAGGCGACGTCGGTCTTGAGGGTAGTGATGCCTCCCGTCTTGACCTCGGCGTCGAAGTCGCGAAGCAGGTGCCACGGAGTCTCGGAGTTGCTATCGGGCTCAAGGTTGGACTGGGTCCACAGGCCCGTGCTCACGCCCTTGGAGTTAGCGTACTCGGTGAACTTCTTAAGGTTGTCGACGTTGGCGCGCACGGCGTTGAGGCGCTCGGCAGAACTCGTTCCGTCGGAGTTGACGCCGCCGGTCTTGTAGTAACCGTTCTGGCCATAGCCGGCACCGTAGCCGTCGTTCGGCAGGAACCAGCCGAGCGGCATGTCGTTGTCCTCGTAGTCATCGATAACCTGCCGGGCAGAGAACTGGCGGTCGAAATCGGTCGCCTTCATGTTCTCGGTATCGACCGTAGGACCTTCACCGTTGAGCGTCTCGGACGCAAGCGTGCCGTCGAGCTTGTAGCCCGTCGCCATGCCAGACTCGTACTTAACGTCGCCCTTCTCGCTCGAGGACTTGCTGCCCTTGGTCTCCCACTTCTTCTGACCCGAAGTCGTTGACCAGCCATCACGGTTATAGGCATTCAGATGACCCAGGTAGAAACCGTATTCGGGCAGCAGCACTGGATTACCGGTTACCTTGTAGTAGTCCTGCAGCATCTCGGTTGCCACGTTCGAGGCGCCATCGTTGGTCGCCACGAAGTAGTAGGCATCGAACTCATTCTCGCTGTGCGAAGTCGTGACTGTTGATGCGTCCGTGGAACCGAAGTCGTAGGAACCCTCTGCAAACGTGTTTCGGAGCACGCCGTAACCGTCACTCGTCCAGTAGAACGGGTTGGGCGAAGCAACGCCGCCATCGGTCCAGTTGTTGGTGTTGGAGATGGCGATAGTCTGGTTGGTGTGCAGGAAGCGGCCGTTCTGAGTACCGCCGCCAAAGAAGTTCTCGGACTTCTCCTTGGCGAGCGTCTGTACGGTGCCCTTCTTATCAAGGTCGAGGGACGCGGACTCGGAGACCACGACACGGTCGCCCGACTTGATGCTCATCTTGCCAGTCGCCTTGTCCAGGATCACGGTCGCCTTTCCACCGCTGATCTCGATAGTGTTGCCCTTGTCGGCAACCGTCGCACTCGGCTTGCTGTAGGTGTCCGAGGCATCGGGCTGGGCCTGGATCTTAGCCGTGTGGGACTTACTGCGCGGCGTTGCGTACTCGGAAAACTCACCCTTGGGATCAACGTTGTAACGGAAAATACCGTCCTCGAGGAACGTAATGCGGCCCTTGATGCCGCCGGCGAAATCGATGTCAACGACGTTCGAGGCAGACTGAGACACGGTCGCCGATTCGACGCCCTTGAGTGGCGTGGCAACCGCCTGCTGGGGACTGGCGAACACGAGCGTCGCTGCCGTGGCAACGAGGACTGCGCTTCCCTTCACCCATCGTTTCGTAAAAATGGAATTCCTACGCACCTGGACTCCTTCCCTCCGACATGCGGAAGTGTCGCGGACGCGCGCCCCGCAGCATGGGCGAACGCATCAAACGGGGGGGGTGTTCGGTACATTCCGTACAATTGGCCCACCCGTTACCAAGGGGTCAACTGGTAGTAACCAGATAGCCACCTATAAGGTTGAACCAGTATACGTGAGCAGTTGCGCAAATTAAGTTTGGAATTCTCCCAGCGGTATAAAAATGAACGTAGATGGCGAAGTGGGTCTAATCAACCATACCAATTGGTTCTCCAGCCAGATACCACTTAAGCATAGTTTTACTGTTTAACTGGTATTACATAACCAATACCTTTCCTCGGAAAACGGGCTTCGCGAATTATCCTGAGGGAAAGTCGTAGCCGCCACCCCGCGACCCACCGGGAATATCCATGACGCACGGTGGCTGATTTGATTTGAAATAGGAGGTTGTTGGAGGGTGGTGGACAGTTAGTTCAGATACGTATATTTTGGCGGTGCTAATTGGCGCTAACAAACTGGTTTTAAGTCGCTTTAGATCTAATAATAGGTCTTTCTCGCTATTGCCCGCGCGGCCTTGTCGGTCCAGACTATCAAAAATAGCTCAATTGTGCCCAAATTGGCCTCCACACGTCCTCTGAAAAATACGTATCTGAACTAACTGTCCAAGAGGAATGTCCACAGATAGAAAAAGGCTCTGGCGGACCTCCGAATCACCAGAGCCTTTCAAAACTCGCACACCTGAAGCACATCGCTGCATTCCTGTTTTCGCCCATGAAGTTAGAGAGCCTCTTCCGCCCACTTCTCGAAATCAATCGCACGCCTTTGGGCGGTTCGGTACGCTTCCATGTCTTCACGAGCGCCTACCACTACGATGGCCATTTTTCCTTTGATTTTAATGAGGCGGTACACAATCCGAATGCCACTTCCCCTGAGCTTGATTTTCATGAAGCCCGTCAAATCCGTGCCTGCCTTGTTTCCAAGAGGCTTGCCGAATCCGCCTTCGTTCTGCGGCAATGGGTTCGTTCTGATTCTTTCTATAGCCTTAAACACGTGTTTTCGCTGGGAACCATCGAGACGCTTGAGATCCTTGAGAGTATCCGGGTAGAAAGCGACTTCGTACCCGCTCATTCAAACTCGACCTCATCCATCTGATCGAGTTCGTCCTGGCCCACACCCAACTCTGCCATAACATCAGATAGGGAAACGAGTTCATCATCGCTTGTCGCAGCCGTCCTCTTAAGGGCCAACGTCAACAAGGCGAGGTCCTCCTCCGCCTGCTTAGCCTCTCGGTATTCATCGGGCGTCACGATAACGAACGCCGGCTTGTTGTGTTTCAAAACTACAACCGGGTTGTCGTTGCTCACTCTCGAAAACGCAGCGGGACCCTTACCGTGACTGAAATCGCTGATGGGAACAAGATTGTCGAGCATCTTTAAAGCAGGCATCGAGACCTCCAAATATAAAGTCTTTTATGCATTCATTTTAGCATGCAGAAAATACCAGCAATCACGGAATAGTGGCACGGACGAGGCATCGCTTTCCACCAACCGTTGATCATCGACCGAGCAAAATGTCCCGCCAAGAGATCGAGCGAGGATTCCGTCCCTCGAAGAGGGCCGTATTGGCCTCCTCGCGGGACGGAATCCTCGCTCGTTCGTTCCAGCCCGCGTCATCGCGTGCTAGACGGCCAGCTCGCCTGATTCACCCATAAGCCATCGTGCCAGGTCGACGACCTTGATGCCATCCCAATCAGTCGTTTCGTGCCCTGTTCGGGCGATGACGCACTTGGGATAGGCGTCTCGAATCCGTCGCAGCGGATCAAGCTCACGCTCAAGCGTCGCTTCTTGGGAAATGTCGTCACTCACCTGGATATAGACACGGCGGTCACGCCTGATGGCGACAAAGTCTACTTCCTTTTGGTAGAGAACGCCCACGTAGACTTCCCATCCGCGGCGCATAAGCTCGATTGCCACCATATTCTCGTAAACATGGCCAAAATCGAGCTTTTTCGTACCAAGCGCGGCGTAGCGAAACGAGTGGTCGGCCAGGTAGTATTTATCTCCCGTCGACAGGTATTTCTTTCCTGAGACGTCAAAGCGACGAAACCGGTAGAACGCAAACGCATCACACAGGTAGTCGATATACACAGCCAGCGTCTTGTCGCTTATCTTAAGGTTCGCTCGTGACAGCTCAGCCGCCATCCCCTTGAGAGAAGAGATGTTTCCGACGTTATCCATCAGGAACTCGCAGGAACGTTTAAGCTGCTCCGCATTACGTATACGATATTTTTGTCTGATGTCGCGCAGGATAAGAGTTTCAAGCACATCCGAGATGTATGAGAAACGCATCCTTTCGTCCTGGTAGATATAGGAACCCGGCATTCCTCCCTCGCGGACATAGCGAGCAAGGGCCTCGGCTGGAGAAGTGATCTCGTGATACGCCGAGAACTCCGCAAGTGAAAACGGAAAGACCTCGATCTCCACCGTTCTTCCCGTGAACAACGTCGAGAGGTCGCTTGAGAGAAGAAAGGCATTCGACCCCGTGATGTAAATGTCATATTTCTCTGACGCATGAAGACTGTTGATAGCCCGCTCGAACCCTTCACACATCTGGACCTCGTCGATCATGACGATATTCCGGCAACCCTCGATATAATGCTTTTCCACATATGTATGCAGCGCATGGTATTCCGCCAACGGCTCGAACTCAAGTAGATTGAAGTTGACGTGTATGACGTTGGCCGAGGGGTCGTTTGAACGAAGTTGGCTGGCAAACGCCTCAAGCAATTTCGATTTTCCGCATCGCCTGATTCCGGTAATCACCTTGATGTCTGGCGAACCCGCCACCTTGGAGAGCTTATCCATATAGAACGGTCGATTAATAAGTCTCATGGCAATCCACTTCGCAAAATTAAGATTAACTGAAAAACGCGAAGTACAATATATCATCTACTTCGCGTTTTTGAGAAATCCTAGATTTCGCGTAATTATATTCGCCAAGCTATCGCAAACCCGACACGGGTGAGATCTCCGCCTGATTGACCCTGCGCAGCAGTCCGAAGCGAAAGACGCGAGTCCTCAGACCGCTCCGGTAAAGTGAGGGCCGCGACGGTTACCGCGGCCCTCTTGGGAAACGTGTGCGATTGTCAATCGCTCGCGCTAGTCTTCCTTGCGGCGGAAACGAGCAAGGAAGACTCCGATTGCGGCGATCGCGGCACCCAGGCCGCCGATCGCGGCGACGGTCGCCACCGTTTGATCACCGGTGCTCGCAAGTGAGTTAGCGGACTTGCCACCCTGAGCCTTGTCACCAGCGGGCTTTCCCGCCTGGGCGCCATCGTTCGAACCGCCGGATGTCTGCCCACCGTTGCCGGAACCCTGATTGCCACCGGACGCACAAAGCCCCTTCTGCAGCACACGGCACAACCAAGTCACCGCAGGCCGGGGCGGGGGAGCCGAGTTTCCCACTGAGCGACTCTGCTTGCAGCCGGAGCGAAGGGGGAAACTCGGCCCCCGCCCCGGCCGGACAGGTCACCCTACACCGTGTACTGCGGCAGGTCCTGCAGGGCGATGACGTCCATGCCCATGTCGTTGGCGCTGCCGTGACCCTGCTGGTCCTCGCGCACCGCCTCGATGGCGCTCACGTACGTGTTGGCCGCGGACATTGCAGTCACGCAGGTCACGCCGCGACGCACGGCCTCGGTACGCAGCAGGTAGCCGTCGCCACGCGAACCTGGGCCGTACGGCGTATTGACGATCACCGCGATCTTGCCGTCGGCGATCAGGTCGCCGATGTTGGGGCGCTCGCCGTCGTGCGGGCCGCTGATCTTCTCCACGACCTCGCAGGTCACATTGCCGCCACGCAGCACGCGCGCCGTGCCCTCGGTGGAGCAGATGTCAAAGCCCAAGTAGCGCAGGATACGCGCGACCGAAAGGATATGACGCTTGTCGCGGTCGCACACGCTGATGAACACCTTGCCACTGCTGGGGTCGGGCAGCTTATAGTCGATTGCCAACTGCGTCTTGGCGTATGCCTCGGGATAGCTCTTGGCAATGCCCATGACCTCGCCCGTCGACTTCATCTCGGGCCCCAGGATAACGTCGGCACCTGGGAAACGACCCCAGGGCATAACGGCTTCCTTCATGCAGAACCAATCGAGCTGACGCTCGTCGCTCGGCAGACCCAGGCTCGCGATAGAATCGCCCGCCATGGTGCGCGCCGCGCACTTGGCCAGCGGCACGCCGGTGGCCTTGGAGATAAACGGCACGGTACGGCTGGCACGCGGGTTGGCCTCGATCACGTAGACGGTCTCGCCCTTGATGGCGTACTGCACGTTGACCAGGCCGCGGACTCCCAGCGCTATCGCGATGCGGCGCGTGGTCTCGCGGAGCTTCGCCTGCAGGCTCTCGCTAAAGCTAAACGGCGGGATGCAGGTCGCGGAGTCGCCAGAGTGAATGCCGGCCTCCTCGATATGCTCCAGGATACCGCCGATGTAGACCTCCTCACCATCGCACAGGGCGTCGACGTCGGACTCGATCGCACCCTCCAGGAAGCGGTCCAGGTACACCGGGTAGTCGGGGCTAATGCGCGCAGCCTCGGCCATGTAATCGCGCAGATGCTCGGCATCGTAGGCGATCATCATGCCGCGGCCGCCCAGCACGTAGCTCGGACGCACCAGCAGCGGGTAGCCGATGTGCGCGGCCACGGCCTCGGCCTCCTCAAACGAGGTGGCCTGGCCCGCCGGCGGGTACATGATGCCCAGCTTGTCGAGCAGGGCGGCAAAGCGCTCGCGGTCCTCGGCAAAGTCGATGGCATCCGGCTTGGTGCCCATGATGTTGACGCCACTCTCCTCGAGTATGCGCGCCAGCTTAAGCGGGGTCTGGCCGCCAAGCGTCACCACGACGCCGTCGGGGCGCTCAACATCGATAACGTCCATGACGTCCTCGTAGGTAAGCGGCTCAAAGTAAAGGCGGTCGGACGTGTCGTAGTCGGTCGAAACGGTCTCGGGATTGCAGTTGACCATGATGGTCTCAAAGCCGCGGGCCGCCAGCGCGTAGCTCGCGTGCACGCAGCAGTAATCGAACTCGATACCCTGGCCAATGCGGTTGGGGCCGGCGCCCAGGATCATCGCCTTGGGCTTGTCCGCCGGCGTGGTCTCGTCGGGAGCCACGCACTTCTTGGCATCCGGGCTCGTGCGGTAGATGTTCTCGTACGTCTTGTAGTGGTACTCCGTGGCGCTCGAGAACTCCGCAGCGCAGGTATCGACCGTCTTCATGCTGGGAACCACGCCAAGGCCCTTGCGATAGGCGCGCACAAAGCGCTCGTCCGAGCCGGTCAGCGCGGCGATCTCGGCGTCGCTCGTGCCGTACTGCTTGAGCAGGCGCATCGCGTCGGCGTCGATATCCTCCACACGCAGGCCACGGATGCTCTCCTGGACCTGCACCATGTCGTTGATGCGGTTGAGGTACCACGGGTCGATGCCGCAGGTGGCATGGATGCGAGCGATGTCCCAGCCACGACGCAGGGCCTCGACCACAAAGAAGATGCGGTGCTCGGTCGGCGTTGCCACGGCTTGAGCGAGCTCATCGTCGCTCAGCTTGTCGGCACCTTCCTTGCCACCGGCACAAATGCCCTGATGCCCGTCCTCCAGCGAACGCATGGCCTTGCCAAAGGCCTCCTCAAAGGTGCGGCCGATCGCCATGATCTCGCCCACGGCCTTCATGCGCGTGGTGAGCGTGGGGTCGGTACCCTTGAACTTCTCGAAGGCAAAGCGCGGCACCTTGACCACACAGTAGTCGATCGTGGGCTCAAAGCAGGCGGGCGTTGCCTTGGTAATGTCGTTGACGATCTCGTCAAGTGTGTAGCCCACGGCAAGGCGCGCGGCGGCCTTAGCGATGGGGAAACCCGTGGCCTTGGAGGCCAGCGCGGACGAACGGCTCACGCGCGGGTTCATCTCGATGACGATCAAGCGACCGGTCTGGGGGTTCACGGCAAACTGCACGTTGGAGCCGCCGGTCTCGACGCCAATCTTCTCCAAGATGGCGAGCGACGCGACACGCATGCGCTGATACTCCAGGTCGGAGAGCGTCTGCGCCGGCGCCACGGTGATGGAGTCGCCGGTATGCACGCCCATGGGGTCGAGGTTCTCGATGGAGCACACGATGATGCCGTTGCCGGCGTGGTCACGCATGACCTCCATCTCGTACTCTTTCCAACCCTCGATGGACTCCTCGACCAGCACCTCGTGGGCAGGCGAGAGCTCCAGGCCCTGGCTCACGATGGAGACGAGCTCCTCGTGAGTATGCGCGATGCCACCACCGGCGCCGCCGAGGGTAAAGCTCGGACGCAGCACGCAGGGATATCCCACGCGCTCGGCGATGGCCTCGGCGTCGGCCACGCTGTAGGCATAGCCCGAGCGCGCGACCTCCAGGCCGATCTCGGCCATGGCCTCGTTAAAGAGCTTGCGGTCCTCGCCGCGCTCGATGGCAGCCAGGTCGCAGCCGATCATCTCGACGCCGTACTTGTCGAGCGTGCCGTCTTTCGCCAGCTCGACGGCGGCGTTCAGACCGGTCTGGCCGCCCAGCGTGGGCAGCAGCGCGTCCGGACGCTCTTTCTTGATTACGCGCTCGATAAACTCGGCGGTGATGGGCTCGACATAGGTGCGGTCGGCAAGACCCGGGTCGGTCATGATGGTTGCCGGGTTGGAGTTGACCAGGATGACCTCAAAGCCATCCTCCTTGAGCACCTTGCAGGCCTGGGCGCCGGAGTAGTCGAACTCACAGGCCTGACCGATAACGATGGGGCCCGAACCAATGACGAGGATACGTTTGATGTCAGTACGTTTAGGCATGTTAGTTCTCCTCGGTCGCAGCATTCTCGGACTCGGCGAAATTCCAGCCGGCGAGGCGGTCCTTCGCGGTGTCGATGTCCAGGTAGTTCTCCTCGCCGTCCATGAGTCGCGTAAAGGCGGTAAAGAGATAGTGGGCATCGGTGGGGCCGGGCGAGGCCTCGGGGTGGTACTGCACCGAGAAGCACGGCGCGTCGAGCAGCTGGATGCCCTCGGCGGTGCCGTCGTTGAGGTTCACGTGCGTCAGGCGAATGCGGCCGAAGCGCTCGTTCATCACGACCGGCGCGATACCGCGGCGCACCCAGGCGCGCAGGTCGCCATCGGCCGCATGCTCGGTCTCGCCGTCAGAAAGCTCAGGGATCAGTTTGCCCAAGCTGGGGAACAACAGGCCAAAGCCATGGTTTTGTGCAGTAATCTCCACACGGCGGCTCACCAGGTTCATAACCGGCTGGTTGCCACCGCGGTGACCGAACTTAAGCTTTTCCATCTGAGCGCCGCAGGCCAGGCTGATCATCTGATGACCCAGGCAAATACCAAAGACCGGCACCTTGCCGATCAGCTGCTGCACCTGCTCGTAGGTCTCTACCACGGCATCGGGATCGCCGGGGCCGTTGGACAAAAAGACGCCATCGGGATTCATGTCGAGCACCTCACTCGCGGGCGTATCCCACGGCACGACAGTCAGGTCGCAGCCGGCACGGACCAGGCCCTCCAGAATGCCGCGCTTCACGCCGCAGTCGTAGGCAACCACCTTGTGGCGGGCAGGGGCGGCGGCGGTGAGCGCAAAGTCATGCGTAGCAGGCAGGTCGCTCGCAGCAAAGGCATGAGGCTCAGGGCAGCTCACGGTCTTGACCAAGTTCTCGCCCACCAACGTGGGGGCAGCGGCCAGACGCTCGGCAAGTTCGTCGACGTCAAAGACCTCGGTCGAGATAATGCCCATCTTGGAGCCGTTGTCGCGCAGATGGCGCACCAAGGCGCGGGTGTCAACGCCCTCGATGGCGACGATACCGTGGGCGCGCAGGTACTCCGGCACGCTTTCGACAGAACGCCAGTTAGAAGGCGTAGCGCACATGTCGCGAACGATCATGCCGCGCATGGCCGGAGCGCTCGCAGGGCACACGGCGTCGCCGGGGAAGGCCGACTGGACGTCGGTCTCGTCGATACCGTAGTTGCCGATCTGCGGATAGGTCATGGTTACGATTTGGCCGGCATAACTCGGGTCGGTCATGACCTCAAAGTAGCCCTCGAGCGAGGTGTTGAAGCAAACTTCGCCGGTCGCGGTGCCCTCGGCGCCGCATGCACGTCCATAAAAAATGGTCCCATCCTCAAGATACAGGATGCAGGGACCGCAGGTGCCCTTGCTGGTTTTGGCCAGCATACGCTGGCAAAGCTCGCTGGGCGCGAAGGTGCGGGCGGCAGCGCCCGCGGTATGGTTGTTCGCCATAATTCTCCTTCCCGGTCTCACAGGACCGGCTTAAAGGTGTGTAGTTAGGCCTCGCGGTATTGTAACCGCAAGCATGCCTCATGGCGTTAATTTCATCGAAATGTTTACGAAATGATAATTATGACTTTCTATGCATAATGTTTTTTAATCCCCGTCCCAGAAAAATCATCCCGCGGGGCTTGTGGCTCACGCGGGATGATGGCGTCTTATTTTTTCTTGTCCTGCTCCAGCAGTTCGGACGGTGTGCGATCGGGCTTGCCGCCGCGGAAAATCTCGCGGCCATGCAGACGATGCTCCAGATCGCGCTCGGCCTTTTCCTCGTCAATCTTGGTCTGGCTCACCACCGGGTCCTCAATCAACGACGACACCGAGTTCACCTGCTTCTGAATGCGCTCGGCGATGGTGTCATCCATACTCACGATGCGCATCTTCCAGTCGATACTCGTGGCGTTGGATGAGCTCTTGGTCCACACGAACGTCAAAATGGCGCTCTGGTGGCCGCGCGCGGGGAACATGCCAAAGAAGGAATCGTGCTGAATGTTGCTATCCTCGTCGATATAGGCGTGAACGTTATACACCACGCGGTCGATCTTATCGTTGAGCAACGCGTTGGTCGCAAGCGCCGCGGCCTGAATCTGCCCGTTGGACAGCAGCTCGAGCTCGTTGGCAGACGATGTGTCCAACACCGTCACCTCGACCGTGCCCGTACGCTCATCGGCTTCATCGACGGTAAAGTCGAGTGGGAACTGCGTAAAGCCGTTGCCCCACTCAAGGCCGCCCTTCAGCGCCGTCGAAACGGTATCGACCGAAACGCTCTCGGAGAGGTTCGCGGTGTTCAGACGACGCATCACGCCGTAGCCGATCTGCATGCCCACGATCAGCACCAAAATACCGATGACCACGGCCATCGCGGTCTTTGTAATGGTATGGCTCACCTGCGAGCCCGAAGGATCGTCCTCGGACAGCGGGTCGATATGTTTTGCCTGGCTCGCGCGGTCCTCGCTGCGCAGCTGCGCTAGCGCAGCTTTGTCACCGCGCTTGGCCGCAGCCTCCTTCTCACGCATGCGCTCGGTTCGCTTTTTGGCAAGCGTGGGATCCAAGACACCGGATGCATCGATTTCGGAGAATAACTCCGTCACTTCTTCCGGAGTCAAAGGGTTCTTGTCAGCCATAAACTTCCTGTCATATCAATCAGTCGAGCTCGTGCGCACGCGCACCTTCGAACTGCATTCGATAGTAACGGGCATAGGTGCCGCCACGGGCGAGAAGCTCCTCGTGCGTGCCACGCTCCACAACGCGACCATGCTCAACGGTCGCAATCTCATCGGCATGCTTAATGGTCGAAAGACGGTGGGCGATGATAATCGTGGTGCGGCCGCGTGCCAGCTCTTCGAGTGACTCCTGCACCGCCTCCTCGCTCTCGTTATCCAAAGCACTCGTCGCCTCGTCCAAAATCAGGATCTTGGGGTTCTTGAGAAACACGCGCGCGATGGCAACGCGCTGCTTCTGTCCGCCCGAAAGACGGCTGCCGCGCTCGCCCACCACGGTGTCGTAGCCCTGCGGAAGCGACTCGATAAAGGCATCGATGTTGGCGCGACGGGCGGCCTCGGCGATCTCTTCTGCCGTAGCGCCCGGCTTGCCGTAGGCGATGTTCTCGCCAATCGTGCCGTCAAACAGATAGACATCCTGCTGCACCAGGCCGATGGCGCGGCGCAGGCTCTGCTGCGTCACATCGCGCACGTCCTGACCGTCGATGCTAATGGATCCGGTAGCCACGTCATAAAAGCGCGGCAGCAGCGAACAGGTCGTGGACTTGCCGCCGCCCGAAGGGCCAACCAAAGCGATGGTCTGCCCGGGCTTGATGGACAGGTCCATATGGTCGATAACGGGACGCTCGTCGGCATAGCCCTCGCCCAGCTCAACATCCTCGTAGTTAAAGCACACGTCGTGATACTCCACGGCGCCGGCAGTCACCTGCAGATCCGTAGCGCCCGGCTTGTCCTGGATATCCGGCGCCGTCGAGAGCACCTCGTCCATACGTTTAAAGCCGGCGATAGCCTTCTGATACGTTTCGGCCGAATTGACGAGTGTCTCGAGCGGCGTGCAGAACAGCGAAATATAGAGTGCAAAGGTCGCCATATCGACCGCCTGCAGCTGTCCCTGGGCGACCAGCCAGCCGCCCAGCAGCACCACGATCACATAGAGCACACCAGAGAGCAGGCCATACGTCGCGGTATAGACGCCCATGGCGTGATACATGTTCTCCTTGGACAAAAGGTAGCGATTGTTGGAGGCGCGGAACTTGGCACGCTCGGTCTCCTCGTTGGCAAAGCTCTTGACCACGCGCATGCCCGCCAGAGAATCCTGCAGCTGCGCATTGATGCCGCTGATCTTTTTGCGGTTGTCGCTAAAGACCTCGCGCATACGCATGTTTTGCCAAAACATGATGACCGCAAACGCCGCCGTCACCACGGCCATGGCAAGCGCCAGCACCGGGGCGATGGTAAAGAGGATCACAAACGAGCCGATAATCTCGATGCCGCAGATGATGATCCACTCGGGTACGTGATGCGCCGCCTCGCAGATATCGAACAGGTCGTTGACCACGCGGCTCATCATGTCGCCCGAACTGTTGCGGTCGAAGTACGCAAAGCTAAAGCGCTCATACTGGTCGAACAGGTCCTCGCGCATTTTGGACTCCATACGCGCGCCCATCACGTGACCCCAATAGCTCACAAAATAGCGGCAGGCGCAGCGGACGGCATACATCAGCACCAAGCCCACCGCGATCATGCCGAGCGCCTGCATAATGGCAGCCTGACCCTGAGTAAATAGCCCACCGGTCAAATTGCGCAGAATAATAGGAAAAGCAAGGTCAATGGCGGCAAGCACCAGAGCACAAACAGTATCAGCAACAAAAAGCCCCATCTGGGGCTCGTAATAAGACAAAAACCTTTTCAGCATAATCACCTTACGCGGTTTTACCAAACCGCGTTTCGTCTCGACGCTGCAAGTGCTCCATTTGGACAATCTGGCCTTCAATCGTCGGTCGCGTATATCCATACGCTTCCCTCCTCTTTTAGGCCACCTTGTCTCAAATGGAGCACTTTCGCTGACTTACACAAACCTGCGGGATCATCCCCGCTCGTTAAAGCTCGGCCCCGCCTAGTCGGTGCGCGATGCTATCGCAGGCCAAGGCGCCTACGACGGTCTTGGCGTCTTCGATCCTGCCGTCGAGCACGGCGTCGATCAGCTCGTGCAGCGGCACCAGATCCACGTTGACAAACTCGTCATCATCGGGGTTGGGTGCATCGAACTCGAGCTTGGTGGCCAGGTAGATGTGAATGATCTCGTCGCAGAAGCCGCAGGACGTGACAATCGACGTCAAAAAGCGAATGCGGCCGGCCCTAAAGCCCGTCTCCTCATGCAGCTCGCGCTTGGCGCAATCGAGCGGGTCCTCGCCTGGATCGAGCTTGCCGGCAGGAATCTCGACCGTCACGCGGTCGATGGCGGTACGGTACTGACGCACCAGTACGATCTTGCCGCTCTCGGTCAGCGCCACAACGGCCGCCGCACCCGGATGGCGAACGATATCGCGGGCGCTGCGGTGACCGTTGGGCAGTTCAACCTCAAGACGGTGGACGTCGAGGATCTTGCCCTTCCAGGCGCACTCCTCCGAAAGAATCTTCTCGTGCAGCTCGGCATCGTGCGGGTCGTCGTCGCCCAGCACCAGCGCCGGCTCGTCAGCGACCTCGCCACCAGGCTCGCCCTCGGCGTGCCCATACATGCGGCTGTCCTCTTCGACGACCTGCGCGTCCACGAGCTCTTCGTTCTTCTCGTCCATCCGTCTCATCCCTCTCGGACTTTAGGCATCCCAGGCGTCGCGGCCACGCAGCGCGCGCAGGCCGATGTCATGACGCAGGGTCTTGCCCTCAAAATCAATCTTCTCGCAGGCCTCGTAGGCAAGGTTGCGAGCGTTTTCGAACGTGTCGCCCAGAGCGGTCACGGCAAGCACGCGGCCACCGTTGGTCACGAGCTGGCCGCCCACCACGGCAGTGCCCGCGTGGTACACGGTCACGTTCTCCATGGCCTCGGCATCCTCAATACCGGTGATGACCTTACCTTTCTCGTAGCTGCCGGGGTAGCCCGCGCTCGTCAGGACAACGGCCACGGCCCACTCGTCACGCCAGTCGAGTTCAATCTGATCGAGCTCGCAGTTGGCACAAGCCAGCATGACCTCAACCAGGTCGTTCTTAAGGCGCGGCAGCACGACCTGCGTCTCGGGGTCGCCAAAGCGGGCATTGAACTCCAGCACCTTGGGACCGGCGGGGGTGAGCATAAAGCCGCCGTACAGGCAGCCGCGGTAGTCGATACCCTCGGCAGCGAGCTCGGCCACGGTCTGCTCCATGACCTTCACCATGGTGGCGTGCTCCTCGTCGGTCACGATGGGCACCGGGCTGTAGACACCCATGCCGCCGGTGTTGGGACCAAGGTCGCCCTCAAGCGCGCGCTTGTGGTCCTGCGAGGTAGCCATGGGGCGCACGGTCTTGCCGTCGGTAAAGGCCAGCAGTGAGCACTCGGGACCAACGAGCATCTCCTCGATAACCACGGTGCTGCCGGCATCGCCAAAGGTGCCACCAAAGCACTCGCGCACGGCCCCCTCGGCCTGCTCAAGTTCGGTCGCCACGATAACGCCCTTGCCCGCGGCAAGGCCGTCGGCCTTCACGACCAGCGGGGCGCCCTGCTCGCGCACGTAGGCGAGAGCCGAAGCCTCGTCGGTAAACGAACCATAGGCTGCCGTCGGAATGCCCGCACGCTCCATGAGCTGCTTGGAGAACAGCTTGGAGCCCTCCATCTGGGCGCCCTCGGCACCCGGGCCAAAGCAGGGAATACCCGCCGCGCGCACGGCGTCGGCCACGCCCGCTACGAGCGGAGCCTCGGGGCCAATTACCACGAGTCCGCATCCGTGGCTCTGCGCAAACGCCGCCACGGCCGCAGGATCGCAGTCGTCGAGAACAACGTTCTCGCCGCAGCTCGCGGTGCCGCCGTTACCCGGCGCAATGTAGAGCTTGCCGGCGCGCGGTGATGCTGCGAGCTTAGCTGCCAAAGCATGCTCGCGGCCGCCGCTGCCCAACAACAGGATGTCGATGGTTTGAGTGTCCGCCTTCAAGGGTGCCTCCTCTATGGATGAACGGCCCGCTCCGCGCGAGCCCTTTGCAAGCAAATATACCCCTCGGCCGCCCGTCCGGGCTGCAAAGGGGTATATCGCAATAACCAAATAGTCCCGATTACTTCCAGAATCGGTTGATGATCTGCTCGCGACCAGCGCCAACGCCAATGAACGTCACGCGGGTGTGTGCCAGATCCTCGATAAACGCCACGTAGTCCTGAGCCTCCTGCGGCAGCTCCTCAAAGCTGCGGCAGCCGGTGATATCGCACTTCCAGCCAGGAAGCTCCTCGTAGATGGGCTTGGCATGTTCAAAGCGCACCTGGTGCTCGGGCACGCTCGTGTAACGCTCGCCATCGACGTCATAGGCAACGCACACCTTGATGGTGTCGAAGGCCGAAAGCACGTCGAGCTTGGTCACGGCGATGTCGGTGAGGCCGTTGACGCGCGAGGCATAGTTGGCGATAGGGCCGTCAAACCAGCCGCAACGACGACGGCGACCGGTGGTCACGCCGTACTCATAGCCCTCCTCGGTCAGCGTGTGGCCGGCCTCGGACTCATAGGAAAGCTCGGTGGGCATGGGGCCCGAACCGACGCGGGTGATATAGGCCTTCATGACGCCCAGCACGCGGTCGACGTTCTTCATGCCCACGCCGGAGCCGGTGATGGCGCCGCCGGCGGTGCAGTTGGAAGACGTCACGTACGGATAGGTGCCGTGGTCGATGTCGAGCAGCGTCGCCTGGGCGCCCTCAAACAGCAGGTTCTTGCCCTCATCGATCATGTTGTTGAGCAGCAGGCTCGTCTCGGTGATGTAGGGACGCAGGCGCTCGGCCATCGGCAGGTACTCGTCGCAAATCTGGTCCACGGTGTAGGTGGGCAGGTTGTAGATGAGCTCGAGCTCGGGGTTCACGCGGGCGAGAGCGGTCTCCAGCTTGTCGCGGAACAGCGCCTCGTCCAGCATGTCCTGCATGCGCAGGCCAATGCGGGCCATCTTGTCCTGATAGCACGGACCGATGCCACGCTTGGTGGTACCGATGTTCTTCTTGCCGAGCTTCTGCTCAAAGGCGCCATCCAGATCGATGTGGTACGGCATGATGACATGCGCGTTGCCGCTAATCTTGAGATTCTTGGTGGTGATGCCGTCGGCCTCGAACATGTCGATCTCCTCAAGGACAACCTTGGGGTTGACGACGCAGCCGTTACCGATCACCGACACGTGGTCGGAATACATGATGCCGGAGGGCACCTGGTGCAGGCCGTACTTCTTGCCGTTGACGACGATGGTGTGACCGGCGTTGTTGCCGCCCGAGTAGCGCACGACGGCATCGAAGTCGCCGGCGACCAAGTCGCAAATCTTACCCTTGCCCTCATCGCCCCACTGGGCACCGACCAAAACGGTTGACGGCATGTTTACTCCTTACATTCATGGACTGTCTACGCGCCACGCCGGCACGCAGAAGCACAAAACATTCCCAGTATACCCGTGCAACGGGCGTCTGTCCTACTCCTCGGCATGTGCCCCATCAAGCTCATAGAACTTGGTGGATGCCGGCAGGAACATCAGGTCGACGTCGCCGATCGGGCCCGAACGGTTCTTGGCCACGACGATACGCGTAACGCCCTCGTCGGGTCGATCGTCGCGCGAGGCTTCGGCCTCGTCGGCGGAGCGGTCCAAGAACATAACGATATCGGCGTCCTGCTCGATAGAGCCCGATTCACGAAGGTCGGAAAGCTGCGGGCGCTTGCCGGTACGGGATTCGACCTGACGCGAAAGCTGCGACAGCGCGATGAGCGGGATCTTGAGCTCCTTAGCCATGATCTTCAGACCACGCGACATCTCCGAAACCTCGACGGTACGGCTCTCGGAGCGGCGTCCCGGCGGAGGACTCACCAGCTGCAGGTAGTCCAGGATGATAATTGCCTTCTCCTTGTTATGGAGCATGCGGCGGCTCTTGGCGCGAATCTCGGTCACTGTGGTGCCGGGCGTATCGTCAATCAGAATATCGAGCTTGGACAAGGTCTGCGTGGCCTCGTTGATATTGGCCCACTGCTCGGGGCTAATGCGGCCCATGCGGAAGTCACTGATCGAGATCATGGCGTAGGCGCAAATCAGACGCTGGGCAATTTCCTTGCCCGACATCTCCAGCGAGAAGAAGCCGACGGTATAACCAGCAGCGGCAGCGTTGAGCGCCAGATTCAGGGCGAACGATGTCTTACCTACAGCAGGACGGGCACCGATAATGATGAGCTGGCCCTCGCGGAAGCCCATGAGCATACGGTCGAGCGACGGAAAGCCGGTGGGCACGCCCGCCGCCTGACCACCGGCCTGGCACACTTCCTCGGCCTCGTTATAGGCCTCGACCATAAACTCGGTCAGCGTCTTGTAGCTCGACTTGACCTCGCGTGCCGTGGCCTTGAGCAGCTTGCTCTCGGCCAGCTCGACAACCTCTTTGGTGTCGGTGGGGGCGTTATATGCCAGCGCGTTGATCTCGTTGGTGGCGCCGATCAGCTCACGCAGCATCGAATCACGGCGAACGATGGCGGCATGGTGCTGCCAGTTGACGAGCGACAGAGTCTGACCCATCAACTCCAAAATGTACGCTTCGCCGCCCACGGCATCGAGCTTGTTGATGCTTCGCAGGTAATCGATCAGCGAGATGGAGTCGATAGGAATGCGGCTGTTGTACATATCGACCATCGCGGTATAGATGGTCTTATGAATGGGCCGGTAGAAGTCATCGGGCTGCAGCTCGACCTGGGCCTCTTCGACCACCTCGGGCGATAGCAGCATAGCGGCCAGTACATTGGCCTCTGCATCTTGGTTTTGGGGAAGACCCAACTTTGAGCCGCGGTCCTCAACCGTCAGCCCGGTCTCCCTATCGTCATATGCCATGAGCATCCTCATTCATATCGCTTGCGAGCATCCATAGTATCAGCCACGGTCCCAAAACGCGCCGCGCGCCGCCAATCATCACCGAACCAAGCGGATGAACGATCCTGTATATAGGACTTCGACGCAACGTTCACCATGACACTCACTCAGCACAAAAAACAAAAGGGCGCCCTGGTTTCCCAGAGCGCCCTTCTTAGAACAAGATTGTTGCGTTGCAGCAAATGCTACTCGGCAGCAGCCTCAGTCTCGACCTCGGCGGTCTCGGCCTCGGCGACCTCAGCGGCCTCCTCGACCTCAGCCTCGGCAGCGAGCTCCTCGGCGGTAACGCCGACGAGAACGACAACCTCGGCCTTGATCTCGCGGTACAGCGAGATGGCAACGGTGTGGGCACCGGCAACCTTGATGGGCTTACCGAGCTCGACGCGCTTGCGGTCGATGTCCATACCGAGCTGAGCCTTGATGGCGTCAGCGATCATAGCGGCGGTAACGGAGCCAAAGAGGATGCCCTCGTCGCCGACCTTGACGTCAACGGTGACCGTCTTGCCCTCGAAGGCAGCCTTGGTCTCGTTGGCGGTAGCCAGACGGACGGCCTCGCGCTTGGCGATGTTGTTGCGACGCTCGTCAAGCTGCTTGAGGTTGCCCTTGGTGGCGGCAACAGCGAGCTTCTTGGGGAACAGGAAGTTCTCAGCGTAACCCTGAGCGACCTCTACGACGTCACCCTCGCCGCCCTTGCCCTTGATCTCATCGAGAAGAATAACCTTCATGATGCGTCTCCCTTCTTAGCCGCGGTCGCGGTTGCCACGAGAGGAAACCACGGGGACGGTGTACGGCAGGAGAGCCATCTCGCGGGCGCGCTTGATGGCGTTGGCGATGTCATGCTGATGCTGCGTGCAAGCGCCAGTGACGCGACGGGGCTTGATCTTGCCACGGTCGGTCATGTACTTACGGAGAAGCTGAGTGTCCTTATAGTCGATGAACTCAGTGTTCTCCTTGCAGAACTGGCAGTACTTACGACGCGGCTGACGTGCAGAAAAATCATTAGCCATGTCAAAATACCTTTCATTTGGCAACTTCGGCGAACCGAAGCCGCCTCTCACTCAAAAATAGGTGAACAACCCTTAGAACGGGATGTCCTCATCGTAGACGTCGACCGCGGGCGGCGTAGCCACCGGTGCGGCAGGACGTGCTGCGGGCGCGGGAGCTGCGGGGGCGTAACCGCCCTGGTCGTAGCCACCCTGGCCACCACGGGAGCTCATAAACTCGATCTCATCGACGATGACCTCAAGCTTGCTCCGGCGCTGGCCGTCGCGCTCCCAAGAGCTGTAGCGCAGCTTGCCCTCGATCGCGACCTTGTTTCCCTTTGCCAGGAAACGGCTCACGGCCTCGGCGCGGGTGCCGAACATAGTGCAGTCGACAAAGTTGGGATAGTCCTCCCACTCGCCAGTCTGCGCGTTGCGGCGACGATCGTTCACGGCGACGCCAAAAGACAGAACCTGGGTTCCGCCGGCGGTGGCGCGCAGCTCGGGATCGCGGGTGAGGTTACCGGTGATGTTCACTCGATTGATGCTCATAACTCACTACTTCCTCTTGGGGCACAAGCCCAGTCCAAAACGACAGTCTTACTCCTGGTCGTCGCGACGGACGATCATGTGGCGGACCACAGCGTCGGTGATGCGCAGGACGCGATCAAGCTCGGCGATCTGGGTAGGATCTGCGTGGAAGTTGATGAGGGTGTAGTCACCATCGGTGAGGTCGTTGATCTCGTAGGCGAGCTTGCGCTTGCCCCACTCGTCAACGGAGTCGACCTTGCCAGCGCCCTCAGCGATCGTGGTATCGATACGCTTCATAACAGCGAGACGAGTCTCGGGGTCGAGCGACGGGTCAACAAAGAACAGCAGTTCATAAGCCTTCATATTGTCACCTCCTCTGGGCAAATGTGGCTTCAGGTCGTGAAGGTGCGCCTGAAGCAGGAAAAGACTTGGTAATAATATCTTTCAACCTCCCAAGCCGCAAGAATATGCAGCTACAACCTCATGACCTCCACATATGCCCATGCTCGCACGACGTTTCATGCGCATTCCAACCAAATGCTGTCCAAAAGCTTGACGAATCTGTGGACAAGATACGGTGCCGCTAGGACAAGCTGAGCCAAGCCGCAGGCCAACGGGCACAAGGCTGTGGTCGCAAAATGCATACCAGTGGTCTAATTGATCGCCAAAAAGATTTTAAATTCGTTTGCTCGTGGTCTATAAAGTCCTTTTTTGAGCAATTCGCTTAGCATGATTTTGCTGGTCAGGCTGCATGTGCCGCGCGTTTTAGGCACAGCGCGAGACACTGTGGATCAAAAAATGCTAAGTTTTCGGCTTGCACCTTGCGATTCCTCGTGTATACTAACTTTCGCATTTAACGGAGAGTTGTCCGAGTGGCCGAAGGAGCACGATTGGAAATCGTGTAGGCGTCAAAAGCGTCTCCAGGGTTCAAATCCCTGACTCTCCGCCAGTTAATTCCAAAGCAGGCCTTCGAGCCTGCTTTGTTTTTACCCCACGCGGAGGGGTGGCAGAGTGGTTGAATGCGGCGGTCTCGAAAACCGTTTGGCCTGTATAAGGTCACGAGGGTTCGAATCCCTCCTCCTCCGCCATTTAGATTGAGAAAGCTCCCTAGAATGGGAGCTTTTTTGTTATCGAAATACATCTCGATCCCGCGCTTCCCCAAACGTGTACGTCAGCCTCCAAAAACGACATTTTTCGACATCTTTGGAGGCTGACGTACACGTTTGGATTGAGCTCACGGGAGTGGCGCTATTCGGAAGGTGCCTCCTCGTCTCGTATGCTTTTCCAGTTGCGGATAAGTGCCTTGCGCAGTTCATTTTGCTTTCGTTGGTACTCGGTATCGGTGCATCGAGGCATGCCGAGTGCTTCGCGAATGTTGTTCATGGCGCGGTGAAAGGCGAGCTGGCTGCCGAACTGAGCCGAAGTGAGCGTAACGATTCGATATCCCATTTGGGAGAGAACGGCCCCTCGCTCCGCATCTGCTCCCTTGCGCTCGAGCTCATCGTGAAAACCGCCCTTATATTCGATACCGAGCTCCCTGCGCTTATAGGTCACGAGCGCATCGATTTTGAGTGTTCGAGCTTTGGCGCAATGCCAGAGACGTTGAGGGATCTCGAGCGGTTTGTTGAGTTCGATACCTCGGATGCCAACGCCGCCTTCGCTTGTTGGGAGCGAGAGGGCGATTGCCGAAGCGGTCTCCATAGGCGAGGCCGAGTGATCGTAGATGTGCCTGAGCGCGAGCCGTGCACGTGTGGCACCGGGTTTGCCGGGGTGCCGATCGAGCAGTTCGGTTATTTCATCCTTGGAGGTGGTGGCTGGTTGCTCGGTATAAGGGTCGGCGGGATTGAGCCTCATGCGATAATCGGCGCAAACTTCATAGCCATATTCGAGATATTCGATCCTATCCATCCACTCGGCAGCGAGCACGAAGGCGAAGGCTTCGTCGGTGATGAAGATTCCGGGCGTCAACTCGTTAATATGCTCGTAGGGAAGATTTTGTCCAAGAATGTGGCAAACGACGCCTTTGGTACGAATTCGCTCGAATTCGAATACAACCGCGATATCGATAGTCTTAAGCATATCGGACGGAATGCCGCAGTCGGTAAGGGCCTGTCGTATGCGCGCAACACGTTGCTGGGTGGAGATGCCTTGTGCGCCTATCTGGTAGTCGTGCCGCGCAAGAGACTGAACCAAATTCTGGGGTGCATGATGGACAAGCCATGCGGTTTTATGCGAAATGAGAACAGGGGTATCCATTGAGGGCCTCTCGCTCTGAGCCGGTATCCAACTCTTATGTCCGTTGAAGTGGGGAAATATACCGGATGTGAGTAAATCAACTCACTCATGCTGTGAGCTCAATCCAAACATGTACGTCAGCCTCCAAAGATGTCGGAAAATGTCGTTTTTGGAGGCTGACGTACATGTTTTGGACCCTTGGCATTCCAGTAACGCCACGCCCGCATCCAGTCCCGACCGTTTGCCGAGCAATAGGATCGCAATCGGCGCCGAACATGTACTATGTACGGGCATTGTCTAAACCCACAATCCAAAGGACCCCATCTTGCCCGTCGTCGCCGCTATGACCGTTACCCCACATGCCTCGGATGCCATGGTCGCTATTCCGTTTTGGCTCGAGATGTTCGCTGTTGTCGCTGCATCGATCTCGGGTGTGCTGGTTGCGCGTGAGCACAAGCTCGACCTGGTGGGCGCGGTCGCGCTCGCGGTGGTCTGCGGTCTGGGCGGCGGTCTCTTGCGCGACATGACGCTGCAGGTGGGCAACGTCTACATCCTCAACCAGCCGATGGCACTCCCGCTTTCCATTGCCACGGCGGCCATCATCTATATTTTCCCGGCAATCGTCGACAAGCCCGAAAAACTCATCCCCTTGCTCGACATCATCTCGGTCGGCATCTACGCCGCCACTGGAGCAGACAAGGCGCTGGTCTACGGCTTTGCGCCGGCGGTGTGCATCATGATGGGCTTTTTTACCGCAGTAGGCGGCGGCATGCTGCGCGACGGCTTTATGGGCGTGGTTCCGGGCATTTTCCAACGTACTAACTTTTATGCCATCGCCGCCATCGCCGGATCGACAAGCTATGTGTGTCTCGTTATGAGCGGCATCATGAGCAATGTCGCCGCGCTGGTCGTATGCGTTGTCGTGACCATGGGACTGCGCTGGCTCTCGCTGCGCTTTGACATCAAAAGCCCCACCGAAGAAGACATCGCGCGCTTTTTGCACCGTAAAAAGTAGGCAGCACGACACAACCCCTCGAAATGCAACCGAGAGGTTCTTTTAGAGCGCCCGCGCGTTGGGTACCCTGTTAGATGCATATCGAGCATCTGACGAAGGATTCACTATGCCCTGTAATCAATTCCCGTTGACCCAGCGCCGTAAAGCATGGGGCCGCATCACCATCCTGTTCGCGCTCATCGCGCTGGCGATCACCGTGCTTCCCACGGCGTCGTTCGCCGGCACGGACACCGCAGGCAACGTACTTGCGACCGACAATGACGCCAATCCGTCCGGCGTCGATGGTGACCTGTACTGGGCCGGCCAGGCCCTCAACTTGGACGATGCGTCCATTGACCGTGATGTCATCGCCGCGGGCGATACCCTCTCGATCCGCGACTGCACGGTTGGCGGCGCCGTCCGTCTGGCGGCACGCACCATCGACATCGCCAAGACCACGGTTGATGGCAGCGTCACGGTGGCCGGCCAGCACGTTGTGCTCAACACCGGTAGCACCGCCAACTGTTTTTACGCGATGGGCGAGACGGTTGCCCTGCGAGGCTCCACCAAGTCGGCAGCGCTGGCAGGCGATACGGTGACCATCGATGGCACCGTCGAGGGCGATGTCGAGGTTTGGGCCGACAAGCTCATCCTGGGCAAGAACGCCCATATCACCGGCACCGTGAACGCGCACGTCTCCGAGGACCCTGAGCGCGCCGCGGGAGCCGAGGTAGGCGCACTTAAGATCGACCGCACCGAGAACGAAGATACTTCCACCGTTAACGATGTCATCGGCGGCATCGTCGCCTCGGCGCTCTCGACTTGCTTTGTCGCCCTGCTGCTCGAGCTTGTCTTTCCGCGTGCGACCGCCAGTGCCGCCGGCATGCTTCACCAGCGCCCCACGCCCCTGTGGGTGAGCGGTCTTCTGGGTACGATTGCTGTCGTCCCCGCCGTCCTGCTGCTGATTATCTCTATCGCTGGCCTGTCGCTTGCCGGAACCCTCCTGTGCGGCGTTATCGGCATCGCGTTGGTGTCGAGTGCCTTTGCGGGGTGTGCGATCGCCCGCATGGTCGGACACAGCCAGAACCGTTACGCCATGGCGGCCGTAGGTGGCATCGCCGCGGGCGCGCTTACGGCAATCCCCCTCGTAGGCGACTTCATCAGCGGCGTGGCCTTCGTCTTTACACTCGGCTACATCATCCAAATCATCTGGCGCAACGCCCACCTCAAACCGCAGCAGCCGGCTAACACGCCAGAACTCCCCACCGCTTAGCCGCCAACCAACATAAAGGGGCCAGGCACCTTTATGGTGGCGCAGACCAGCTCAATCCTCTTGCACAAAAAGGGCGCCGACCATTGCGGTCGACGCCCTTTCTCGTTAGACGTTATAAAACCCAGCGCTTATTTGTTGACCTGGCCGGCGCGGACGGCAGCCTTCTTGCGGTCGGTGGCGTTGAGCAGACGCTTGCGCAGGCGGATGTTCTTGGGAGTGATCTCCACCAGCTCGTCGTCGGCGATGTACTCCAGTGCCTCTTCCAGAGAGAAGGTGCGAGGCGGCACCAGCTGGACGGAAATATCGGAGGTCGAGGAACGCTGGTTGCCCAGGTTCTTGGTGCGGGCGATATTGACGACCATGTCGCCAGCTTTGCTGCGCTCGCCCACGATCATGCCCTCGTAGCACTCGGTGCCCGGCTCAACAAACAGCTGGCCACGCTCCTGCAGCGTACCCAGAGCGTAGGCAACGGCCTTCTCGGTGGTCATGGAAATCATGGCGCCGTTCTGGCGGTTGCCGATCTCGCCGGCATAAGGACCATACTCCAGGAAGGTGTGGTAGAACACGCCCTCGCCGTGGGTAACGTTCATGATGCGGTTCTTAAGACCCATGATGCCGCGGGTCGGGATCTTAAACTCGAGGTGCGTCACGATGCCCGAGGTATCCATGCTCGTCATGATGCCGCCGGAGGTACCGAAGACCTCAACAACCTTGCCCGAGTACTCGTCAGGGCACTCGACGACGGCCTGCTCGACAGGCTCCATCTTGTTGCCGTTCTCGTCCTTCTTAAACAGAACGCGGGGACGGCCGACCTGGAACTCAAAGCCCTCGCGGCGCATGGACTCCATCAGAACGGACAGGTGCAGAATGCCGCGGCCCGAGACCTCAACGCCGCTCTTATCCTCGAGCTCCTCGATCTTCATGGTCACGTTGTTCTCGGCCTCGTTGAACAGGCGCTCCTTGAGCTGACGGGCGCCCACGATGTCGCCATCGCGGCCGACGAGCGGGGAGGTCGAAGCCTCAAAGACGATGGACAGGGTCGGCGGGTCGATCTCGATGGGCTCGAGCTCGACGGGGTTCTCAGGATCGGTGTAGACATCGCCGATATCGGTGCGGTCAATACCCACGACGGCAGCGATATCGCCGGCGCCGACTTCCTGGCACTCGGTACGGCCCAGGTAGTCGAAGGTAAAGAGCTGCTTGACGGTGGCGGTGGCGCTGGAGCCGTCGTTCTTCACAACCAGAATCTGGTCGCCCTGATGGATGGTGCCGGAGTACACGCGACCGATGCCGATGCGGCCAACGAAGTTGGAGTGGTCGATGGTCACGCACTGCATAGCCAGCGGGGCGTTCTCGTCAACCTCGGGCGCGGGCATGTCGTCGATGATCATATCGAGCAGCGGGTACATGTCCATATTGCCGTCGTTGGGGTCAAGGCGGGCAAAGCCATTCATGGCGCTGGCGTAGACCACGTGCTCCATGGCGAACTCAAGCTGGTCGTCGGTGGCGCCCAGGTCGGCCATGAGGTCCAGGCAGTCGTTGTAGGCCTTCTCGGGGTTAGCACCCGGACGGTCGATCTTGTTGATGACGATCATGATCTTAAGGCCGGTGTCGATAGCGTGGCGCAGCACGAAGCGGGTCTGGGGCATGGGGCCCTCAAAGGCGTCCACCAGCAGCAGGGCGCCGTCGGCCATACGCAGCACGCGCTCGACCTCGCCGCCGAAGTCGGCGTGGCCCGGGGTGTCGATGACGTTGATCTTGACGTCCTTGTACTCGATAGAGATGTTCTTGGCGAGAATCGTAATGCCGCGCTCGCGCTCCTGGTCGTTGGAATCCAGGACGCGGTCCTCGACCTGCTGGTTGGCACGGAAGGCGTCCGTGGCACGCAGGAGCTTGTCGACCATCGTCGTCTTGCCGTGGTCGACGTGGGCGATGATGGCGATGTTCCTCAGATTGTCTACGCGCATGTAGTTCCCCTATCTTCTATCTATATACAACCGGCACGCGTATGCGACCCACCCAGCAATGCAACGCTCGGCGGGAATATTGAGCCTTTTACCGAAAACTCGTTTATTTTAGCGATTTTAGATGAGAGGGGTTTCCTCACCTGCAGGTTCAGGGTCGCTCCACATAAAACCATCGCCGGCGCCCATGCCCTCATACAGCACATATGCCGAAAAACCGCTCTCGAGCGTGGTTTCGAAGAAGCTCACGAGCAGAGCATCGTGATAGCCGCCGTCAACCTCGACGCAGCCGGTGTAGCCGATGGCATATCGGGCGATACGGCCCAGGCCCTCGTCCTTAAGACCCATCTTGTGTTCGGAGATAAAGTTGGTGGCCGCCTCGAGGCACGCCTCTTCGCCGTCCTCGTCGAGCGCCGCCAGATATCGGTTGGAAGCAGCGTCCTCAATCGCCACAACTACGCCCGGATTCTCGCCGGCGGCAAGGTCGTCCAAGAACGCACCAATCAGGTCACACACCATGGCGTCGAGCTCGGCGGAGACGTTACCGGCGTCCTGCATATCCTGTGCCATCTTTAGACCTTCCCATCGAGTCCGGCGTCGTTACAGTTCCTGTGCCTCGGCGGCGATCTTGGCGGCAGCGTCGCGGGCGCGCATCATATCCATCGCGCGCTTGTCGAGCACCTTGATCTGACTGGTCAGCATTACCGCGTCGACCACACCCCAGATCACCAGGCCCGTAGAGATCGAAAACCCAAGCGCACCAACTGTACCACGAAGGCGCGAACAGATTGCCGCGACAAGGGCGGAGATGACAACCATCTTGATAAACGAGCCGCGGCGTTCGCGAAGCGTGCGGGCCTGCGTCACATAGGCAATGCGTGCCGCCTCGGACGCCTCAGAGCGCATCTGGGCCTCGCGGGCGATCGCAGCCGCCTCAGCAGAAACTCCGACGCTCATGAGCGCGCACTCCGTCGCGTGTTTGTCGAGCATTTAAAAATCATCGGGCGAGAGCGTGTGGACGAACTCATCGAACTTTTCGAACTCTTGCTCGTCGTCGACTTCCTCGGCGTGCGGCGAGACGGTGCCCAAGCGATTCATGATGTCGTCTTCAACGAACATGGGGGCATTGCTGCGTACGGCGAGGGCGATGGCGTCGCTCGGGCGCGCGTCGATCCTATGCTCGCTGCCATCGGCCAACACGACAACCGTCGCGTAAAACACGGGCGGCTCGGCGCGGACGATTTCGACGCGTTCGAGCTTGGCACCCAGGGCGTCGACGGTGTCGAGCAGCAGGTCGTGCGTGATTGGGCGCTCGGCGCGGCCGCTATCGATGCCACGGCTAATGGCAGCAGCTTCAAACGAACCAGTCTGGATGGAGAGGGAGCGCAGCGGCGCGGGGGAATCCGACTTGCTGCAGCGTTCGCGAAGCACGATAAGCGATGGCACGGGACCGGCGGCCATGACGATAGTCTCTATGTCGACACGAACCATGGAACACCTCCGGTACGTAGCGGTTAACATGCGGCGGCCCGCCGCATTGAATAGCTATACTACCCAAACTTTCGCGCAGCACACAAAATCAAAGTAGTTAATTTGAGACAGAGCTTTTTTGACTACCTTCTGTGGGTAAGAAAAAAGCCCCGAGGCAACGCCCCAGGGCTCTTCACAGTTTTGATGGTGGACCTGACAAGATTCGAACTTGTGACCTCCCGGTTATCAGCCGGACGCTCTAACCAACTGAGCTACAGGTCCATCATGGTGGAGGTTAGGGGGATCGAACCCCTGACCTCAGGCTTGCAAAGCCCGCGCTCTCCCAGCTGAGCTAAACCCCCACGGAGACAGTAATAAACACCCCAGCGGCGACTCGGCTCTCGCTGGGGTGTTTATTGCGAAAGAAAGTGGTGGACCTGACAAGATTCGAACTTGTGACCTCCCGGTTATCAGCCGGACGCTCTAACCAACTGAGCTACAGGTCCATCGCGCAAGGGATATATTAGACGAGTCGTTACGCGCGCGTCAACAACTTTTTTTGAAAATCTTTGAAGGGTGTTCGCCCCGGTCGCACGGCGGCATGTGAAGTCGCCTACTCGGACAGTCCTGACTCGCACAGAGAGCACATTAAGTGCTCTCTGGCTCGTGCGGAACTCGCGATCGACTTCACATGTCGCCGTGCGACCGGGGCGAACACGAGTCCCAAGGTTTTCAAAAAAGCGGTCGGCGCGCAGTGCGCCGACCGCCGATATATGGGGTCTGATATTTTCTACCAGCCAGGGCCTCTTACTCGTCGAGGAGATCTTCTGGCATGTCGTTGCCGTCGCCTAGATCGACAGGGGTTTCTTCGGAAGCAGAGCCGTTTTCTGTGGCTTCGCCTTCGGGTTTTTCCTTGGCTGCCGTCATACGGGCGACAGCGCAGATGCGGTCGTTGTCGTCGACGGTCATCATCTTGACGCCCTGGGTGGCGCGGCCAGTCTGGCTGATTTCGTCGGTCTTGACGCGAATGACCGTCGCGCCCTCCGTCACGATGAACAGCTCGTGCTGCGGGCCCACCGTCTTCATGGCCGCGAGGTTACCCTTACGCTCGGTCATTTGGATGGTGTAGACGCCCTGGCCGCCGCGATTCTGCTCCGGGTAGTCCGCAACCGGCGTGCGCTTGCCGTAGCCGCGCTCGGTGATGACGAACAGATCACCGTTGCCGTTAGTGACTTCCATGCCCAGAACGCTCACGCCGTCCTTCATACCGATACCGCGAACGCCGCTGGTATCGCGGCCGGTGGCGCGCACCTGCTCCTCGGAGAACATGATCGCCTTGCCCGCGGTGGTGGCCAGGATAATCTTGTCGCCCTCGCGCACGCGGCGCACGTTCAACAGCGCGTCGTCGTCGCGCAGGTTGATAGCGATTAGGCCGTCGCGACGGCTGCGGTCATATGCGCTCATCACGGTCTTCTTGACCATACCGCTCTTGGTGGCAAACATCAGGTACTCGTCGGCCGGGAACTCGCGGCAGCTGATGACGCTCGCGATCTTCTCGCCCTCCTCGAAGGGCAGCAGGTTGACGATCGCGGTACCGCGTGCCTGGCGCGTACCTACCGGCAGCTCGTGCACCTTCAGGCGATAGACCTTGCCCTTGCTCGAGAAGAACAGCACGTACTCGTGCGTGGACGCGATGAACATCTCATCGATGACATCGTCCTCTTTGAGGTTGACGCCCGACACGCCCTTGCCGCCGCGCTTTTGGGCGCGGTAGGCGGCAACCGGGATACGCTTAACGTAGCCGGTGTGGGTGATGGTCACGACCATATCCTCGTCGGCGATGAGGTCCTCGACATCCAGGTCCTTCTCGACCTGGCTGATCTCGGTGCGGCGTTTATCGCCGAACTTCTTGGAGATCTCGCGCATCTCTTCCTTGATGACGCCCAGGATCTTCTCCTCATGCGCCAGCAGGTCCTCGTAGTAGGCGATGGCGCGGCGCAGGCCGTCCAACTCTTCCTGAATCTTGTCGCGCTCCAGGCCGGTCAGGCGGCGCAACTTCATCTCGAGGATGGCCGTGGTCTGCTCGGGCGTAAAGCCAAAGCGCTCGATCAAGCGACTGCTGGCCTCGGAGTCGGTCTGCGAGGAGCGGATGATGCTAATGACCTCGTCGATATGGTCGAGAGCCATCAAGTAGCCCTCAAGGATATGCGCGCGGGCCTGGGCCTTCTTAAGGTCGAAGCGGGTGCGGCGGGTGACTACGTCGACCTGGTGGTCGATGTAGTGCTGCAGCATCTCGCGCAGGCTCAGGCATTTGGGAACGCCGTTGACGAGTGCCAGGTTGTTGGCGCCAAAGGTCGTCTGCAGCGAGGTGTACTTATACAGGTTGTTGAGCACGACCTGCGGAATGACGCCCTTCTTGAGCTCGATGACCAGACGGATACCCTTCTGGTTGGACTCATCGCGCATATCCGAGATGCCCTCGATGCGCTTGTCGTTGACGAGCTGGGCGATCTTCTCCTGCAGGGTGCCTTTGTTGACCATATAGGGAATCTCGGTAAAGACCAGGCGGCTGCGACCGGTCTTGGTGGACTCCACGTGCGCCTTGGCACGCACGGTAATGGAGCCGCGGCCGGTCTCGTAGCTCTGCTTAATGCCGGCGCTGCCCATGATGATGGCGCCGGTGGGGAAGTCCGGACCGGGCATGATCTGCATGAGCTCGTCGACGGTGGCGTCGGGGTTGTCGATCAGGTAGCAGGTGGCCTCGATCGCCTCGGCGAGGTTATGCGGGGCGATGTTGGTGGCCATGCCGACGGCGATGCCCTGGCTGCCGTTGACCAGCAGGTTGGGGAAGCGCGCAGGCAGCGCCACGGGCTCGGCAAGCGATTCGTCGTAGTTGGGCTGCCAGTCGACGGTATCCTTCTGCAGGTCGCGCAGCAGTTCCATGGCGGGCTTTGCCAGGCGGCTCTCGGTGTAACGCATGGCCGCCGCGCCGTCGCCGTCGATATTGCCGAAGTTGCCGTGACCGTCGATGAGCGGCGTGCGCATGGAGAACCACTGCGCCAAGCGGACCATGGCCTCGTAGACCGCAGAGTCACCGTGCGGGTGGTACTTACCGATAACTTCGCCGACCGTCCACGCCGACTTCTTGTGCGGGCGGTTGGGGTAGATGCCGCTCTCGTTCATCGCGTACAGGATGCGGCGGTGCACCGGCTTTAAGCCGTCGCGCACGTCCGGCAGGGCGCGCGCCGTGATGACCGACATCGAATACTCGATAAACGACTGCTTCATCTCGCGACCGAACTCCGAAATCTGGAGCTGGCCGCCGTTGATATCCTCGCCGGCCGAGGCGCCACGGTCGACTTCGCCAAAGCTCTCCTCGAGCTCGCCGTCGTCGTCCTCTTCCTCGTCATCATCGGCATCGGGGTTATAGGCGTCCGGGTCGCCGTCCTCGCCCTGCTCAGCACGGGCAAGCAGGCGCTTCAGATCGTCGGGCATACCGGCATCGCCGGCCTCGTCCATACCCTCATTGTTGTTGATATCGTCTGCCACGTTACCTCCTCTTAAGCATCAAGGAATCGTGCATCATGTGCGTGTTTTTCAATGTATTCGCGGCGATAGCCGACCTCGGAACCCATCAGCTCGCGCACGGCGCGGTCCGCCACCACGGCGTCTTCGATCGACACACGCTGCAGGATGCGGGTCTTGGGGTCCATCGTCGTCGAGGCAAGCTGCTTGGGGTCCATCTCGCCCAGACCCTTGTAGCGCTGGACGGTATAGCCCTTGCGCTTCTTGGTAATCTTGCCGTCCTTGGCCTTGCCGTCCTCGTCGTTATCGTCGGGGTTCAGGCCCAGACTACGGATGGTGTCGCGCAGGATCTCGTCTTCGGGCTGGCGGCCGTTGGGATACACGTAGTGGATCTTGTTGCGCACCTTAATGCCAAAGATGGGCGGGCAGGCAACATAGACGTAGCCGGCATCGATCAGCGGACGCATGTACTTGTAGAAGAACGTCAGCAGCAGGATGCGGATATGCGCACCGTCGACGTCTGCATCGGTCATGATGATGATCTTGTGGTAGCGCGCCTTGGTGATATCGAAGTCGCCGCCGTCGCCGGCACTCGTCGTGACGCCGCAGCCGATCGCGGTAATCAGCGACTGAATGGTGTCACTCGAGAACGCGCGATGGTCACCAACGCGTTCGACGTTCAAAATCTTGCCGCGCAGGGGCAGAATCGCCTGGATGTCTCGGCGACGGCCGTCCTTGGCCGAACCGCCTGCCGAGTCGCCCTCTACGATGAAGAGCTCGGTCAGCTCGGCATCGCGCACCGAGCAGTCAGCGAGCTTACCGGGCAGGGACGCCGTCTCGAGCAGGCTCTTGCGGCGGGTCGCCTCGCGCGCCTTGCGGGCGGCATTGCGCGCCTTGCAGGCCTGTTGCGCCTTCTTGACGATCTCGCGAGCGGGCTTGGGATGCTCCTCGAGGTAATCGACAAGGCCGTCGGTCACAATCTTGAGCGTGAGCGCTCGCATATAGGAGCTGCCGAGCTTTGCCTTGGTCTGGCCCTCAAACTGCGGATCGGGCAGCTTGACCGAGATAACGGCCGAAAGGCCCTCGCGCACATCGTCGCCGGTCAGGTTGGCGTCTTTTTCCTTGAGCAGGTTCTGCTTGCGCGCGTAATCGTTGATCACGCGGGTGAGCGCGGTGCGGAAGCCCTCAAGGTGCATGCCGCCTTCGGGGGTGTAGATGTCGTTGGCAAACGACATGACGTTCTCGCCGTAGCCGCTATTCCACTGCAGGGAAACCTCGACCTCTCCCATCTTGGCCACAGGCGCGTCCGGGTCCGATTTGCCCTCGATGTAGATGGGCTCCTTAAAGGCCTCGGGGACGTCCTTGCCCTCGTTGAGGAACTTGACGAAGTCGATGATGCCGCCCTCGTAGCAAAACTCCTCCACGTGGGGAGTCGCTTCGCGCTCGTCGGTCAGCACGATTTTAAGGTTCTTATTGAGGAACGCCGTCTCCTGCAGACGGTTGTGCAGCGTATCGAAATCGTAGATGCAGGTCTCGAAGATCTCATCGTCGGGCCAGAAGGTGACGGTGGTGCCCGTCGAATCCGAGGTGCCCACGACCTCCATCTTCTTGACGGTCTTGCCGCGCGAGAACTCCATCTCGTAGGTGTTGCCATCGCGACGAACCTGAACGACCACGCGCTTGGACAGTGCGTTGACGACGGAGATGCCCACGCCGTGCAGGCCGCCCGAGACCTTATAGGCCGAGTTATCGAACTTACCGCCGGCGTGCAAGATCGTCATGACGACCTCGAGCGTCGGGATCTTTTTAACAGGGTGCTCGTCGACGGGGATGCCGCGCCCGTTGTCGACGACCGTGATGGAGTTGTCGGCGTGGACCGTCACCTGGATCTCGGTGCAGAAACCGGCCATGGCCTCGTCGACGGAGTTGTCAACGATCTCCCACACCAGGTGATGCAGACCGCTGGCGCTCGTCGAGCCGATATACATGCCCGGGCGCTTACGAACGGCCTCGAGACCTTCGAGAATCTTAATCTCGCCGCCATCGTAATCGTTTTCGTTTGCCACACGTCCTCCTTCAGTCAAGAAAATGTGTACAGCCTTACTAGTTTATCGTAAAAAAATACCCTCGGGAACGAGGGTATTTGGCTCTACAAGGCCACCAGATGCGATTTAAGGCTCTTTTTTGCCTTGCACGCCCTTGGCCCACTCGGCACTGGCTCTCATGGCGTTCTCGAGGGCCTCGCGCAGTTTTTGGTCTTCGATGGGCGCCACTTGGCGCTCAATCTCGGTGCGCTCGGCCTCACTTAGGTCAGCATGCGGAGCCGGCGGGCGCTCGGCCACGGCAGGACGCAGACGCTCTTTGGCAGCGGGCGGCGTGTGACCGGGCGCGGTGGTTTTGAACACCAGGCCATCCACATGCGCACCGACGCGCTCCATGCGCGCGCGGATGATCTCGCGCAACAGCGTCATTTCCTGCGTCCACGAGGGCGAATCGAGATATACCAGCAGCTCATTGGACTCGGGCAGGTAGCGCAGGCCCGTCACATGCCGCCCCTCGCGCGTGCCCGAGCACACCGCGTTCCACGCGCGATAGACCGCGCGCGACTCCTCGGCAGCCTCCATCTGCGCGCGGCGCTCAGGTGTTGCAGCCGCCAGGATGCGCTGGCGCTCTGCGTTTAAAAACCCACTGAAGGCGACCGTTTCGCTCTCGCGCTCGTAATTAGCACGTCTCACCCATGCTCACCACCTTGGCTCGATCAAGCAGGTCATCGGTAAAGTATCCCAGGTTGGTCGTGGTTATGACCGTTTGGATATCATCGCCGATCAGCCGCAGAAAAGCACCGCGGCGCTCGCCGTCGAGCTCGCTCATCACGTCGTCCAGAAGCAACAGCGGAGCAGTACCCAGAACATCGCGAGCCACGGCCACCTCGGCCACCTTCCAGGACAGTACCAACGTTCGCTGCTGTCCTTGGCTGGCAAATGAACGGGCGGAGCGACCCGCCACGGTAAATTCAATCTCGTCGCGATGCGGTCCCACCAACGTCACGCCGCGGCGAATTTCCTCGTCGGCGTGCTCATCAAGGGCGGCCAGCATGCGCTCGTACGCCCAGCCCTTCAGCTCTTCGCGATCCTCGACCTGGGGCAAATCCCCCAGTGTGGACGTATAGGTCACGTTGGCAGCCTCGCCGGACGCCACTTGCCCGTAGGCAGTGTGTACATGGCCCGCCAGCCGGTCGAGCAGGGCCAACCGGTGCACGAGCAGAGCCGCGCCCGCGCGGGCAATCGAATCGTTCCACGCGCCGAGCATCTCACGGCAGCACCAGGCCTCCTTGAGCAAGGCGTTACGCTGGGTCACGCAGCGCCCATAGGTGCTCGCAAGATCGGCATAGCGTGCGCTCAGTTGCATGCCAAAGTCATCGAGGGCGGCGCGGCGCACACTGGCGCCTCGCTTAACCATGTCCAGATGGTCAGGGCAAAACAGCACGCTCGGCAGAACCCCGCGTACACCGGCGGCAGAGCATCTCTTGCCGTTGCGGCTAAACGAGCGCTTACCGTCCTCCGCGCTCAATCCCATATCAAGCACGCGGCCGTCGCCCTCGAGCCTCAGCTCGACCTTGCACGAGCCCACGCCGTCATGGACGAGCTCGGCTGCGGTCGGATGCCTAAACGAGGCGCCGCTCGTCAGCAGCTGCAGCGCCTCTATGAGATTGGTCTTTCCCGCCGCGTTTGGTCCCGCAAGTATCGTCACGCCCTCGTCCAGGGCAAGACGATAGCTATCGAAGCTGCGGTAGTGCGCGACGGAAAGATCGCGGGCGAACATGGTCATGGCGCAGCGCTAGATGCGGACCGGCATGACCAGGTACAGGTAGTTGATCTTGTCGTAGGACTTGAAGATGCCCGCCTGCGAGTAGCTCTTGAGCTCCAGCGTGATCTCCTTCTCCTTGGACAGGGCATTGAGGCAGCCGAAGATGTAGTGGTAGTTGAAGGCGATGGTGCCCGACTCGCCCTCGGCCTCGACATCGATCGTCTCCTGCGCAAGGTCCTGGTCATTGGAAATGGAGGACAGGCCCATCTGCCCGTTCTCGACATCGATCTCGAACTTGACGGCGGGGTTGGCGCTCGCGATAACGGCCACGCGCTTGAGGGCGGCGTTAAAGGCGGCGACGTCAATCTTGACGCTCGTCACGCACGAATCGGGGATGAGCTGCTTGTAGTTGGGGTACACGCCCTCGATACGACGCGACACGTAGGTGGTGTTGCCGGCCTCAAAGACGACCTGGGTGTCGGTAGCCCCGATCATGATGGTCGCCTGGCTGGCCATGATGTTCAGTGCGTCGTTAAAGGCGTCAGCCGGAACGTTGAGCTCAAAGGAGCCCTCGAGGGTCGAGGTCTCGACCTGCGTATCGCACACGGCCAAGCGGAAGGAATCGGTCGCCACCAGGCGCACGGTGTTGTTCTCGACCTTCATGTGCACGCCGCCCAGGATGGGGCGAGCCTTGTCGGTCGAGGTGACGCGCCACACGCGGCCGACCATCTCGGACAAGATATCGGTCGGCAGCTCCACGGCACTCTCGATGGCATAGGCCGGAAACTCAGGGAAGTCATTGGCATCGAGCGTGTTCAGGCGGAACGAGCTCTTCTCGCAACTGATCAGCACCTGGCGCTCGGACAGCTCAAAGGTGACCGGGGCATCGGGGAGAGTCTTGGTGATATTGGAGAGCATCTTACAGGGGATAACCATCTCGCCCTCTTCTTCGACATGCGCCGCGATGCGATGACGGATCGAGATGGTGTAGTTAGAGGTCTGGAATTCCAAGATGCCGTCTTGCGCCTTGACGAGCACGCCCGACAGGATGGGAAGGGTGGATGCCGAAGCGACACCCTTCATAACGACGCCGATGGCTTGTGTAAGCGAGCTCTGGCTGACGGTGAACTTCATCTTTTAATACCTTTCTATAGATATAAATATCTTAATAATAGTAATAGCACTGACGAAACTGTTGATTACTCACAAAGACGCAGGTCAGACCCAGAAAGAGAATCGACAGCAACCTGTGTGCAACAGGGGTGGTTTTCCACGTTCAAAACCTGCGCAAAACTTTTCATCACCGCGGATTGGGTTTTAGACACCTTATGCCCGTGGTTTCGACAAGTTTTCAACAGGTGTCTCTATTTCCCTACGAGCGTAGTGTAATTTTATCGCGCAGCGACTTGAGGTCTTCGGTGACGGTGCGGTCTTCCTGGATCATCTTCTGGACCTTTTTGTAGCTCGTGCTGACGGTCGAGTGGTTGCGGTTGCCAAATTCGGCGCCCACCGCCGTGGTCGTCATTTCGCACATCTCGATGGCCAGGTAGATAGCGATATGGCGTGCTTTGGCGATATTGGCGTTGCGACGCGGGCCGATGAGCTCCTCGTGTGTCACGCCGTACTGCTCTTCGATGACGGACTGAACCGTCTGGACGTTGATCTTTTTGGCCGATGTGTCGAAGTACTGGCTGGCGATGGCGTCGATATCGTCAAAGGTGAGCTCCCCGCCCTCGCGCTCGCGGTCACCCGCCTCGCCGGCGCAGCGCTCGCAAAAGCTCTCGAGTTCGCGGATGTTGGTGCCCGAGACCTCGGCCATGTGTTTAAAGTGCTCGTCGGTCAGGTGCCCGCCGTCGCCCCCATAGGCCGCCAGCAGCGAGTCGTCGCCTGCCTCGGGGGCGGCGACGATGGTGTTCTCGTAATAGCGCTGCAAGATCTTGTATTTCATCTCGTAGCTGGGCTCTGCAACCAGGCAGAGCATGCCGGCGTTGAAGCGGCTGGTCAGACGCTCGTCCATGCTTAGGTCCTTGGGGGCGCGGTCTGCCGCGATGACGACCTTCTTGTTGTTGCGGATGAACTCGTCCATGAGCTGGAAAAAGTAGTCCACGCTCGCGCGCTTGCCGATGATGTTTTGGATGTCATCGATGATGAGCACGTCCACGCCGTGGTACGCCTGCATGATGGGGGCGTTGCTCTTCTTTTGACGGTCGAACTCGGTCATCAGGTCGTCCAGATATGCCTGGGAGTTGGCATACTTGACCTTGATCTCGGGCGACTTCTCGGCGAGCTCGTTTTTGATGGCAAGCAGCAGGTGCGTCTTGCCCAGGCCCGATTTGCCGTAGATGAACAGTGATGTGCATGTGCCGCGCTCGTCCGCGAGGGCGGCAAACTTGAGTGCCGAGCGATAGGCATGGCTGTTTTCGGGGCCGTAGACAAAGTTCTCAAAGGTAAATTTTGAGTTCGCGGCGAGCGGGGCTCCATCCGTATTCTGCTCGGCCGGCACGGTCGGTGCTGGCATGGGTGAGGTGGGGGTCGCGGCTTGCGTGGATTTAGTCGGCGCCCCGACCTTCATCTGGTTCATCATGCGACGAAAATCGTCGGCCGAGAGCGTGTTTTTGATTGCAATGCCCGAATCCGCGCCCGCCGCTGCGTCGTGAGCGATGGGCATGTGCGTGACGGGCACGTTCGTTGGCGTCGCCGCCGCGGTCGGCAACGGTGCCATGGTTTCACGGGAAACATCGCTGTGCTGGTGCTCGACCGTCGACGCGTCGCCTGCGGAGGCCGGCACCGCCGGGGAAGCAGCGGGAGCCGTGGCGGGCGCCGTGGCGGGCGCCGTGGCGGCAGCGGATTCCGTCGCGGCGCCTTGCGGTGCCACGATGTCGAGCGCGATCGGTGCAAAGGCGATTTCTTCCAGATAGGCCTCAATAGTCGGCTGATGCTTTTTGAGCTGCGCGATGGCAAAGCGCGAGGGGGCCTCGATCGTGAGCGTATCTTCGGTCAGGCTTATGGCGCGCGATTGCCCCAGCATGTTGATGAGGCGTGCATCTTGGCCGTCGCGCTGGCAAAAGGCGATGGCATCCCCCAGGATGATGCTTGCTTCCTCGTCCACTGTCTCTCCCGTTCTTTAGCTCTGAGCTCGCACGCGAGCGGCGCCGAGTTCGGTCAGATGGTATTTCTGGCCATGCTTGATGACCAAGCCGGCCTGCGCCAAGTCATTGAGCGTGCGTGACCAAGTGGGGGCCGAGTTTCCAAACGCCCTCGCCAGATCGGTTGCACCGCACGCTTGATTTTGCGCCAGATAGCCCAGCGCGGCGTTGCCGCGATCGCTTACGAACACGTCCGGTTGTGGCTGCGCATGCTGATTTGCTGCATTAGGATACATCATTTGAGCTGCTGGTTGTTGAGAACTCTGCATCGGTGGCATTTGCTGTTGAAAACTTTGAGGCCACTGTTGGTAAGGCTGCGGAGGCATCTGCTGGGCCCAGGGGTTGTACTGCTGCTGCGGCATCTGCTGGTACGGCTGCTGATATCCTTGCTGGTACTGCTGCGGGAACTGCTGGCCGTACCCCAGTGGCGGCATCTGCTGATATGGATATCCTTGTTGGTACGGCTGATAGCCCATTTGCTGGCCACCCGGTGCGCCCGTCGCCTGCTGCATTGCTGCTGCATCCTGATCCGCCAGCGGCACGGCCTCTGGCATGCTTGGCGGCATCGACATCGATGCCGCTTGGGGTTCTTGTGTAGGAGGCATTCCGGGCTGCTGCATCTGTCCCACGGTGGGCTGCATCTGCTGCGTTGCCATGGGCTGCTGCGCAAAAGCTCCCGGCAGGGGATATGTGGGCTGCTCCGTCTCGGGCCGCACGGCAGCGCCGCGTCCGCCGGCACGCTCGATTTCCTGCACGCGTTTAGGGTTCAGGCTTACCGTAACCACGGTGCCGTTGCCCATGTTGTCCTCGATGGATACGGCACCGCCGGCGTTTTCCAAATACTCCTGCACCATGGGAAACCCTGCTCCGGTTCCACGGATATAGCGCTTCATCTTGCTGTTTGCGCTGGTAACGCCAAAGTCGAAAGCACGTTCCTTGTCGTCGATGCCGGGTCCTTGGTCAGCAAAGCGGATGGTGTCTCCGCCGTCCAGAATCGAGATGATGGGCTCGGCAAAGTGTGCGTGGATAAAGTTTTCGACAATCTCGCGGATGACCATGAGCGAGATATGGCCACCTTGTTCTTTCATGCACTGGTAGACGGTGTTGGTCGTCTCTTCCAAATACGTGCGGACATCTTGCGGATCAATGACGATCACCCGCGGTGTCGACAGCATGTCGTCATAGACGGCGATGCGCGCGGCGTACATGGCTTTTGGCGCCTGCGTGGTCGTCTGCTCGCCTTCCGCACGCTCTTCGCGCACGCCGGTGATGTGCTCGTTGTCGGGTGCCGGGTCTCCGGAATCGACCATGGTGTAAAAGTCGTCAGACATGCCGCTCGCAATCTTTCAAAAGGTTTCGAACAAATAGTAGCTCACCGTGCAACGTTTCTCATCTTTCGACAACTTTTCAAAACTTGTTGAAAACTTTGGAAAATGGGCGAAAAGTTCTCAACATTGCCAACATGACCTGTTGAAAACTCGATGAAATATCGTGAAAGGTTGCCATGAGGCGCAAATTTCGGTTGTGCTTATGGGGGAACCGTGTGAACTGCGCAACCTTTTACCTTTGATTTCTTGACATTTGAACATTGATTTCCCTACAATCTTCAAGCTCACGTGTCTATATCTGCGTCCGCGTCCCCGCGGACACTCGAAATGCAGCAGGAGGAACTTAAGATGAAGCGTACGTATCAGCCTAATAAGCGTAAGCGTGCCAAGACCCATGGCTTCCGTGCCCGTATGGCCACTAAGGGTGGTCGTGCCGTGCTCGCCCGTCGTCGCGCCAAGGGCCGCAAGCGTCTCACTGTCTAGCAGCGATACACACATCTCGCATGAAGACTATTAAGTCTCGGCAAGATTTCGAGCATGTGTTCAGTCAGGGGCGTCGTTTCAATCACCCTCTGATTCGAATGACCATATGTGAATCGGTTGGCGAAGGCGACTCCGGAAGGGTCGCCTTCGTTGGTGCTAAGCGACTCGGTTGTGCCGTCGTGCGCAACCGATCTAAGCGTGTGATGCGCGAGGCCGCCCGCAGCTGCGGATTTCCCGTTGCGGGTTATGACATCATCTTGTTTGCAACTCCCAAGACGAGGGTTTCCTCGCCGCAGGAGATGGACAAGGCGTTGCGTTCGCTTATGAAGCGCGCCGGCGTTGCCGGGGAGGAGCGATGAGCAATCACGTTTTGCGACGTGTTGCCATCGCTCCTATTCGCATATATCAACAGGTTATTTCGCCCTTATTGCCTGACGCCTGCATTTATTACCCAACGTGCTCGCAATACGCCATCCAGGCGATTGAGAAGCACGGTGTTTTGAGAGGCTGCTGGCTTGCCGTGAGGCGCATCGCTCGTTGCAATCCCCTGCACGTCGGCGGTTATGACCCTGTGCCCTAGCGGGCACTCGCTATCGGAGGAAAACTTACATGTGGGATTGGATCGTTAACATCCTTTTCGAGCTGCTCAAGCTCATCCAGACCTTTGCGGTCGACTGGGGCCTGTCCATCATCATCCTGGTGGTCATCATCCGTCTGCTGCTGACGCCGCTCATGCTCAAGTCGACCAAGTCGACGGCTCGCATGCAGGTGCTGCAGCCCAAGATGCTCGAGATCCAGGAGCGCTATGCCGACGATCCCCAGCGTCAGGCCGAGGAGATGCAGAAGTTCTACAGCGAGAACAAGTTCAACCCCATGGCTGGCTGTCTGCCGCTGCTGATTCAGATGCCTATCCTGTTCGCCCTGTTTACATTGCTGCGCAACCTGCCGCAGTACTTTAACGACGGCACGTTCTCGTTCTTCAACATCCTGCCCGACCTGACCACCACGCCGAGTGCTTCCTTTGCCGATGGCTTTATGGTTGCACTGCCTGCGCTGGTTTGCCTGATCCTGTTCGCCGTCCTGACCCTGATTCCGCAGCTCTATATGTCGCGCAACCAGACCGGCCAGCAGGCTCAGAGCATGCGTATGATGGCCGTTGTCATGACGGTCATGATGCTTTGGATGGGCTGGAGCCTTCCCGTTGGTGTTCTGCTGTACTACGACGTCTCGTCTGCTTGGCAGGTTATCCAGCAGATTTTTGTGACGCAGAAGGTCATCGACAAGGCGAAGGCCGATGAGGAGGAGCGTCTTAAGAACGCTCCGCTGCAGGTTGAGGTCACTCGTCGAGAGAAGAAGCCGCGCCCGCACAAGAAGAAGTAGTGGGATATCAATCTTATTTAGGTACCTAACTTTTGGAGTACGTTATGTCTGAAGAGATCATCGAGGATATGCTTGAGGAGGTTGCCCCGCAGGTCGCGGGCGATTATCCCGAGATTGCACAGCGCTACAAGGCTGGTGAAGAGCTGACCGATGAGGAGCTCGACACCATTGCCGATGTTGCTATTTCCATCCTGCGTTCCATCCTTTCGCACTTCGATGCCGCCAACTCTCCTATCGATGAGTATGAGGGCGACGAAGGTGAGCTGATTTTGGATGTAACGGCTCCCGACCTTGCTGTTCTCATTGGCCGTCATGGTCGCACCCTTGATGCCCTTCAGGTTATGTTCTCTTTGCTGGTGAGCCGCAAACTTGGCTTTAGGTATCCGGTTGTAGTGGACGTCGAGGGATACAAGAGCCGCCGTCAGGACAAGGTTGCCTCCATGGCTCAGTCTGCTGCCGAGCGTGCCATTCGCACTCATAAGAGTGTTTCGCTTCCGCCCATGAATGCCTACGAGCGTCGACTGGTTCACATTGCACTTCGTGGCAATGATGCCGTCGATACTCATTCTGAGGGTTCTGACCCTGATCGCCATGTGGTGATTGTTGCTCGATAATCTACTCGAGTTTATGCTAAGGGGACGTGGTTTCCACGTCCCCTTTTTTTGTCAAAAGTTCTCGATACGCTGATTTTTGTCAGAAAGGAGCTTTCGTTGTTAGTACTTACTGATCAGCAAGCTGACGAGATGTTGAGTCGTCTAGCTTTCTATTGCAAAGAGTATTCCTTGAGCGTAACTGATGTTGAGCTGAGGAAATGTATTCAGCATTTGGATTTGGTTCTAGAAACAAATAAGACAACCAATCTCACCCGTATTCTTAACGTAGAAGATGCTGCAGTACTTCATATCCTCGACTCACTTGTTTTGCTCCCCTATATCAACAAGGCTCCTGAGGGAGCTTTGCTCGATATGGGAACAGGTGCGGGCTTCCCTGGTATTCCATTAACCATAACCACGCATCGTAAAGCTACTTATATTGACTCTGTTGGCAAGAAGGTTGATGCGGTAAATTCCTTTGTCCATGCTCTTGGATTGAAACATGCCCATGCGGTTCATGATCGTCTTGAAGAATATGCTCGGAGCCATAAGAAGCAGTTCTCTGTTGTAACCGCCCGCGCACTGGCCCCTCTACCGATTCTTGTTGAGTATGCGGCTCCGTATCTGAAGGATGGAGGGCTATTTGTTATAACCAAGGGCAATCCTTCGGATGAGGAGCTTGCTTCCGGCATGTCAGCAGCTAAGATTTGCGGCTTCACTTTGCTTCTGAATGACGCAATTGATTTGCCTGAAGGCTTGGGTCACAGGGAGTTCATTCTTCTTAAGAAGAGTCATCCAGCATCCGTTTCATTGCCTCGTGCAAATGGCGTGGCAAAGAAGAATCCGCTTGCCTAGATGTTTCACGTGAAACATAATGGATACTAACAACTTGCAGTGTTTCACGTGAAACATGGCGGTTGATATCGATTCGGAATGTTTCACGTGAAACATCCTCCGTTTGACAGCTTTAATACACACCAGGAGGGACCGTGGGATTTCGCGACGTTAAGCGTTCAAAGAGCGCAAAAGACACGCGTATCATTGCAATCATCAATCAAAAAGGTGGCGTCGGTAAGTCAACGACGGCTGTAAACCTTGCAGCAGCACTGGGTGAGCAGGGTCGTAAGACACTGATTGTCGATTTTGATCCGCAGGGAAACAGCACCAGTGGATTCGGAATTGAAAAAGAAGACCTTGATCACTGCATCTATGATGCATTGTTGAATGATGTGCCGGCAGAATCACTTGTTCTTGATACAAATTGCAAAAAGGTATTCGTAATTCCAGCTACAATTCAGCTTGCAGGCGCCGAAATTGAGCTCGTAAGCGCAATTGCACGTGAAACCCGCCTCAAAGATTTGCTTGAGCCGATTCAGGACGAGTTCGATTTTATTTTCATTGACTGTCCTCCTTCGCTCGGCCTGCTTACTATCAACGCTTTGACCGCAGCAGACAGCGTTTTGATTCCGATCCAGTGCGAATATTACGCACTCGAGGGCGTTACGAAGCTGCTTGAGTCAATGAAGATGGTCAAATCACGGCTGAACAAGGGCTTAGACACCTATGGTGTGCTTATGACCATGTATGACTCGCGTACTTCACTATCGAATCAGGTTGTTGAGGAGGTTCAATCGTACTTTGGTGATAAGGCGTTTAAGACGCTAATCCCCCGTACGGTTAAAATCTCCGAAGCTCCGTCTTTTGGAGAACCGGTAATTACCTATGCACCTCAAAATAAGGGTGCAAAAGCATATATGAACCTTGCAAAAGAGGTGATCAAGCGTGCCTAGTGTAAAGAAACGTGGCGGATTGGGACGTGGACTCAATGCTTTGGTCTCAGAGGCCGAGTATGAGACCGGCGGTTCGGCTGCATCGGCTTCAAATGCCGCATCTGAAACAAAACTACCTATTGAGGATATCGTTCCCAACCCTAATCAGCCGCGAATTCACTTTAACGAAACTGAACTTCGCGAGTTGAGCGAGTCAATCCAAGAACATGGCGTTTTGCAGCCGCTTTTGGTTCGCAAGCATGGAAACGGCTATGAGATCATCGCTGGTGAGCGTCGTTACCAGGCGTCAAAGCTTGCTGGCCTTGAAGAATTGCCAGTCATCATTAAAGAGGTAAATGATGAAGAGATGCTGGCTCTTGCTCTTATCGAAAACCTTCAGCGTTCTGATCTGAATCCCGTCGAAGAAGCTAAGGGCTATCGCCAACTCATTGATGCCAGCGGGATGACCCAGGAGGCATTGTCGAAGGCAGTAAGCAAGTCACGCTCTGCAATTACAAACTCGCTGCGTCTTCTCGATCTCCCCGAAGTAGTTCAGCAGATGATTTTTGAGGGCAAACTTACTGCTGGTCATGCACGTGCGATTCTTGCAGTTCCCTATGAGGACGCGCGTATTCGACTTGCAGAGAAAGTTGTTACAGAGGGCCTTTCCGTAAGAGCGACAGAAAATCTTGCTCCGTTGTTTTCTGCCGGAGAGACACCTAAGACGCCAAGGCCTGCAACGCCTCAGTCCTTTAAAAAGGCTGCCCGTGCGCTTCGTCAGGTATTTAATACCAACGTGCGTGTGAAGAGCTCGCGTGGAAAGAATAAGATTGAGATTGAGTTTAAAGACGAGGAAGAGCTCTCTCGTATTCTTGGCGAAATGATTCAGTTTGATCAAGGAGGCCAAGATGAGGAATAGAATTTTAACTGCGATTGCATTGGCGACGACTGTCGCGGCTGGTGCCTTTGCTGGCTATAAGATCGCGACAGACGATGAACTTCGAGGTCGTTTGCTTCGTAGTGCGCAAGATATTATCGATACATCCAAGAAGAAAATGGATGTTATGACAGAAGATGTTGCAATGCGTACTGCTCAGGTAACGAAGAATCCCAAGATTAATCAGGGTTGGGTCAGCAACCAATGGGAAAATGTAGGCTATTAGGTACCTAACAATTACTTAGCATATTGTGATGGGTCCTTGTCTGATTCACGAGACAAGAACCCCTTATTTTGGCCGTAAAAATGGGACCAGTAGCAGCTGATTCAAAATTAAGGTCAATAAATGAAACGACCCCGGTTGCATATCCTGCAACCGGGGTCGTTCGATGTTTCACATGAAACGTTTTGGGTGCGACTCCCCTATGCGTTCTTCTGAACTTTGAAGCGCTGCTTCAGCTGTCCGCAAGCGGCGTCAATATCGTTACCACGGGAGTTACGAATCGTTGTCTCGATGCCACGGGACTCAAGGCGACGCTGAAGATCCTCAACCTTATGAATCGGCGACGGCTTGAGCGGGCTACCCTCGATGTCGTTAAGCTGAATGAGGTTAACGTGGCACAGCGTTCCCTCGCAGAAGTCGCAGAGCGCCTGCATTTCCGGATTCGTATCGTTGACGCCTTCGATCATGGCATACTCATAGGTTGGGCGGCGGCCGGTCTTCTCGGTGTAGAGCTGAAGCGCTTCGTGAAGGCGAAGCAGCGTGTACTTCTTAACACCGGGCATGAGCTTATTGCGCGTCGACTGGATGGCGGAATGCAGTGAAACAGCAAGCGTGAACTGCTCGGGGATGTCGGCAAATTTGCGAATACCGGGAATAACGCCGCTGGTAGAGACGGTGAGGTGACGAGCGCCGATACCGATGCCATCGGGGTCGATGAGGATTCGCAGCGCCTTGAGAACCTCGTCGTAGTTGGCAAACGGCTCGCCCTGGCCCATGAAGACAACGCTCGTGGTGCGCTCGCCAAAGTCGTTGGATACATGAAGTACCTGGTCGACGATCTCTTGAGCGGTCAGAGAGCGCTTGAGGCCGTTGAGACCGGTAGCGCAAAAGGCACAGCCCATGCCGCAGCCTGCCTGGGTGGAAACGCAGACGGAAAGCTTGTTACGACGGGGCATGCCGACAGTCTCGACGGAAACGCCGTCGTGGTATTCGAGCAGATACTTGCGCGAGCCATCTTTGGAAAACTGCTTGGTGAGTTCAGTGGGCGTGTCAAAGGCAAAAGCCTCTTTAAGCTGCTCGCGGAAAGCCTTGGGAATGTTGGTCATATCGTCAAACGAACAAACGTTCTTCTCGAAGACCCATTCAATGAGCTGCTTCGCGCGGAACGCGGGCTGGCCAAGTTCGGCCACGAGCTCGCGAATATCGTTTTGGCTCAAGTCGCGAATGTCCTGAGATTTAGTCCTGGGATTCATGGAAGCCTTTCGATTTTGGGGAAACGTAGAGGGTATCGCTACAATATGGTATCAGCTGCAGAAATTATAGAGGAGGAGTCTGCCCATGCCGGGTAAAAGCCTAGAGAACATGCACGTAGCGGTCTTGGCGGGCGGTCATTCCGCTGAGCGCGAGATCTCGCTCAATTCGGGAAAGAACGTTGTGGTGGCACTGAAGGAAGCCGGCTACACCTCGGTGGAGCTGCTCGATACGGCCGCTGATGACTTTATGGTAACCATGGCAACCGGCGGCTTTGACGTGGCGTTTATCGCCATGCACGGTGCCGGCGGCGAGGATGGTGCCATGCAGGGCGCCATGGAGACCCTGGGTATCCCCTACACGGCCTCGGGCGTGCTTGCTAGCGCCTGCGGTGCCGACAAAGAGGTCTCTAAGCTCCTGTACGCCAAGGCGGGCATTCCCATTGCCCCCGGCCTTGCGCTCGAGGTGGGCGATGAAGTCGATATCGATCATATCGTCGAGGTTTGTGGCGAGCGCAGCTTTGTGAAGCCGGCCGTCAACGGTTCCAGCTATGGCATTTCCCTGGTCCATGAGCCCTCCGAGCTGCCCGCGGCAATTGCCAAGGCGTTTGAGTACGGCGACAAAGTGCTGGTCGAGAAGTGCATCGAGGGTACCGAGATCACCGTCGGCGTGTACGGCGAGGACGACGTGCGCGCCCTGCCGATTGTCGAGATTCGCAAGCCCGAGGACTGTGAGTTCTACGATCTGGACGTGAAGTATGTCGACCCTACGGACATCCATCGCATTCCGGCGCAGATTTCACCCGAGAATTACACTCGCGCTCAGGAGCTTGCCTGCGCTGCTCACAAGGCCCTCGGTTGCCTGGGTATCTCGCGCAGCGACTTTATTGTGAGTGAGGACGGCCCCGTCATCCTCGAGACCAACACCATTCCCGGCATGACCGATACGTCGCTGTATCCGGATGAGATTCGCCACACAGACGACATGACGTTCCCGCAGGTCTGTGACAGCCTGATCCGTATGGGCCTTCGTCGAGCGGGCATTGCATGCTAATCGAGGACGCGGTTTCGTCAGGAACGCCGCAGTTTGTCATCGACTCCTATGCCACGCTTGCCGAACGCGCCAAAACGCAGTCCTTCGGCCTTATCGAGGAAGATGTTATCGTCCTCGATACCGAGACCACTGGTCTTTCGGTGCAGGACAACGAGCTTATTGAGATATCGGCGGCCCGCCTTTCGGGCCGCGAGATCGTCGACCGCTTCGATACCTTCGTGAATCCCAAACAGCTGATTCCCGCCGAGATTACCGAACTCACGAGCATTACAAATGCCGATGTGGCAGATGCCCCGTCGGCCGTTGAGGCCGTAGCCGCTCTCGCCGATTTTGTCGGCGGCTGCCCGGTGATTGCGCATAACGCCACCTTCGACCGTTCGTTTATCGAGTCGGTCAAGGGCGGTGTCAACGTCAGCGATATCTGGATTGATTCGCTGGCACTGTCGCGCATCGCACTTCCGCGCCTGGCCTCGCACAAGCTGTCTTTTATGGCCGACCTGTTTGGCTGTGACTCGGTGTCGCACCGCGCCAACGCCGATGTCGACGCCCTGTGTGGCGTATGGCGCGTGTTGCTCGTGGCGCTCACCGACTTGCCCCAGGGCTTAATGGCGCGCTTGGCCGACATGCACCCCGACGTACCCTGGTCCTATCGTCCCATCTTCTCGTTCTTGGCGGGACAGAACCCCGGTTCCATCTTCTCTCTCAGCGCCGCCCGCGCCGACGTACTCAAGGCCGATCGGGCCGATGATCGCATTGATGCGGACGAGCTGCCGGTCCTTAAGATGCCGAGCCGCGAGGAAATCGAGGCGGACTATGCCCCGGGCGGTCTGGTTAATCGCATGTATCCCACGTACGAGCCGCGCGATGAGCAAATCGCGATGGCGCTCGAGGTCCGTGACGCGCTCGTTACGGGAACGCATCGCGTGATTGAGGCGGGGACGGGCGTCGGCAAATCGATGGCCTATCTGGTGCCTTTTGCCGAGGCCGCGCGCCGCAACAGTATCACGGTTGGTATCGCGACTAAGTCAAATAATCTTGCCGACCAGCTCATGTATCATGAGCTGCCCAAACTTGCCGAGCAGCTGGAAGGAGGCCTATCGTTTTGCGCCCTCAAGGGCTATGACCACTATCCATGCTTGCGCAAGCTTGAGCGCATGAGCCGTAGCCAAGTCGAAATTACGACTAAGCGTGATCCTGCCGACACGCTTACGGCAGTCGCGGTCATCATGGCGTACGTGTGTCAGTCGGCCGATGGCGACCTCGACTCGCTCGGCATTCGCTGGCGCAGCGTCAACCGTCCCGACTTTACGACGGCGTCGCGCGAGTGCGCCCGTCGCCTATGCCCGTTTTTCCCCGATAAATGCCTGGTCCACGGCGCCCGCCGTCGCGCGGCGCATGCCGATGTGGTGGTCACCAACCATTCCCTGCTGTTCCGCAACGTTGCGGCCGAGGGCAGAATCTTGCCTCCAATTCGTCACTGGGTGATCGATGAGGCCCACTCCATCGAGCGCGAGGCGCGCCGTCAATGGGCGCACGTGGTGTCGGCGGATGAATCGCGCGTTCTGTTTGAGCGCCTGGGTGGCTCGAGCACCGGTGCACTGAGCCAGGTTTCCCGCGATTTGGCAGCTTCGGAGGGCTCTACGCTCTACCTGGGTCTAACCGCCAAGGCGACGTCGACGGTTGCGCGCGCGAGCATGGCAATCGCCGATGTGTTTGACGGTGTTCGCGAGCTTGGCCGCCGTGCGCGCGGGGGCTATGACAATGCGAACCTATGGATTGGCCCCGAGCTGCGCGAATCTGACGACTGGCATGATTTCTTACAGTCGGCCTACACTGCCATCGACGCATTGGAACAAGCTGACAAGAGCGTCGACGCGCTGGTACAAGCCGTCGCCGCCGACAAGCCCGAGGTTGTTGTCGACCTGGGTGATATCTCGCGCCGCCTACACGAGCTGGTCGAGAACCTCAAGCTCATCATTGACGGTACAGACGAACACTACGTGTACTCGCTGCAAGTCAATCGCAGATTGCGCGCCGGCGGCGAGTCGATGACCGCAGAGCGCATCGACATTGGCGAGGCCTTGGCAACCGAGTGGCTGCCCGAGGTTCACACGGCTATCTTTGCCTCGGCGACCATGACGGTGTCCAAAAGCTTTGAACACTTTAACCACGCGGTCGGCCTCGATCGCATCGGTGCTTCGACATCCTCATCGCTGCACTTGGACTCGAGCTACGACTTTGATTCGAACATGGCTGTAGTCGTTGCGGGCGATATACCCGATCCGCGCGATCGTGAGAGCTATCTTACGGCGCTCGAGCGCGTGCTGGTCGACGCCCATCTTGCCATGGGCGGATCGGTGCTCACGCTGTTCACCAATCGGCGCGACATGGAAGACCTGTACACCCGCGTTGAGCCCAAGATGGCCCGTGCGGGTCTGGAACTCAACTGCCAGCAGCGCAACTCATCTCCCCGTCGCCTGCGCGACCGGTTTATCAACGAGCCGACTTCATCGCTTTTTGCGCTTAAGGCCTTCTGGGAGGGATTCGACGCCAGCGGCGAGACGCTGCGCTGCGTCATCATTCCCAAGCTGCCGTTCTCGAGCCCCACGGACCCGCTCTCGTGCGAGCGCAACCTGCGCGAAGACCGCGCTTGGGCGCGCTATTCGCTGCCCGAGGCGGTGCTCGAGGTCAAGCAGGCGGCTGGCCGCCTTATCCGCTCGTCGACCGATTGCGGCGTGCTGATTCTGGCCGACCCGCGCCTGGTGACGAAGGGCTACGGAAAGAAGTTCTTAACGTCGCTGCCCACGAGCTCCTACCAGCGCATCGAATCGGCGCAGATCGGTCACTATCTGCAACTGTGGCGCGCACGTCACGAGCGGCGCCGCTAAAGCGGACAGACGAGGGTTTTTGCCATATCGCACAGACGCTTTGACAGGGCGGGGTCATCCAAGATGCGGATGGCTCCGCCCGCTGCGATTACCTGGCTCAGTAGCCAACGCTCGGAGCCGTAATGCACGGTTACCGTTGCCATGTCTGCCCCGCTGCGCTCGATTAGGGTGATGCCGGCCCAGTCCAGATGCTCCGCCATATCGAATGGCATCAAGAGCTTTGCGCTACGCTGCGTCCGGGCAAGGGAATCGTGGAGGGATGCGACGCCCGGTGCGTGAGGCACGACGGAGTCTTCCGTCAAGGTGAGTCCCTCGATTTTATCCATGCGATAGGTGCGCTGCTCATCGATCGCGATGTCCCAGGCAATCAGGTATGTTTGGTCGCCGTTTGCCGTAATGCGCAAGGGGTCGACCAGACGCTCGCGTGGCCGCGCATCGTCCATCGAGCGATACGAGATGCGGCAACGAACACCGTCCTGAATGGCGCAGCTCAGCTGCTGCCAGTGCGACCCGTGGTTGACGGTGTCAAAGACGCGCTGGTTATAGCCGAGCTCTTCGGGCAGAAGGGCATGTCGAATCCGAGCTGCCGTCTGCGGCTCGATCCCCAACGATTCAAGTTCATGGTTGAGCACGGCGCCCTCGGCGGCACTCAGGCGCAACGGTAGAACACGCCCGGCGTCGCCGGTGAGGACCACACGCTCGCCGCGGCATTCGCAGATGATGCGCGCGCCCGATTCTCGGTCCGCGAGCGTCGAGACGATCTCGAGAATCTCGTCGAGCGACGCCCCCGTGATGTCAAAGCGGCTGCAAATCTCGGTTCGTGTCATGCCGCCATCGCCGGCGGCGTAGAGGGCCTCCATGATGTCGATGGCGCGCGAGAGTCTCTGCTCGCTGGTGAGTTTACGCACGGGCATGCTCGTGCACCGTCCTTTCTATGAGGTGGTTCCACGCCTGCTTGAGCGATTTGGGGGCCATGGGCCTCATGCCGTCCATGGCGTGGGCCATGCAAAATGAGGCGGCGGCTTCAAGGTCACGCACGTCAACGGTCCAGGTCCATCCCGCATCGGTGTGTGCGAGCTCACCTCGCCCGCGCGTGAGGCCGTTGATCATATCGATCTGCGTCTGAGGGGCGAACGAGAACGTGGCTGCAACGGGCGGTCGGTCGGCGAAATCGAATTCAAAGAACAGATAGTCGTTGAGATTGAAGTCCGCAGGGATGGCGTAGGCCTTCGAAGGACGCCATGCGCGAACGATACGGTCGCAGCGGAATGTCCTGATGTCGTCGGTGACATTGTCGAGGCCGCAGAAGTACGCCACGCCCTCGCGTTCGAACATGCCGTAGACACAGACGGTACGTTCTTTCTGCTCGCCGCGTCCGTTCTGATATAAAAATCGCAGCGCGCATCGCTCGGCAAAGGCGCTCCATACCGCATCGACGGTGGGAGAGCGGCGGATCGGTACTTCGTCCACCGTCGTCCTGCCGGTGAGGTAGGCAATTTTGGAGCGAATATCGGCAAGCGGCGCGGCAAAGGTGGAAGAGCCGGCCGCTAGCGTCTGGTCGATGGCGTTGAGTAGGATATCGGCGTCGTCTGCGGTGATGAGGCCGCCTGCAGCAAACGTGTGCTCGCGGTCGATTGTCCACGAGCTTTCCTCGGTCTCCTGCGCACCGGCGGGGCGAACCTCCTTGATTAAGATGCCACGCTCGAGCAGTTTGTCACGATCGCGCCGAAACTTGCGCTTATCCGAGTCGATATTGCCCGAGCCATATCCCAGGTCAGAATCCAAGACGATCTGCTCGGTCGTCAGCGGTTCGGGGGAGCTGTTGAGCACAAAGAAAAGATTGAGGATGCGCTGAGCCGTTTTATCGAAACCGGGCTCCGAATTCCCCTTTTTAATTGTCGCGGTCGCGTCGCTTGCCGTCATAGAGTCCTCGCATGAGAAGGTGGTTTGCTGCCATGATTTTAGTCCGATATGGAGATTAGGCTATATCCTTGTCCGCTCGAGGCGTTAAGATGGCCCGAATTCGGTCGTTTGCGCTCGCTCGGGGTATACTTTCGACTATATACGGTTCTAATGTGCATGCATTGGGCCTATTTGTCGGATTATGGATGTGGAGCGCACATGGCGAACACCCAGAACTATATTAACCACCTGCTGCAGAACACCGGCATTACGCCGGCATGCAGCGAAGAAGAGCGCTTGGCTGCCGAGGATATCGCTCAGATCTTCCGCAACCACGGCTTTGACCCCGAGGTTCAGGAGTTCAATGCCCCGGCGCCCAGTAGATTGGCATTTGCCGTTACCGGTATTCTTGCGTTTGCCGGCGCCCTGCTGATGGGCATCGGCGGCGGTATCGGCTTGGTCGGCACCTTGCTGGCCATTGTCGGCGCCGTTCTTTACGTGCTCGAGCGCACGGGCCACCCCGTGGTTTCGCGCCTGGGCAAGACGGGCGTGAGCCAAAATGTCATCGCCTACCACAAGGCCTCGGGCCCGCTCGCGTCTCCGCGCAACCGCCCGGTGGTCGTTGTCGCACACTACGACTCTCCCCGTGCTGAGCTGCTCGCCCGCGAGCCCTATGCTTCGTATCGTGCGCTCATCGCCAAGCTGTTGCCCGTTGCCACGATTGCCCCTGCTGCCGTTGCCATCCTGCGTATCCTGCCGCTCCCCGGCGCGCTCAAGGTTCTGCTGTGGATTGTCGCGATCCTCGCTTCCCTCGTTGCACTTGCCAACGCGGCAAACATCATCTCTAACCGCCACGTTCTTCCCTATACGTCCGGCGCGGTGTGCAACAAGTCTTCTGTCGCCGCTATGCTCGGCGTTATGGACAACGTTGCTCCCTTCCAGGGCGAGAACGAGTTTCCCGACGATGTTCCGTTCGATACCTATTTTGGGGAGCAGAAACGTCGTGCCGAGGAAATGGCGCGCGCGGCGGCGGAGTATGCCGCGGCCCAGCAGCAAAACGACTACGGCAACACCATCGAGTACGAAGAGCCTACCTACGCCGAGGACGAGTTCGGTCAGCCGATTGCTCCCGACGCTCAAACCGAGCCCGAACAGGGCGAGGCTTTTGACGAGCAGATTGAGGGCTTTGAGGGTGCGTCTGCCGACGAGACGCTGATTGGCGCCATCGTGCCCGAGGATCAGAATCAGGCTGTCCAGGCCGAAGAGTTCAATGACGAGGTTCCCGCTGCTGAGCCGGCGGAGGAGCCTGCCGCGGCCGAGCCCGAGCCCAAGCTCTATCGCAACGCCGCCGGCAACATTCGCTTTGGTTCGGATGCCATCCGTGCACTCGGAATGCTTCCCGAGTCCTGCACGCTCGATTACGAGGAGGGCGAGGAGCCGACGTTTGAGCCCGAGCCTGCGCCCGTTGTCACTGCGGATGATGAGTCTGCCGCGGTTACCGCTGCCGTTGCCGAGCCCGAGGCGGTGTCCGCGATCGATCCCGCGGCAGGACTGGACATTTTGGCTCCCGCCGCGCCGGCGCAAGACGTTGCGGACGAGTCTGACGACGATTACGTTGAACAGCCGAGGCGCGTGTCTTACGAGAGCGATACTGATTTCTCTGCCGAGATTCCCGCGGCAACGCCCCATGCCGATATTGCATCCGCGTTCTCTTCGATTGGCGCCAGCGCTTCCAGCTTCTTTAAGGGTGCGCTTGCAAAGGGCAGGAAATTTGTCGACGATTTCGAGGAGAAGCGCGCTGCCGCACGCGAGGCTGCCGAGCAGGAGGCTATCGCTCAGCAGCAGGCAGCCGAGGCGGCACGTGAGCGCGCGGCGCAAGAGTTTGAGCAGAACGAGGCTATGCAGTCCGTGCCCGTCGACGCCGCCGAAGCTACAACGTCCTTTGAGTCCCAGCAACCGACGTCCGCGGATGTTGTTGAGGCGACAACGTCTTTCGAGGCTCAGCAGCACGTCGATAGCACCATGTCGTTTGATGCCGCGCAGTTCGATTCCACGATAACGTTTGAAAAGCAGGGCACCGCGATTGCCGAGCCCCTTCCTGTGTCCGATGAGCAGGGCGACGCGGTGGACGATGACGAGCCCATTGATGCTGCCGAAATTCAGGATGCTGCCGAGGACGAGCCCGTCGAGGCCAACTCTGACGAAGAGCAGTACGCGGCAGCCGAGCAAGATGATTCGACCGAGGTCGAGCAGGAGGAAGTGTCTGCGGTTTCCGAGACTCCCGAGACGGATGAGTCGAGGCCTTACTCCACGCAGATTTTCACCATGCCGACCCCGAGCGGTTCCGGTGCCACGGTTGCCGATGTTGCTCCCACCCAGGACGAAACAGTCGATTCCCTTATGGCCCAGATTTCCTCCCAGGCATCGCCGCGTCCGCAGATGAATGTTCCCGATCCGGCGTCGGCACCGTCGCCTGCACCTTCCTCGTCTCCGCTGGCTTCGGTCCCCGATCCGTCGCTGCCGTCTATGAAGCAGGCAAACGTTGCGTCTCGCACGTCGCTGTTCGACCTTCCCGATCCCTCTGCCCAGGTCAACGACCCCTTTGCTACTGCCCAGGGTCCCGAACCCACATCGGCACCCGTTGCGCCTCCTATGCCCGTTGCGTCGGGCGCGCAGCCGATCGAGACCATTTCGGCTCCCGCCCCGGCGGCACCCAAGTCTCGCAAGCGCGGCCTGGGTGGCCTGTTCGGTCGTAAAAAGAAAAACGAGCAGGACAGCATGAGTGACTGGCTGGGCGTCGAAGACGATTACGATGCCAAAAAGTCCGGTCGCGGCATCGGTTCGTGGGATAACTTCGAGGACGATAACGATGGCTGGAAGGGTGGCGCTACGTCTTCCGATGGCGCTTCTTCCGAAGATATGCTCTCGGCTGTCGCCTCTATGGGCGATGATGAGCTGCTCGGTCACGATATCTGGTTTGTGGCAACGGGCGCCTCGGATTGTGATGGCGCCGGCATGAAGGCCTTCTTGGCTTCGCATCGCGATAAGCTCCGCGGCGTATTCTTTATCAATCTTGAATCCGTCGGCGCCGGTAGGCTTTCGGTGGTGACGGTTGAGGGCGAACAACAGCTGCTCAAGGGCGATCGCCGCATCATGAACCTGGTCAGCAAGGTGTGCAAGTCGTTCCATGTCGATTGTGGCGCGCTCGAGATGCCCTATGCCAAGACCGATGCCTATGCCGCGCTCGAGGCGAGCCGCCGAGCCCTCACCATCGCCGGCGTGGACGGCACGCGTCTGGCTTGCGCTCGTACTGAGGACGACCTGCCTCACAATGTCAACCCGACGAACATTGCCACGGTATCCGAGGTCGTGACCGAGGTTATCCGCCGTTCGTAGACGGAGCTCTAAGGAGTCAACGTGTTTTCGTATATTAAGCGCCATTGGCCTGTCTACGTGATTTTGACCTTGATTGCCATTGCGTTAGGATTTGGGGCTGCCTACATCGTGGGTGCGAAGGGCTCGACCCCTGCCTCCGCAATCAGCGAAGAGGTGGAGCAAGAACAGAGTACGGGTGCCGATGGGATTCCTGAGTCCGAGCAGACAATCGTTGATGGTGGATCTTCGTCTGCAGAGTAGATACGGCGATTTACATGATTGAAAGCGGGCGAGCCAGGGGACTGGCTCGCCCGCTTTTTCATCGCGCTAGCGCTTCTTTGGGATCGACCTAAGGCGAGCGAACCATAGGGCTGCGGCACCCGAGGTCAGGAGCGCGGTGATGCAAGCGGTGATGGGAACTGATCCTGTTGCCGGTAGGTCCTGCGGTAGGGTACAGCGTTGAATGACACGGTCCTCGTCATGTGACTCAAGTTTATCGCCGCCACCGTTGCGGCAAAGATCGACGCGTGCGCTGTTGGTGAGTGCGGTTTGGGGCGTATAAGCCGACGTTGCCTGCATGTGTACGACTGCGCCCCGAGCGTCTGTGCCAAGGATTGCTTTGGCATCGTCAAGGTCGTCGTGCTCATCCTTGAGATCATCGCGGGTCCAAGAATCCGCATCGCTTCGAGTCGTAAAGTCGGCGGCTACCGCACCGTATTCAATTCGAATGCCCGTTACGACGGTATTGGACGCAAGGTCGAGTTCTTTCGCCTCGAGTGTGGTGGATTCCGTGGTCGAGACATCCGCCTTCCAGAGGTGCCAGCCGTCGTAATCGACGAGGCGGCAATCCTCACCCAGACTCTCCCTTACTTCATCGGACTCAAGCCAAGGATTTTCGTGCCCATCGTCAAGTGTCGCGTTTGCCGGCTCATCGACGTCTGTCGAGTCCAACGGCGTCGTGCGATACCACACGTTGCACAGACCATTGAGGTCGCCGATGGCGACGGGGGTTTCGATTGAGACGAATCTCGCCGTATCGTCCTCGGCACACTCAAGATCATCGGTAAGTGTGAACTCATCAACCCAGGTAGTTGAATTGTTTCGAGCGTCGATGGTATAGGAGAAAAGCCCATCCGTATTGGTTTGCATCGCGGCACGGTTTTTACCATCGCCGTTAGCCAACAGGCCCTTTTCGATAGGTTGGACAAGTTCCTGACGCTTGTCGACCTGCCCCTTGATCTCGATGGGCGCATCCTTCATCGCGACGGATTGGACTTCTCCCGTATCCTTTATTTCAAACGTTATCTCCTCGGCAAGGTCATAGGTCCGCGGAGACATCATTTCGCGCAACGAGTAGGTGCCGGGTGCAAGATGTTCGACGCGGTGTGGCTTGTCGGATGAGGTCCAGGAGTCTATTTCGGTTTTATCGGGACCATATAAGGTGAGCCGTGCGCCTTCTACTTCCTGCTCACCGCTTGCATCGACCTTGGAGATATCAACCTTGGTGTAATCGTCGGATACGTTAAGCCGTGCTTCTACAACGGGTGTTTTCTGGTCGGCATAAGTAAGGTCGACAATATGGGTTGTCTGATCGAGCAAGAAGCCTGCCGGCGCTTGAGTCTCGACAACCTCGTAGCGTGCGGTGCCAGATCCCAGTGGGAGGTTGTCCGCGCGTGCTTCTCCAGTTTCATCCGTCGTGACGGTAGCGACAGTCTCACCGTCGAGTGCGGCAATGCTACCGTCGGGGCGCACGATATCACCCGAGGCACGGATCTCAAAGATGGCGCCCGCGAGGCTGCTGCCGTCTACGGCATCGGTTTTAACGATCCTGATATTTCCGGTCGCGGCGTGGTCATAATACGAGGCGATTGCAACGGGCGTTAGGTTCATGTCGGCGGGTATGTTTACCTCGATTTCTTCGCCGACAAGATAGGGCTCTTTGGCCGAGGTTTCGCGTACATAATAGGTGCCCGGCACGAGCGATTCGGGCAGTGTGACGGTCCCGGTCGCGTCAGTCGTAAAGGTGTCCATTACGTTATGTGCTGGATACCAGCAAGTTTGTGAGACAGGTTCGTGATTGCTGTCGAGGAGTTGGAAGGAGAATCCGGCTAGGGGAACAGAAGCGCCTGTTTGGGCATCGCGTTTTACAATCTGGAGATGCGTCGACAGAGCGTGGTTGTCCACGATATATTGAAGCTCGGCGCCGTCGGAAATCTGATTGGCCCCGACGGTCCATTCCCCTGCACGTTTAAAACCCTCGGGGACGGTTTCCGGAACCTCGCGAATCGTGTAGCCGGCACGGTCGTATGGGACGGCTCCGTGGACACCGGCGGGTCGCTTGCCTGTGCCGAACCATGCTTCGGGCTGATCTTTGGTGGAGGCAAAGCCATAGATGTTTGTGGTCAGTGTGCCAACAACCTGCTGAGAGCTGTTGCTGACAACCTCAAAGACAACACCACCCGCCGGCTGCTCCAGGCCGGATTGGTCGCTATTGCCGTAATCCTTGAATTTGGAAATCTCAAGGTCAAACGCAATGGGGATATCGGAAATGCGAGATTCGATCTCGACCACGCCTGAATCGCCGAGCTGGTCGGCTCCAACGGTATAGGTCCAGCTGTCGTTGGATGGCAGGTAGCCCTCGGGGGCTTTTGATTCGTAGATGGTAAAGGTTCCTAAGGGGACATCGGCGAGGGTGGCCTGACCGCTTTCGTCGGTCGTGAGGATTTGCGCCCATCCAGGGGTTGATTGCGACACACACGTGAACTCTGCTCCTGCGAGTGAAGAACCTACCTGGGGGCCGGCATTCGTCGCGGTATCGAGTTTTACGATACGCAGGTTGATGGTGCCGGGCTGTTCATCAATGGCGACCCGCCCGCCGTCATTCCCCGTGGTAAAGGCAATACGATCGTGGCGGGGGACATAGCCGGCCGGCGCCTTCGTTTCAACTAGGTAGTATGCCGTGTTGGGCAGAAGTGTTGCTTGCGCTCGACCGTTGCTGTCCATCTTGATGGTGCCGACACGCGCGCCGCTGGCGCTCTCAAAAATATCGAATGTTGCCCCGGTAAACTGATAGGTATTGTTTCCGCTGGTAATAACGGTGTTAGCAGACTGCTTTTGGAAGGAAACAGAGACCGCCGGCAGTACATAGAGCATGTCTTGACGTTTGCTGCCGCCCGATACGGCCCCTAGATAGCGTCGCGCGCGGTGCGGAGCGGCTTTGATGCTTCCTGATTTTGCGCTGTCGTGGAGCCACCGCGCAGCCGCCACGACTTCATTGTCGGCGGTAAAGTGTCCGCTCTTGGTTTTACCCTGAGCGGTCGTGTAGGAGTAGGTGCCGTCGACATGGGTAGTGCCGTTGAGCATCCATACGGCAAGCTGGGTGGCGGCGCGGGCGCGATCGGGTGAAAGATGGTAACCGCCAAACGACGTGGCGGTAGGATATCCGTGACAAACGATTGCCGCGAACTCGTCGTCGAGCCACACCCAGCCTTGATCAAAGTTGAGCCATGGGCCGCCCGGCTTGGTGGGGCCGGGGCGCTCCTGGTTCATGCAGTAGGCAATCGAGGCGTCTTGAGCTTCATACTTGCCGACGAAGAAGGGCCCACAATCATCGCTAATAGTGCGGAAGCCGAGCTGGTCGTAGCCATCGACGGCAAATGCGGCTCCCGGTGCCAGGCAGCCGAAAAGCAGGAAGAGGAGCAGGAGCAGCGGACCTGTTGCGATTGCGCTGTGGACAGAGTGCGTGGGTGCGTTGGACATGGCTGCTCCTTATCCCTCGTGCGCCGCACGGGGAGGCTGCGACGCGTAGGATGAGGCTACCCCCGAGGTTCATGCGGGTAAGTACCGGAGCCTGACCAAAAGCTTGCCCAATTCCTGACAAATTGAGCTCAAATTCAACAATCAAGCAAAAGTGCAGGTAGAAGATAGGGAGAACAGGAGGTTAAAGGTCCTCGTCTCCACAATTGACGCGATTTTCAAACGAATCTTCACAGCTAAAACAAGCATCGCCACCCTTGTATCGAACAAGACAACCGCGTTATACTATCCCCCACATATGCGGGCATCGCCAAGTGGTAAGGCATCAGCTTCCCAAGCTGACACTCGCGGGTTCGAGTCCCGTTGCCCGCTCCATTCGAATTTCAGGCACGGTAACGTTTCGTTACCGTGCCTTTTTCAATAAAGTGCCGGGACTCGAACCCGACAGGGTGCGAGCGTTAAATAAACGCGAAGCGTTTATAGCGAGCAGGCAAGGTCGCCGATAGGCGGCCGCAGCCGGTGCGGATTTGCGAAGCAAATACGCGGACGTCCCGTTGCCCGCTCCACCGAGCGCGGGAGAACTCGGGACGGCCAATTCAACAAAGTTTTCCCCATCGTCTCCGTGAATCCGAGGAGATCGCCGCAGCCGGTGCGCGTCCGCGACGCGGGCGCGCGGATGTCCCGTTGCCCGCTCCATCGAGTACGGGGGACCTCGGGAACGTCGGGTCCAACCCGCTGTGCCCGTGCGTGTGCGCGGACCGGGTCTGCCGACCGCAGCCGGTGCGTATTTGCGAAGCAAATGCGCAGACGTCCTCATGGTCGCTCCAATTCCAAAATGTTAGGTTAATGCCTACTGCCCATACTTGCACCTGCGCACGGTACAATGGTTGGGTTACGACCAACGTGCCAATAACCAAAAAGGAGCCGCTATGATCGATCGCTATACCCGCCCGGAGATTGGACACACCTTCTCCCTCGAGAACAAGTACGCCATTTGGCAGGAGATCGAGGTTCTGGCCTGCGAGGCCCAGGCGGAGCTCGGCAAGATCGGTATTTCCAAAGACGAGGCCCAGTGGATCCGCGACCATGCCAACTTTGAGAAGGCGAAGGTCGATGAGATCGAGGAAGTCACGCGCCACGACGTCATTGCCTTCCTGACCAACATGAAGGAATACATCGATGCCGATGTTCCCGAGGGCGACCCCAAGCCCAGCCGCTGGGTTCACTATGGCATGACCAGCTCGGATCTGGGCGACACGGCCCTGTGCTACCAGCTCACCCAGGCCTGCGACCTGATCATCGAGGACGTCAAGAAGCTCGGCGAGATTTGCAAGCGTCGCGCCTTTGAGGAGCGCAACACGCTCTGTGCCGGCCGCACTCATGGCATCCACGCCGAGCCGATGACCTTCGGCATGAAGTTTGGCTCTTGGGCCTGGGAGCTCAAGCGCGATCTGGATCGTCTTGAGGACGCCCGCAAGAATGTTGCCTTTGGTGCCATCTCGGGCGCTGTCGGCACGTACAGCTCCATCGAGCCGTTCGTCGAGGAGTATGTCTGCGAGCACCTGGGCCTGGTTCACGACCCGCTGTCCACGCAGGTTATCAGCCGCGACCATCACGCCTATCTCGCCGGCGTTCTCGCCACCACCGCAGCCACCTGCGAGCGCATCGCTACCGAGGTCCGCAATCTGCAGAAGACTGATACGCTCGAGGCCGAGGAGCCGTTCCGTAAGGGCCAAAAGGGCAGCTCAGCCATGCCGCACAAGCGCAACCCCATCACCATGGAGAAAGTCTGCGGTCTGTCGCGCGTCGTGAAGTCCAACGCCCAGGTTGCCTTCGATAACGTCGCCCTGTGGCACGAGCGTGACATTTCGCACTCCTCTGCCGAGCGCGTCGCCCAGGCCGATAGCTTCATCGCCCTCGACCACATGTTCCAGTGCCTCATCCGCGTTATCGACGGCCTGCAGCTGTACCCTGCCCGCATGATGGCCAACCTCAATAAGACCCGCGGCCTCATCTTCTCCTCCAAGGTGCTGCTCGCCCTCGTCGACACGGGCATCACCCGCGAGGACGCGTACGCCATTGTGCAGGAGAACGCCATGGCAACTTGGCACGAGGTACAGGATTGTGTCTCCGGCCCCACCTTTAAGGAGCGTCTCGAGGCCGACCCGCGCTGCACCGTCAGTCAGGAGAAGCTCGACGAGATCTTTGATCCGTGGGACTTCCTCACCCGTATCGACACGGTCTTTGATCGTCTGGAGCAGCTGAGCTTCGAGTAGGTTCGGGCATAACGTTAGCTTTTTAGGGCGCTTTGCTGGTAATGTGTGTTGCCGGCAAAGCGCCTCGTTGCATTTAGGGAAAGACGGGGATAATAGTCGTCTCGAATAACATTCTGAGAGGGGATCGCATGATTTCGTTTGATTACAAGCCTCAGGGCGTGTGTGCTCGCAATATTCACCTTGATCTTTCCGATGACGGCAACAAGGTGATGGGCGTTGAGTTTACCGGCGGCTGCGACGGCAATCTCAAGGCTATCTCCAAGCTGGTCGAGGGCGCTCCTGCCGATCGCGTAATCGAGGTTCTCGCCGGTAATACCTGCGGTATGAAAAAGACCTCCTGCGCCGACCAGCTTACACGCGCTATCGAGGCCGCTCGCACCGAGATCGCCTAATGGGTATCGCCGATCACATCAAGAACGGAATATCGCGTCGCGGCTTTGTACTCGGTGGGGCTGCCGCGGGCGCTGCCACGGTGCTTGCCGGATGCTCGAAAAAAACGGGCACCAGCGATGATGCCGCCGGCGAGCCGCAGGTTATCAAGGACGATTCCAAGATCATCTCGATTACGGATGAGTACGAGGCAGTCGACATCGATCTTGAGCCGGCGGCGTCGTGGACGCTGCCTCTGGGTACGCTGCTGTACTACTGCGACGGCGATTACGCCGCGGCGATGATGGCGCCCGCATCGGCGCTGCACGCCAACACACTCGGTGTGCTCAACCTGGGTGATGGCTCGCTTACCACATTAATCGAGGATCCTATCGAGGGCACGGGATATGCATTCTACGATGTCCGTGCCGGCGACGGCGTATTCGCGTGGGTTGAGATGAACTTTGCCAATTCATCGTGGAAGCTCTACGCTCAAAATCTGTCGGGCGCTTCGCTCTCTGGCGACGTGGTTGAGCTCGATCGAGGTGGCAAGGACTATGATCCGCCCCTGTTTACGGCGTTCGGGTCATCGGTCATCTGGTATAAAATGCCTTCGGCAGGCGGCAATAAAACGAGTAGTGATTCGTTTTGCTATCGTCGCTCGCTTGATGAATCCAAGGCCGAGGTAATTTGGAAATCGACGGGCCGCTTTGCATCGGCCCCGCGCGCGAGCGACGGCATTTTGACCATCTCGCCGCGTGTCCGCAACGACGAGGGCGTCTACTACGGCATAACGGCAATCGATCTGACCGACGGCAACAACACCAAGCGTGCCCAGTTGGTCCTCCCTTCGTCAGTTTCGCCTTTCGAGGCCGTATATATGGGCGATACCTTCGTGTTTTCTATCGAGGCGGCCTATAGTGGCGTGGGCAGCCTGGGCAATATGGGCACGTATATCGGTAATGAGGGAGGGCCGTACCTCTTCCTGTCACGCGAGCCGCTCGCATGTGCGGCTGGCAAGAAGAATAAATACCTTGTTAAGGTACAGGCGTCGCATTTCCTGATCGACACCTCTGCCAAGACCTATGGCTCGCTGCTGTCGCCCGACCGCGCTTTGGAGTATGGCGATTATCCAGCTACGGCGGGAAAATCGGACTCATTCCTTACGTACGCCACGGTGCGCAACAGCCAGGGTATACCAGAGACGGTCACTGCACGCCTATTCTCTCTTTAAGCTTAGAGGGGTTAAAAAGGCGCCAACAGGGGAATAAACGCGTTGTAATTGTGAGTACCGCCCGCCGAGCTGCCGCGTCATAGCGGCATCTGGCGGGCTCAGGTGCGTTAAAATGGGCTTGTTCTTAGCTAATTGAGACAGGGGGGCCGTGTTATGGCTTCAGATGCAAAAAAGATTCTGCTGGTCGAGGATGAGAAGGCAATCCGTGACGCCGTCGCTGCCTATCTCGAGCGCGAAGGCTACTGGGTTGTGGGCGTCGGCGATGGCCAGTCCGCGATCGAGGAGTTCGAGAAGCATCAGTTCGACCTGGTCGTGCTCGACCTTATGCTCCCCAAGATCCCCGGCGAGCGCGTTTGCCGCACCATTCGCGATACCTCGGATGTCCCCATCATCATGCTGACGGCTAAGGGCGAGATCGAGGACCGTATTATCGGTCTTGAGCTCGGCGCCGACGACTATCTGATTAAGCCGTTCTCGCCGCGCGAGCTCGTCGCCCGCGTTCGCGCTCTGTTCCGCCGTGCCCATCAGGCCGACGAGCCCGCCGTCGAGGTACTCGACTTCGGCGATCTGGTCATCGATATCTCGGGCCACAAGATCTTGGTCGAGGGCAAGGAAGTCGATCTGACGGCTTCCGAGTTCAAGCTGCTCACCACGCTTGCCCGCCATCCCGGCCGTGTGTATAACCGCATGGAGCTGGTCGAGAAAGTGCTCGGGTATGACTTTGAGGGCTATGAGCGCACCATCGATAGCCACGTGAAGAATCTTCGCGCCAAGCTGGGCGATGATCCCAAGAAGCCCAAGTGGCTCTACACCGTCCATGGTGTCGGCTATCGCTTCGAGGCTCCGGCCAAGACCGATAAGTCGGACGAGAAATAGGGAAATCACATATGACACCTGCGCGCTTTGAAATCGGACAAAAGCACAAGCAGGAGAGCGAGGCGGGTTCCAAGGCTAGTTGGAACACGCCTCGTTCCGATTCACGGCCAACGATGAGCTATCCCTCGCGCATGGCACTTGCTTTTGCTCTGACATCGCTCATGACGGTATTGGTGCTGGTGGGCGTTGTCTCTGTTGTGTGGGGCACGGTCTTTTCGGATTACACACGCTCCAATATCGTCGAAATCGCAAATTCCGCTGCCGAGAAGTTGGCGACCTCATATGAGGAAAACGGCTCTTGGACCGCGGGAGAACTGCGCACGGTCGCAACGTCGAGTTTGGTTTCCGACGATCTGGGCATGCAGGTCGTCAATAAAAAGGGTGTGATCGTTTATGACGATTCCTGGCCCTCGGCAAGCGCCACCGCCGATGTACGCGAAAACCAGGCTACGACCGACGACACGAGCGGCAAGAGGGCATCGCATAGCCCGGTCTCGTCTGCTCCAACCGACTCCGATAGCGTTGCTAACGTCGAGATTGTAACGTCTTCCGGCGAGCATGTCGGACAGGTAAAGCTGTGGGCCATCGGCTCCGACGCTCTGCTCACCAAGGCGGACTCTGCGTTTAGGGAGAAGACCTTTAACGCCATGGCCCTCGCCGCGGTTGTTGCAATCTGCATTTCGGTCGTTATCGGATCGCTCGTGTCGCGCATGCTCACCAAACCGATTCATCGCATCACCAGTACCGCAAAGCAAATCCGTGACGGCGACCTGTCGGCTCGCACGGGGCTGCGCGGTGATGACGAGATCGATCAGCTGGGTGAGACCTTCGATGAGATGGCCACCTCGCTCGAGAAGGATATGAAACACGAGAAGCGCCTGACCTCAGACGTTGCACACGAGCTTCGCACGCCGCTTATGGCCATGCTCGCAACGGTCGAGGCCATGCAGGATGGCGTGTATCCCACCGACGATGAGCATTTGGAGACCGTTGCTTCCGAGACGCGTCGCCTGGCTCGTCTGGTGCAGCAGATGCTCGACCTATCGCGTATGGAAAACAGCACGGCTCCGCTCAATCTAGAACCGGTGGACATGGTTCCGTTCGTGCGATCGATTGTGAACGGCCAGGAGCGTCTGTTTGCCGACCGTGACCTTCGTCTTCGCTTTGCAGATGAAACCCAAGGGCACGACGATGTCGTCGAGGCCGATCCCGACATGATCACGCAATGTGTTATCAACCTCATGAGCAACGCCATGCGCTACACCCCCGAGGGCGGTTGGGTCGTGGTGTCGGTGCTCAGTGACCGCAGGCACGTCAGCATTGCCGTTTCTGATACCGGCATCGGTATTGCCAAGGACGATCTGTCGCGCATTTTCGGGCGGTTTTGGCGCGCCGATGCCAGCCGCGCCCGCGAAGCTGGCGGCCTGGGCGTCGGCCTCGCCGTGACCAAGCAGATCGTCGAGCGTCACCATGGCTACATATCCGTGGAGTCGGAGCTTGGAAAGGGTACGACTTTTACAATTCATCTGCCCCGCGAGCACACGGCGGACGCGGCATCTACTACAATGTAGCACTAGCTTTTCGCTATTCGGTGAAGGAGGGGCCGCGTCCCTGCCGCTCCGAGTTTGCGAAAACATGCGGGAAAGAACCCGCATTTCTGTCGTATTTAGGTAAGGAGTGACTCACGTGACAACGATGGAGCGTCGTCCGGATTCCCGTGGCAAGGTTCGTGATATTTACGATGCCGGTGAAAACCTGCTGATGGTCGCCACCGACCGCATTTCTGCGTTCGACTTCATTCTTCCCGACGAGATTCCGTTTAAGGGAGAGGTGCTCAATCGCATCTCGGCATTCTGGTTCGATAAGTTTGCCGACATCGTTCCCAACCATCTCGTTTCCATCGACCCGGCGGATTTCCCCGAGGAGTTTGCTGAGTATCGTGACTACCTCGCTGGCCGCGCCATGCTGGTTAAGAAGGCCCAGACGATTCCTATCGAGTGCATCGTCCGCGGCTATCTGACCGGTTCGGGCAAGAAGACCTACGACGAGAACGGCACCGTCTGCGGCATCCAGCTGCCTGAGGGCCTGACCGAGGCTTCCAAGCTTCCCGAGCCGTTGTTCACGCCGTCCACGAAGGCCGAGATCGGTGACCACGACGAGAACATCTCGTTCGAGCGTTGCTGCGAGATCGTGGGCGAGGACATCGCCACGCAGATTCGTGACCTTTCCCTCAAGATCTACAAGGCCGCTGCCGAGTACGCCGCGACCCGTGGCATCATCATTGCCGACACCAAGTTCGAGTTTGGTGTCATCGATGGCAAGGTCACGCTGATCGACGAGTGCCTCACGCCCGACTCCAGCCGTTTCTGGCCTGCTGCCAGCTACGAGGAGGGCAAGATCCAGCCTAGCTACGACAAGCAATTCGTCCGCAATTGGCTCAAGGCCAACTGGGATATGACGGGGGAGACCCCGCACCTGCCCGCCGAGGTCATCGATGGCACGTCCGAGCGCTATCGCGAGGCCTTCCAGATCATCACGGGCTCCCAGTTCACAAGCATGAAGGAGAACGCATAAGTGAGTACCCGTAGCGCCACGAACAAGCGCACGCAATCCCACGAAGTTACCGGGGTTGCGCGCAAGTCTGCCGCATCTGCTAAGCCCGCCCGCCAAGCAGCGAGCTCCGTTCGCGTCGTGCCGGCTTCGTCTAAGGCACGCCGCAAAGAGCTCGAGAAGGGCGAGAACCTCGAGGGCCTCTCTAAAGAGGAGAAGCGCGCCCGCAAGGCTAAGCAGCGCGCCAAGGAGGACCGCATCTATACGGTGTCGAATATCCTCCTCAAGCAGGACGAGGACTACACCAAGCGCCGTCGCATCTGGTGGATTGTGCTCGCCATTGGCATGGTGCTCGTCGTGGCAATTTGGGCCTCGCTGTACTTCGCTCCCGCTGGCATGGTGTCCAGCCCTGTCCAGATGGTCGGCATCGTTTTGTCCTATGTCATCATCCTAGGTGACTTTATCTACGACTTCGCTCGTATTCGTCCCTTGCGCAACATGTACCGCGCGCAGGCCGAGGGCATGTCCGAGAACAAGCTCAACGCTCTTATCGAGCGCGCAGCTGCCGAGGAGGACAAGAAGGACTCCAAGAAGAAGTAGCGTTTGCATACATACTTATCGCTAAGATATAAGGCGCGTCGTTTTTGCGGCGCGCCTTTTTACTGTTCTATAGATAGATGGAGTGGCACATGATTCGAGCTGCCCTGACGGTCGAAGAGGCCCTGGAGGGTATGAAGTCCCTGGAGCCCAAGATTAAAAACTATGCGCGCCTGGTTGTCCGCAAGGGCGTAAACGTTAAGCCCGGCCAGGAAGTCGTCGTTCAGTCTCCGGTTGAGTGCGTGCCGTTTGCGCGCGTGGTGGTCGCGGAGGCCTATGCTGCCGGCGCCGGCCACGTGACGGTCATCTGGGCCGATGATGCCGTGACGAGGCTCACGTACGAGCATGTCGAGAAAAGCTATTTTGAGCAGACGCCCGAGTGGAAGCGCCTGCAGCTGGATTCCCTGGCCCAGGACGGTGCCTGCTTTATCTTTATCGAGGGTGCGGACCCCGCCGCCCTTAAGGGCATCGATCCCGCTAAGCCCGCTGCAGCTTCTAAGGCAAAGAACACGCAGTGCAAAGTTTTCCGCCGTGGACTGGATTACAACATCAATCCGTGGTGCATCGCCGGCGCTCCGGTCGTGGCTTGGGCGCGCGAGGTGTTCCCGGGAGACGCCGATGAGGTTGCAATCTATAAGCTGTGGAATGCGATTCTGCACACCGCTCGCGCCGATGGCCAGGACCCAGAGAGCGACTGGGAGCTCCATGACGCCGCATTCGAAAAGAACCTGCGTTTCCTGAACGGCAATCGTTTCGACTGCCTGCATTACACCGCGGCAAATGGAACCGATCTGACGATTGGCATGACGAAGGGTCACGAGTGGGCCGGCGGCAAGGGCAAGACGCCCGATGGGCACCCCTTCTTCCCCAACATTCCCACCGAGGAAGTCTTCACTTCGCCCGATCGCATGCGCGCCGACGGTATCGTGTACTCGGCCATGCCGCTCATCCACCACGGCAATAAAGTCGACGATTTTTGGATTAAGTTCGAGGGCGGCCGCGTGGTGGACTACGACGCCCGCGTGGGCAAGGCAACGCTCGCAAGTATCATCGATACTGACGAGGGCGCTGCTCACCTGGGAGAGGTCGCGCTCATTTCCAAGAACACGCCGATCCGCGAAAGTGGTGTTCTGTTCTACGATACGCTCTATGACGAGAACGCTAGCTGCCATCTCGCGCTAGGTGTCGGTTTCCCCGAATGCATCGAGGGTGGGTACGACATGTCCAAGGAGGAGCTCCTGGAGCATGGTGTTAACGTCTCGAGCACGCACGTCGATTTTATGATCGGCACGGACGACATCGATATTACGGGCATTACGCCTGATGGACGTGAAGTTGTGATTTTCCAGAACGGCCAATGGAGTTGGGAATAGTCCCAGACCGTGGTACAATGCCACCCGCGGGCCGTTAGCTCAGCTGGCAGAGCAGGGGACTTTTAATCCCAAGGTCCAGGGTTCGAACCCCTGACGGCCCACCCAAAGATTGTTGAGACGGTCAACTTCGGTTGGCCGTCTTTTTTGTTGCCGGTGCACGGGTTCGAACCCGTCGGGGCGCGGAGCTGAGTAAACGCGTGAGCGTTTGCCAGCGCAGCGCGCAAGGCGCGAAAGCGCCGCAGCGGCCGCCTGCGAAGCAGGCTGAACCCCCGACGGCCCACCCAAAGAAAGGAAAACGAAATGAAAACAGACAGATACGGAATTAGCGGCAGCACATTAAAGATAATAGCGGCCATTTCGATGGTTCTCGATCATGTAAGCAGGATCGTCCTGACCAATGGAATCATGACTCACGCATCGTACAATCAGATATCAGACGAGCAGTGGGCGATTCTAAACGAGGCTTCGGATGTGCTTCATGTTCTTGGCAGAATTGCATTTCCCTTATTTTGCTTTTTGATAGTTGAGGGATTTTTGCATACTCATGACATAAAGAAGTACCTGCGAAATATGCTTGTCTTCGCAATCATTGCGGAGCCCATATACGATTTCGTTCAAACCGGGCAACTATTCGACCTTCGGCAACAAAATGTTATGTGTGAGCTCCTGCTTTCCTTGGTCTTTTTGATTATTCTGGAAAAGATACAAAGTCTTTCAAAATGGAAGAGGCACATCGCAGAATTTGCTCTGATTGTTTTGATAGCACTGGCAGCTGAATACACTAAACTAGATGGCGGCGTGTATGGCATTCTGCTTGTGGCTGCATTCTATTTATTCCACGACAGCAAGGCCAAGATGTTCTTTGCTGCAGTATGCGTAGTGCTCCTTTCGTCATGCCATATAGTTGGCGGCGGATTTGAGTTTGCTACAGCTAATGTATTTAATCCTGATGTTGCTGCCGCGGTCGTTTCGTTGCTGCTTATCAATCTTTATAATGGCAAGCGAGGGCTGAAGCTGAAATACTTCTTCTACGTTTTCTATCCGGCACATCTTGCTCTGCTTTATGGTGTCTCACTTATTGTTTTGAACTGTCTTTAATAACTCTCAAACAAGTCTCTGAAAGCAGAAACAAACTGACCCTAAGACTGCTTGTGAATTTCCGGAAGACCTGAGAGATGCGAGGATAGACAACGAGGGCTGCAGAAAGATGCTTCTCAGTTCTCTGGCGGATCGCACGTATCTGTATGAGGATCACTTCCGCACACTCATTAATAGCAGTGATAAACACGGCAGATCCTCAAAACATGGGACTGCGGAGGTCGAACGATGCTTCGACAGCATGAATGGCAGCGAGAAAGTGAGTTCGGAAACATCCTTTGGATGCTCCACCATAGAACAGAAAGCGATCGACTCCGGTTGATCGCTTTTTTGTTGCCGGTGCATGGGTTCGAACCCGAACTTCTCTATATATAAGAACGCTTGGCGAACAAAACCTGCCTTTTACCGACGGGAAACAAATAGCTGATGCTTTTGGAGTAAAGTGGCGCTCCAGAGATGACCGATGCCTTAACACCTATAAACCAGCTGGTCATCGCCAATATCAGAAGCCAATGCTTCAGTTATAACCTCAGGGACGCGACTGAGGGACATATTCGTTTGTGAACAAAATATGGAGTGCCAGATTCCCGCCCGCGGCGCCCCTCCGGTCTGGCAATATATCTCCTTGCCGCGCGGCCCGGTCGAACCGGATCAGCCGCGGGGCGTGCACCTTGAGAACCGGATACTGCGAGGATGGACACTTACTTCAAGTGTCGCATCCGGGCAGACATCGAACCATTT
>JAXJEC010000052.1:0-35979 GCA_036301625.1 Collinsella sp. | reverse complement strand
GCTTTCGAAAAGCACTACCTGGCGCTCGCCGAGGGCAAGATCGACTGGAACGAAAAGCTCATCGACAAGCCCATCGCCCGCGACCGTCACGACAGCCGCAAGATGCGCGTCGGCGCCAGCGGCAAGCCGTCTCAGACGCGCGTGAAGGTGCTCAAGCGTCTTAAGAGCCGTCGTGGCCTGCCCACGCGCTCGTATATCGATGTCGAGCTGCTCACCGGCCGCAAGCACCAAATCCGTGTACATCTGGCGAGCGAGCGTCATCCCCTGGTAGGCGACGAGCTCTACGGCACGCCGCGTCCCTGCGGCCTGATGCTCCATGCCCACAGCGTGTCCTTCACGCATCCCGTAACCGGTGAGCACATCCACATCGAAGCCCCCTGCCCCTGGGAGCCCTAAACCACCACAATGGGGACAGGCACCTTCGCGGTGGTTTTGGCCTTAGCCCGTCCCCTGCTGCTAGACCGTGATGACGTTGTCCATTGCCCGGTACTTGGCGGGGACCTCGCCTGCGGTAATAATCGTTGCGTCGCGGAAGTCCGCAAACTTGACGGGCGCCACCATGCCAAATTTGCTGGCGTCCGAGATTACGAAGCGCTTGGCCGTATGGCGCATCGAGATGCGCTTTACTTGCGCCTCCTCGATATCTGGCGCCGTGAAGCCCTGCTCGGCAGCAATGCCGTTAGAACCCCAAAAGCCACAGTTGAAGTTGTAGTGGTCTAGGGTTGCCAAGGCATCGGGGCCAACGAGCGCCTCGGTCTCGGGCTTGAGCTCGCCACCCAACACCACAGTGCGCATGCCGCGCAGGGCGAGATGCTGAGCATGGAGCACGGAGTCGGTCACGTAGGTGACACCTTCAAGGTGTGGAAGATGCTCGATGAGTTTGAGCGTCGTCGAGCCCGAGTCGATGTATACAAAGCTCTCGGGCTCCAGAAGCGCCGCCGCACGGGCGCAGATACGCTCCTTGTCGTCGTTATGGAGGTCGCTGCGCTCATTGAGCGTTAGGTCGCGCGTCACGTGCGCGCGTTCAAGACTCGTCGCTCCGCCGTGGACCTTGGCGATGCGGTGCGCTCGATCGAGCGTCTGCAGGTCGCGCCGAATGGTAGACGCCGTCACGCCCAGGGTATCGGCAAGCTCTGGCACAGTAACCGAGCCAGCCTGCTGCACCATCGACACAATCGCGTTGAGCCTATCTTCCGCAAGCATCGCCTACTCCTCCTCGGGGTACACGACTCCCCAGTCGGCGCGGAGCTTGGTCATAAGCTCCATAACATCATAAGCATAATCCAGCAGCTCGCGCTTGGAGTCGTCGCCGGCAACCGCCTTCTCGAGGTCGGCCATCTCATAGCAAAGGGCGTAAGCCTCGGTGCCCGCGGCGACCTCCTCGCGATGACCGTCCGCAGTCCACACGATCGTCGCATGATCGGCACGCGGATATTCGTTGACCTCGATATAGCACTTATCGAAGCTAATAATCGAGCGCTTGGGCTGCTTGGAGTGGAGCGTAAGACTCACGACGCCCAGCTGCTGCTCGGCGTTTCGGCAGACAATGCCGCCCGCGACATCGACACCAGTCTCGCAGGTGTTGCCGAGCGAAACAACTTCGGTTGGCTGGCTGGCCATAAACAGGCGCATGACCGAAAGGGCATACACGCCAATATCGAGCATGGCACCGCCGGCAAGACTACGGTTGTAGAAGCGGTTGGTCAGGTCGCCGTACTCCTTATAGCTGCCAAAGTTGAGCTGGGCGAGGTTCATACGGCCAAAGTCGCCTGCATCCATGTGACGGCGCAGCTCCTGATACAGCGGCATGTGAAGCACCGTGGTGGCGTCCATAAGGACCACGTTGTGCTCGTCGGCGATAGCACGGGCCTCGTCGAGCTCGGCAGAGTTGAGGGTAATGGCCTTCTCGCAGAGCACGTGCTTGCCGGCGGCCAGCGCGGCACGCAGATAGGTGATATGCGTGTTGTGCGGCGTGGTGATATAGACGGCGTCGATGTCCGGATCGGCATAAAGGTCCTCGACCGTTTCATAGACCTTCTCGATGCCATACTGCTCAGCAAAAGCTTGAGCCTTGGACAGCGTGCGGTTGGCGACACCCGTAAGCTTGCGGCCGGCAAGAGCGAGAGATTGGGCCATCTGGTTGGAAATAACGCCGCAACCGATCACAGCCCAACGGAGCTCAGGAGCCGTAAAAATGTCCTCGGGGAACGGCTTGTCCTGGACCGAAGCGAATGCTGCTTTGGCGGCTGCCGCGGCGTCGAGTGGAGCCTGCTTGGAATCTGCCATCATGTGCCTCCTGTGTCATAGAACGTCTTGCATTTCGGACAGCTCTATATTCGCACAGACACGCGCGTCTGTGCGCTTTTTTGCGTATCTCACCGCTAAACGGTCATTTTTGCCCCGTAAACGGCGCTTATACACGCATAGCCACGCAATCCTACGCACATAAATACGCACAAATGCGCACTAATCATTACTCAGAGACGGGGAATTCTGCTTAGAACTCGAAAGACAGGATGATCCGCTTCGCCTCGTCGCTCATGGCGCGCTGCAGCTCTAAGGACCGTCCCAAACTGCCGACAGAAAAGGAACGTCCCAAACTGCAGACAGAAAAAGAACGTCCCCAGGCGCCGGCATTTCAAGAACACTCATTTAAGTCTGTCCCCAATGAGTGGGAGCAATCAGAGACTCTTTGCGAGGGAGGCCGGACGTGGCCTTCCTCGTTTTTATTCATGGACTTTAGTCCGTGCCGCGCGGCACGCGCGGCATAGAAAGCCACCCGCTCAGCGGGTGGAGGCCAATTTCCGCTACGCGACAAAAACCTTCCCCCTAGCATGAGGATTGTTCAGGTCATCATACTAGGGGGAAGGTGATTGCTGTGGCCCAGAAAGCCAACAGCCTCGCGCACACGAAATGGCTGTGCAAGTACCGCATCGCACCGAGGTCAAGCTCATCGCCGCCATCGTCGAGAAGCACCCCAAGGTGCGCTTTGCCGCGAGCCGCACCTCGGCCTACGCCGACCTCTACGACCGCATGGAGCAGGCCCTGCGCGAGCGCGTGGCCAACGTGGTGGAGGTCGTCCGCTCCGACATCAGCCCCGCGCTTCTTGTCCACACCGGTCCAAACCTCGTGGGTGTGGCGGTCCAGGGACTCTAGCGGAGGCGGGGCGTCCTGCCCCAAAAACAAATGCAAAAGACGAGCGCTTCTTGCCGCCCAATTGGCAAGAAGCGCTCGTCTTTTCTTAACGCGTTGTATGGCGGAGAGAGCGCAAGTTACGCGAGCGCCCTTCTTGCCAGCTCGGCCGCGCCGAGGATTCCTTGGTCGCCACCGCAGCCCGGGGCGCAGATGTAGCTCTCTATGTCCTTAAGCTCGGCGGTCTGGATGTAGCCACCCAGATATTCAAGGGTCTTCTTGCGGACGATGCCGTAGAGCTGCTCCTGGTGCATCACGCCGCCGCCGAGGACGATGCGGCGAGGCGAGTACATGAGCACGAGGTTCGCGCACATCTGCCCCAGATAATCCCCCTCGAGCGCCCACACCTCAGCGTTGTCCGCGAGCTCGGCCGCGGGCTTTCCCCAGCGCGCGGCGATGGCGGGGCCGGAGGCGAGGCCCTCGAGACAGCTCGCGTGACTCGGGCAGACGCAGCGTCCCTCCTCGGTGGGACGAATCCTTACCAGCATGTGGCCGGCCTCGGGGTGCAGCATGCCGTGAAGGAGCCTGCCCGCGCACATGACGCCCGCACCCACGCCGGTGCCGATGGTCACGTAGACGGCGTCCTCGAGCCCCTTGCAGCAGCCGAAGACCACTTCGCCGAGGCAGGCAACGTTCACGTCCGTGTCGTAGGCCACCGGAATCCCGAGGGCGTCGGCGAACGCGGCGCGAAGACCATAGCCTCGCCACGCGAGCTTGGGCGTCTGGAGGATGGAGCCGTAGCGCTCATCGTTGGGGTCGACGCAGGTCGGGCCGAAGGCGCCGATGCCCAACGCGTCCACATCGCGGGCGGTGAACCACTCGACCATTTGCGGGACGGTCTCGGCGGGCGTAAGCGTCGGGGTCTCCATACGGTCGAGGACCTCGCCGTCGCCGGACACCACGGCACAGACCATCTTGGTCCCGCCGGCTTCGAGGGCGCCGAGCCTCATTTGCTTTTCGCTCATGTGATCCTCCTTACAAAGGGACGCCCGCAGTCATGGTCAACCGCGGGCGCCCATAACGTTGGCTTGTTTCGAGGCGACCCTACCTGGGCACGCGGTCCTGCCTTGCGGCAAACGGGGCGAGCACGGCGTGCGGCTCGCTTTGGTACCAGTAGGCGACGGTGGAGATGTCGTCCTCGCGCTCGTAGAGCTTGATGTCGTCGTTGCCGAGGTCCTGGAACGTCACGCGCAGGTCCTCCTTGAACGAGATCGGGTCGGGAAGGTGCCACCTGTAGAGGCCGTGCCTGGGCAGCGCGTCGTCGTTGGTCGCGAGCATCGGGTTCGGGTTCGGCTTGCCCGCGCTGAAGCGGTCGCGCGTGGCGTCGCGCGTCGAGCGGTACGGGTAGCCGGCGAACAGCGTGTTGAAGCACTGCGCCTCGGGCAGCGCGTGGGGCGGCCTGTCGAGGAAGGCCCAGGCACCGCCGAAGTAGTCCTCGGCTCCCGTCGAGGTGACCGTGGGGAACTCCTCGTCGCCGTCGAGGAAGAACTTCATCTCGCCCTCGCCCCACCAATAGCGCTCCAGGGCGCACAGGGCCATGTAGGTGCCGACGTAGTAGCCCTTACCGCGCACGCCGTCGAGCACGGTGTAGTCGACGCCCCTGCGGGTGCTGCGCTCGCGGTTAAAACGGGCGTGGAAGTACATGGCGTCGTCCGGCACGTCGGTGAGCGCGTAGTTGAACGTGTAGAAGATGTACTTAATGAACCCGGGGTGCTCGCTCGTAAGCGTGACCTTGGCGTGCTTCCTGAAAGGCATCTCGAAGTAGCAGTTCATGCCGCCCGTCGGGTTCACGCAGATGGGCATCGAGTTGACGATGGCGCGCTCACCGAAGCCGTTGCAGAAGAAGTCGCCGACAGGGCACTCGACCGAGGGGGTCTCCTCGTCGTCCCAGTAGAAGCGCAGCACGAGGTCGCGCATGACGAAGCTGCCGGCGGCGGTCTTGTCGGGGACGGTCATCCAGATGTGGCGGATGATGCCGGGGCCCTCGATGTCCGCGAGCGTGATGGTCTCGCCGGACTCAAGGGGCACGCAGCACGAGCCCTTGCGGCCGACGCCGAGGTGGCTGGCCGACATGGCGGCACGGCCCTTCTCGCCCGTGATGTTCTCGGGGGTGATGGCGCGGCTTTCCTCACCGCCGTGCATCCACACGTCCTTAAGGAACTCTCTCATCGTCGACCTCCTCTATTCGTCGTCTTCGCACTCGGCGGAACTGGCACCGTTCACGTAGACGATCTGCTGGCGCGCCTCGTCGACGAGGGCGTCGAAGTCGAGTTTCTCGTCGGGGCGCGCGAGCGCGACCGTCATGGCGAGCGGGAGGTTGACACCCGCGATCACGTGGATCCGGTCGGAGGCGAAGCGGGAGAAGCGCTGGTTCACGCTGCCGCCGAGCGCGTCGGTGAGGACGACGACCTCGTCAGTGCCCGAAAGAGCCGCCTCGACCGCCGCGTCGAGCCCCTCGCCGTTGTCGTTCACGTAGGCGCACACGGCGTTGACGGCGTCGTTCTTACCCGTAAGGAACTCGAGGGTGTCCTTGAAGCCCTGGGCGAGAAGGGAATGGCTCGCCACAACTATCTTTCTCATTGATTCACCAATCTCTTGGGTCGAAGCTAGGCAAGGATGCCGGCGGCGGAGGCGACCATCGCGAGGACGATCACCACGAGGATGAGGGCCGTCATGCTCGCGTTCTTCTTGGTAAGAAGGTAATACGCGCTTCCCGTGATGGCGGCGGGGATCATGGCAGGCAGGATCTTGTCGAGCAGCGGCTGAATCTCCATCGAGACGTCGCCGAAGCTGAAGCTAATCGGGCAGGTGACGCCGATGACCGAGGCGATGAGGCAGCCGACCACGGTGAGGCCGAGCACGGAGGCGGCGGCAGTGAGGTTGGGAAGCTTCTCGCTGAAGTCGGTGACGAGCTTCACGCCCTGCTTGTAGCCGAACTCGAGGGCGTGCATGCGGACCCAGAAGATGGCCAGGATGAGCGCGAACCAGATGCCGGCTCCCACGGGGTTGCCCTCGATGGCCATGTAGGCGGCGATGGAGCCCATGATGGTCGGGATCATGGTCATGAGCAGGGAGTCGCCGACGCCGGCGAGCGGTCCCATGGTGCCGATCTTCAGGTCTTGGACGGCGTCCGCCGCCGCTAGGCCGTCGCGTTCCTCCATGGCCACGCAGGCGCCGAGGATGATAGCGGCGAGCCAAGGCTGGGTATTGTAGTAGCGGAAGTGGTTGTTGAGCGCTTGCTTATAGTCCTCGTCGTTCGTGTAGATCTTCCTCAGGACCGGCGAGAGGGCGTAGGCGACTGAGGCGCCCTGCTGGGTCTGGTAGTTGAAGGTGCACACGCTCATGAGCCAGCGCCAGTTCGCGTTGCGCAGGTCCTTCTTGGTGACCTTGTAGCCGGAGGGCTTGCCCTCGGCGACGGCGGTGATGTTCTCGTTTTCCATGGTTACTCATCCTCTCCGATGAAGGCGTCTGCGGAAGCGTGGGCGGCGAGCTCGGTGTCCCTCTCGGCACGCTGGTAGAACGCGATCGCGAGGGCAACGCCGACGATGGCGGCGCCGATGATGGGCACGTTCAGGAAGGCCGAGAGGAAGAAGCCGGCGAGCAGGTACTGGAAGTACTTGCCAGTGGGCATGTAACGCAGCAGCATCGCGATGCCGACGGCCGGGAGCATCTTGCCGGCGAGGGTGAGGCCGGAAAGGAACCACTGGGGCATAACCTCGAGGAGCCAGTTGACGGCGGGCTGGCCGAGGGTCACGGAGACAAAGACGGGCAGGGCGGCGCACAGGCCGAAGAGCACGGGGCAGACCCACAGGATGGCGTTCATCTGCTTGAACTTGCCCTCGTCGCAGAACTTCTGGGACTTCTCGACGACGAAGCCGTTGAGGATCTTGACGATGACGTCGAGCTGGATGCCGAGCATGCCGACCGGCAGGCCGATGGCGAGGCCCGTGTCCGCGCCCAGGGTCACGCCGTAGGCGGTGGCGATGATGGCCATCGTGCCGTAGTCGGGAATCGACGAGCCGCCGAAGCCCGCGACGCCGAGCTGCATGAGCTGGATGGTGCCGCCGATGACGAGGCCGGTCTGCCAGTCGCCCATGACGACGCCGGTGATAAGGCCCCAGAAGACGGCATAGTTGACGAAGATCATCGGGATGCCGTAGTAGTCCACGTGCTTGATGAAGGCCAGCAGGGTCAAAAGGACGACTTGCAGGATAGTGAAGTTGACCATGATCCCTCCTTAGATGAGGTCGGCGACGGAGACGGGCTTGTCGGCGGGCACGAACTGTGCCGTCACCTTGACGCCGCGGGCGATGAGCGCCTTGTAGCTCTGGACGTTCTCGACGGAGGCATAGGCGCGCTGGGTGAGCTGGACGCCGCCCTCCTTGACGAGCGAGCCGCCGACGATCAGCGACGGGAGCTCGATGCCCGACTCGACCAGGCGAAGCATCGTCTCGGGCTCCTTGGCGATGACAAAGACCTTCTCGCGGTCGTACTTGCCCGCCGCGAAGTTCTTGAGCGCGGTCTCCTCGGAGATGATCGAGACGGCCATGCCCGCGGGGCGCGCCATCCTCATAGTGGATTTCAGGACCTCGTCGCCGGCGACCTTGTCGTCGATGACCATGACTCGGGTCGCGCCCGACACCGGGGCCCACTGCGTCACGATGATGCCGTGAAGCAGGCGATTGTCGATTCGTGCCATAACAACACTCATGTTTGCTCCTATCAAATGAAGTTTTACGTTCGGTACTGCCTCGGCGCTATCCGGATTCGCGCCGGGCAAGGGGTTATCGGATTATTGAGGACGCGCAGTCAGCTTGCGGCGGCGCGGGGAAGGTCACTCGTCGAGCAGGAGGTCCGAGGAGCCGAGGCGCTCTTCTCGCGCCGGGGCGGCGCTCACGCTTATGTAGTCGAAGACATATGCGATCTCGCTTACGGGAACCTCTACGCGATAGCGCGTCGAGATGCTCGAGAAGCTCTGCCTGAAGGACTCGATGAAATCGGCACGCTCCTCCTCGAAGCGGTCCTGGCCAACGTAGGTCTCAATGGGGTTTCTGGTAACAAGGCGCTCGACGAGACAGCAGAGGTGGACGTAGAGCCCAATGATGGCGTTGCTGCCGATCTTCTCGCCTGTCCTGCGCTGAAGCTCGTGCACGGCGCTCTCGATCTCGTGGAATAGCCGCTCCGGGTCGAGGATGGTGATGGAGCGGATGACGTTCTGCAGCGTCATGTTCGAGAGCAGCTTCTCGTGGAAAGAAGAGAGCTCGGAAGCGTCAAGCCACCTGCCGAACACGGCATCGACCTTAGAGGCGGACGCCGTCGACATGATGTCCTCGAGGGCGACGAAGGGGATGGAGGCGACCCCGGGGTCTCCCGTGCCGATGACGGCGCAGACGCGGTGCTCGGAGAAAACGGCGTCGTTCGACCCGTTCGCGACGAGCTGCTTGAAGGGCCTCGTGAGCAGGCGCGCGCCTATGGTGCGCGGGAGGCTCTGCGAGACGAGCTGGCGTATCCTCTCCGCGGCGTCGACCCCGGACTCGGAGCAGAAGACGATGGCGTCCTCACGGTTGACGCGCTCGATCACCTTGCAGTGCGTCACGCACGCGGCGGTCGCATCGCCAAGAACCTCGGCGATGGACTTGCCGCCGAGCAGCCCGACCCCGATCTCGAGCGCAAGACCGGTAGAGACGTTATTCACCACGCCGATAGTGGAGTCGGTAACGTTCTCGAGGGCCTTATAGGCCTCCTCCAAGGAGCCCATGTCGACGAGGAACACGACCCCGGTGCAGTAGGAATGGCGGTCGACGAGGCGCTGGAGCGGACCGACGATGTCCTTCAGCTGCTGGTCGTAGGGCATGTCTACAGCCTCGTACACATGCATGCCGAGCATACGGTTCGCCGCGTCGGCGATGCTCGTCGCCGTTGAGTAGCCGTGGGACAAGATAACGCAGAGCGTCCGAAGGGCCTTCGCATCGCGAGACTCCGATGCGACGCACAGCGTCAGAAGCGTCTTCGTGAAGTGATCGAGCGAGATTCCCAGCGCCCCTTCCACGTCTGCGGCGACCTGATCGGAGACACTCGAGGCAAACGGCAATTCGGAGGTCACGGCACCGAGGAGATGGGAGATTTGCTCCGCACAGGCAGACTTTCGCTTAGCCAGGCCGATACCCGGCCACAACTGCAGGCAAATCTCCTGGGCCAGTAGAAAAGCGACCTTCCTCGAAAGCTCGATGCCATAAGAAGAGCCTGCGTCGGCAAGGACCGCGCCCACGACGCGCTCGAAGGCGCGCGACCTCGAGGAGGCGACGCCGTGGTCGAAGATCAAGTGATCCTCAACGCCGCGCACAGCGGAGACAGCTTGCGAGACAAGCTCGGAGACAGAGAGCTCCCCGGCGCAGAATCGCTCATCGAGGGAGCACAGGGCATCGAGCGCCTGCTCGACCGGCCCTGTGCTCTCGGCGGCATCCAGAGACGCGTCGATCAGAACGCCATCGTCGGGCTGTTGATCGATCTGCGCGGAGGAGAGGAGCCCGCTGGGAAGAAGATACGGGCGAACGACGACGTAGTCGCCCTCGCGATTGAGGAACGCTTTGGCGCAGCAGTTCGTCACGCAGGCGCGCAAGCCGGCGATGTTATCGGAAAAGTCCGCGTTCACGAGGCAGCGGTATGCGCCGCGGCTGATCTTCACATCAGAACCGATTCGGCACCCCTCGCTGCGCAGGAAGCTCAAGATGAGATCCTCGCGCTCCTCGGGGGTCCGCTCCTTGAGTGAGGGGACGCGGGCACAGATGGGCATTTTGCTGTAGGCCGAGGAAACCTTCAGGTCATCGGCGGAAAGCGTCGTCGAAAGAACGAGGCGAGCGCGCGGCGCATCCTGGGAGGCATCGAGCCCGAGGGCCGTCGCAAGGCAGTGCTCCATCGCAGAGGGAGAGAGTGCCTCGATGCCGTTGACAAAGACCACACCCCCGCGCGCTTTCGCGATCGACTCGTCAAGAAGCCCGTTGAACGAGGCGGCGTCCGGGACCCCGGCGCAGTCGATGCGCACATAGGAGGAGTCGCGGGACAGCAAGCCCTGGTTCTTGCCGTACTCGTACACAAGGCGAGAAAGGAAAGACTTACCGACACCCACGCCGCCGCTCAAGAGGATGGGCAGGCCAAACGGAGGGTACTGAACCGCAGCCTTGCACTGCTCGACAACGGAGCTGAGGCTCATGTCGAAGCCCACGGCACGCGCGAAGTCGCGGTGATCGGCGATTCCCGTCGCCTGGATGAGGTCGGCGAGCGAGGCGTACTCGCTTGCAGAGAGCTTTACCTGAAAACGCTTCTGGAACGCGCGGCGATGAAAATAACGGACAGGCCTGCCCGCCACCTTAACCACAAGACCGGCGCGAACAAGGTCGTTGAGGTACTGGCTCGCCAGGCTCCTGGAGATGATGAGCGTCTCGGCGATGTCGGAGGTGGACAGACGGGCAAGGTCGTCGAGCGAGACGGCGGAGGTGAGGGCCTCGAGATGCTCGAGAATCCTGTCCCTCATGTCGACGGGTTTCTTTGCCAAGCTGTCCTGTGTGGTCTTGTCCATGACTTCTTACCTCCTCGTACAAGGAGTATAAGGGGAGAACAGAGAACGGAAGGGGGCGCGTGGGGGAATCAACAGCTCCGAGGAAAAGTCCACCACTTGAGGGGCAGAAAACAACGGCCATTGAACATTCAGGGCCGACGCTCAACACTTCGGCTCGACACTTCGCTTTGGAAAGGGCCCCGGCGCGCCGGGGTCCCAACATAAAGAAGGGGCCCGGCGCGCAGGGCCTAAAGCTTAACCATGCGCGCGGCGATGCGGGCGCAGTCGCAGGCGGCCTTCTTCTCGAAGGTGTTGTAGTCGACGACCCGGCCCTCGGCGCAGGGCTTGTCGCTGATGGCGCGCACGACGACGAGGGGCACGCCGTTGAGATAGGCGGCCTGCGCGATGGTGCAGCCCTCCATCTCGCAGCACAGGTCGCCGAAGGTCGCGAGGATTCGCTCCTTCTGTTCCGCGGGCGAGACGAACTGGTCGCCGGAGACGACGCGGCCCTTGAGGACCTTAATGTCGGGGGCGACGGCGGCCGTGGCGGCGCACGCCGCCAGCAAGGGCCGGAACGGATCGCGCAAGATCAAGGCGTCGCCCGGGAGGTCGGGCGTTACCGTCAGCCGGCGCCGCGTCTGCCGCATCATGAGGGAGAACGGCCTGGCCGGCGCATACGGCAGGAAGAGGTTCAAGGTGCACCCCGGGGCGGTCAACGAGGCCGACGTGTCGAACGTCGTCGCGCGCGGCTTCGGCGGCAGGGCGCCGTGCACCCATATATGCAGCGACTTGGCCTGCGTGCGCGTCGGGGCGTCGTGGAACTACGTCTACCTGCTCGTCGACCTCTGCAACGGGGAGATCGTCGGCCACTCCGAAGGACCGAGGAGGGACGCGCGAGCTCCGAGCCAAGCTCTTGGATTACGTGCACTGGTACAACAACTTCAGGATCCACTCGACGCTGGGCTACATGTCGCCGGTCGAGTTCAGGGAGGCGGGGCCGTCCCTCCCGGAATCGTCCAAATAAGTGTTGCCAATCCATAGCCAATCCAGCCATCATCTCCGCGAAGGCGGACGTCAGGAAAAGCTCGGCTTGAGCTCGGTCGGACGCGGTCTGTGGGGCATCATTCAGGCTCAGGGGGTCTCCTTGTCTTCTTCGGTCGCAACCTGAATGATAGGGACGGCCCCTTCTCTCTTTCCCCTTCGTTTTCGACGCGTCACCCTCTCGGCGGGCTTAAGGCCCGCGCTCGCGGGTGCAGGGGCTACGCCCAAACCCCAAAAACGTAACGCCGTGCTCGAAGCGTTTCCGGACGTCAGCGTAATCTCAAATCCCGTTCGACAACTCATGGGCAAGCCACCTGAGACTACTCATTTCTCCTACTGGCAATGAAGACCTGCGACCTGCAGTTTTGCAAACTGCTTGAAAGCCACCTGCGTTGATTCACTTCCTATTGCAGCTGGCGGCTTGCACGCGAAAAGGCATTTAAGTTTCAAAACGGGCGTTTTCGGCGCTATCGAGCCTCCAAAGGCATCCCGCCGCGCCCTTTGGGACAAAAACAAAAACTCAAAGCCCTGAGTTCGAAAATAGTTTTTGGAGTTGTCCCGACTTTTGTCCCCGAAGCCGACGAAACGCGACAGGGTGTCACCTGGCGGCACTCGATTCGAGACGGCACCGAAAACTGGATGCAACCGGAATGACGGGACGGCAGAACCGAAGCCATCGAGTGGGGATAGAAAAAGGCCCGGGTGCCGTGGCATCCGGGCCTTTGCTAGCAACTTGATGTTGCGGGCAGCTTAGAACTTGTGGCCGCACTTCTTGCAGACGCGCAGCTTGTTCTTGCCGTCCTTCTCGTGACCGACGCGGGTAACCTTACCGCACTCGGGGCAGACGAGATTGACGTTGGAGGCGTCGATGGGAGCCTCCTGCGAAACAATGCCGCCCTGCTGGTTGGCAGCGTTGGGCTTGACGGCCTTCTTGACGACCGAAACGCCCTCGACAACGACCTTGTTCTCGGCGGGGAGAGCACGCAGGACAACGCCCTGCTTGCCGCGATCCTTACCAGAGAGAACCTGGACCTTATCGCCCTTCTTGATATACATATATCTCCCCTAACTACAGGGTCTCGGGAGCGAGCGAGACGATCTTCATGTACTTCTTGTCACGAAGCTCGCGAGCGACGGGCCCGAAGATACGGGTGCCGACGGGCGAACCATCGTTGTTGATGACAACGCAGGCGTTCTCATCAAAGCGAATGTAGGAGCCATCCTTGCGGCGGATCTCCTTAACGGTGCGAACGACGACGCAACGGACAACGTCCTTCTTCTTGACGTTGGCGCCAGGGGTAGCCTCCTGGACAGCACCGATGAACACATCGCCGATGCCTGCATAACGACGCTTGGAACCGCCAAGCACCTTGATGCAGCGAATCTTGCGAGCGCCGGAGTTGTCGGCGACGTTCAGCATGGTTTGCATCTGAATCATGGTAGATGTTCCTCCGAACTAAGAACCGAAGAGAGGTGCGCAGCCTTTATACGGCCCGTGGTATGCAAGCCAGGCATACGCACATCTTCGGAAACGTACAAGTCGTAAGAGCGACTGCTTATTTAGCGCGCTCGACGACCTCGATGAGGCGCCAACGCTTCATCTTGGACATAGGACGGGTCTCCATAACGCGGACGGTATCGCCCACGCCAGCCGTGCACTCCTCGTCGTGAGCGTGCAGCTTCTTGGAGCTGGTCATCATCTTGCCGTACTTGGGGTGACGCTTGCGCTCGGTGATGGTGACAACAATGGTCTTGGCACCGGAGACGGAGGTAACGACACCCGTACGGACCTTACGCGAGTTACGCGAATCAGTCATGTTCTCTCCTTAGGTCCTACTCGGCGACAGCGGACTTCTCCGCTGCGATCTCGCGGGCGCGCTGCTCCGTGAGGACGCGAGCGATGTCCTTCTTCACGGTGTTGACGCGAGCGGTGTTGTCCAGCTGGCTGGTGGCCATCTGGAAACGAAGGTTAAAGAGCTCGGCGCGCATTTCCTTCAGCTTCTCAACGAGCTGAGCGTCCGAGAGCTCACGAATCTCTGCGGGCTTCATTAGTTCTCCTCCTTGGCGGCGGCGGCGTCCTCAGCAGCCCACTTGGCCTCGAGAGCGGCCTCCTCAGCCATCTCCTTCTCGATGCGCTGCTCAGCGTTCTTGGCAGCAACAATCTTGGTCTTGATGGGAAGCTTGTGCTGTGCAAGACGCAGAGCCTCGCGAGCGACCTCCTCGGGCACGCCCTTGACCTCGAACATGATGCGGCCGGGCTTGACGACGGCCACCCACTCCTCGGGGTTACCCTTACCAGAACCCATGCGAGTCTCGGCAGGCTTCTTGGTGATGGGCTTATCGGGGAAGATCGTGATGTAGACACGACCGCCACGCTTCATGTAGCGGGTCATGGCAATACGAGCGGCCTCGATCTGACGGTTGGTGATCCAATGGGCCTCGAGAGCCTGGATACCAAACTCGCCGAAATGCAGCTCGGTATTACCCTTGGCCTGGCCCTTCATGGAGCCACGCTGCACCTTGCGGTGAAGAATACGCTTAGGGGCAAGCACTACTGACCCCTCCTCTCGGAGTTACGACGACGAGGACGGGAAGAGCCCTCGAGTGCAGGGTTGGGAACAGGCTGGCCCGGGAGCTTCTCGCCCAGGTAGATCCAGACCTTCACGCCGCAAGCGCCCATGGTGGTGCTGGCGACAGCCGTGCCGTAGTCGATCTTGGCACGGAGGGTGTGCAGAGGCACGCGACCCTCGCGGTACCACTCACGACGGCCCATCTCGGCACCACCGAGACGACCGGAGCACTGGATACGGATGCCCTTAGCGCCGGCCTTGCGGGCGGACTGGACAGCCTTGCGCATAGCGCGACGGAAGGCAACGCGGCCCTCGAGCTGCTCGGCAATGGACTGAGCAACGAGGTTGGCGTCGAGCTCGGGGCGCTTGATCTCGACAACGTCGACGGAGAGCTGGCCCTTGGAGACGCCAGCGACCTTCTCGAGCTCGGTGCGGAGGGTATCGATCTCGGCACCCTTCTTACCGATGACAACGCCGGGGCGAGCGGTGAGGATGATGACCTTCACCTTGTCGCCAGCGCGCTCGATCTCGACGCGGGAGACAGCTGCGCGGGAAAGACGCTTCTCGAGGTACTTGCGAATCTCGAGATCGTTACCGAGGGTCTTAGCGTAATCCTTCTCTGCGAACCAGCGGGAGCGCCAGTTCTCGGTGATGCCAAGACGGAAGCCGGTGGGGTAGACTTTCTGACCCATACAGCTTTACGCCTCCTTTCGAGGAGCAACGACGACGGTGATGTGGGAAGTACGCTTCAGAATGCGAGAAGCGGAACCCTTGGCGCGGGGACGGATGCGCTTAAGCGTCGGACCCTCGTCAACATAGGCAGCGGCGACAACCAGGTTGTCGGCACGCAGACCGTTGTTGTTCTCGGCGTTCGCAACGGCAGAACGGAGAACCTTCTCGACATCCACGGCGACGGCGCGGTCGCAGAAGTGGAGGATGTCGAAGGCCTGAGCGACAGGCTTGCGGCGGATCAGATCGACCACCAGGCGGGCCTTGCTGGGGGAAACACGCACGTACTTAGCGACGGCGCGAACCTCGGTGGCCTCAGTTTCAATAGACTTAGTTGCCATTTACGGTTAACCCCCTATTTGGCCTTGTGGCCACGGAACGTACGAGTCGGCGCGAACTCGCCGAGCTTGTGACCAACCATGGACTCGGTAACATACACGGGCACATGCTTGCGGCCGTCGTGGACGGCGATGGTGTGACCAACCATCTCGGGGAAGATGGTGGACGCGCGGGACCAGGTCTTCACGACGTCCTTCTTGCCAGCCTCGTTCATCGCGGTGATACGCGAGAGAAGGCGAGTCTCCACGAACGGGCCCTTTTTGAGACTTCTGCTCATAAGTGCTTTCTCCTAAAACTCGGTATCCGAAATTACTTCTTACGGCGACGAATGATGTGCTGGTTCGAGACCTTCTTCTTGCGCGTACGAAGGCCCTTCGTCGGCTTACCCCAGGGGGTAACAGAGGGACGACCAGAGGTGTGGTTCTTGCCCTCGCCACCGCCGTGCGGGTGGTCGACAGGGTTCATGACGGTACCGCGGACGGTCGGGCGCACGTTCATGTGACGCTTACGGCCGGCCTTGCCGATGACGATGTTGGAGTGATCGGCGTTGCCGACCTCACCGACGGTGGCGCGGCAGGTAACGAGGATGCGGCGCATCTCGGAGGAAGGCATACGGACGATAGCGTACTTGCCCTCCTTACCCATCAGCTGGCAGGAGTTGCCGGCGGAACGGGCGATAGCAGCGCCCTTGCCCGGCTGGAACTCGACGGCGTGGATGAGCGTACCGACGGGGATGTCGGCGAGGGGCAGAGCGTTGCCCGGCTTGATGTCGGCGTCAGAACCGGACATGATGGTCTGACCGACCTCGAGGCCCTTGGGGGCCAGGATGTAGCGCTTCTCACCGTCAGCGTAGTGCAGCAGAGCGATGCGAGCGGAACGGTTCGGATCGTACTCGATCGTGGCAACCTTGGCGGGCACGCCGTCCTTGTTGCGCTTGAAGTCGATCACGCGGTAACGACGCTTCACGCCGCCGCCCTGATGGCGGGTGGTGATGCGGCCGTTGTTGTTACGACCGGCCTTCTTGGGCAGGGGCTCGAGAAGAGACTTCTCGGGCTTGGTGCAGGTGATCTCGGAGAAGTCGGAGATCGTCTGCCAACGCCTACCAGCGGAGGTCGGCTTAAGGTGCTTTACAGCCATTACAATCCCTTTCAATAGGAATCCGTTAGCCATCGCAGACAGGGATTCGAGGTTCTGCCTCGGGTGCGATGACACCGGACGTATACACGGTTCCGGGCGTGTCCATTTTATACGCCCAAAACCTTGAGCTCCCGCCTCCCCTATTTGGGAGGCATGAGCTCACTCAACAGCAGCGAGTCTTAGGCCTGGTTGCCAAAGACCTCGATGGTGTCGCCCTCGGCCAGCGTGACGATGGCCTTCTTCCAAGAACGGGTCTTGCCGGCGACATAGCGCACGCGCTTGGTCTTGGGCTTGACCGTCAGGGTGTTCACGCGAACGACCTTGACGCCGAAGATCTCCTCGACAGCGTCCTTGATCTGATACTTGTTAGCATCCTTGGCGACCTCGAACGTGTACTTGTTCAGCTCCATGCCGGAGAAGGAACGCTCGGACACGATCGGACGGATGATGATCTCGTGGGCGGTCATTTATGCAAGCACCTCCCCGAAGTGAGCGGCGATGTCGGCGGGCATCAGCACAGCGTTGTTGTTGACGAGATCGTAGGTGTTGGCCTCGTCGGCGGTGATGATGAACGTCTTGGGAATGTTGCGGAACGACAGGTAGGCGTTGACGTCCTCATCGCGAACGATGATGGTCAGACGCTTGCCCTCAAGGCCGAGAGCCTTGAGCATGGCAACGGCAGCCTTGGTGGAAGGCTTCTCGAAACCGTAGTCGTCGACGAGCACAAGCTCGCCATCGGCCAGCTTGGCGGACAGCGCAGAGCGCATAGCCAGCTTGACCTCCTTGTTGTTCATACGCTTAGCGTAGGAACGGGGCTTGGGGGCGAAGACAACGCCACCGTGACGCCACTGGGCAGCACGGATGGAACCCTGGCGGGCACGGCCGGTGCCCTTCTGACGCCAAGGCTTCTTGCCGCCACCGGAAACCTCAGAGCGGCCCTTAGCGGACTGGGTGCCCTGACGCCAAGAGGCCATCTGGCACTTGACGATGTGGTGCATAACGTGGATGTTCGGCTCGATGCCGTACACCTCAGCGGCGAGCTCGGCCTCGGCGACCTTCTTGCCCTCGCTGTTCTTTACTTCAAACTTTGCCATTTAAGTGTTCTCCTTGGTATGACGCTGGGCTAAATGGGCTGGGCCCTTAGGCCATACGGATGGCGACGAGACCATTCTTGGCACCCGGGACAGCGCCCTTGACCAAGATGAGGTTCTGCTCGGCATCGATGCGGACAACGGAAAGGTTCTTGACGGTAACGCGCTCGTTACCCATGTGACCGGCCATCTTGACGCCCTTGAGGACGCGCGCAGGATAGGCGCACTGACCGATAGAACCGGGGTGACGCTGGAAGTGAGAACCATGCGTCATAGGACCGCGGCGCTGACCCCAGCGCTTGATGCGACCCTGGAAGCCCTTACCCTTGGAGGTACCGATGACGTCGACCTTCTCGACATCAGCGAAATCAGCGACGGTGACGACCTCGCCGACCTTGTGCTCCTCGCCGTTCTCGACGCGGACCTCACGAAGGAAGCGGACAGGCTCGACGCCAGCCTTGGCGAAGTGACCAGCCATGGGCTTGTTCACGTTCTTGGCCTTGATGTCGCCGAAACCGATCTGGACGGCATCATAGCCGTCGGTTGCCTGAGTTTTAACCTGCGAGACAGCGCAGGGGCCAGCCTGGATGACCGTGACGGGAACGACGTTGTCGTCCTCGTCCCAAACCTGGGTCATGCCAATCTTGCGGCCGAGAATCATGCTGATCAAGATATGATCCCAACTCTCGCGTGGTCTTGGGACAATGCGTACACCACCGAGCGTACGCCCCTAGAGGACCACTACTTACACGACGTGCTCCCCAGCCTTGTATTTCGCCCGGACTACCTGACAACCCTATTAAGCAGGCATTTTGTCCAGCCAGAATACTCCCCTGGTTACACACAGCTGTTTAGTATACACGGCTGCGGGCGTATCCATCGAGATTCATATTTCACTCACATTGTTTACGCAGGTAAAGTGCGTGGAGTCGCCTGGGCTTGGCAGAGGGGCGGCGAAATATATTAAGTTTGCTGCTCTACAGTCCTGCGCAAGACGGAAAGCACATTAAGTGCTTTCCTTTGCGTGCGGAACTCGCGACAAACTTAATATATTTCGCCGCCCCTCTGCCAAGCTCGGGAGACGACACGTTGATGTCTGCTTAACTCTGCTCGCTCAGGCTAATGACTTTGTTGGGGGTCCACTATTTGCTGGAGAGTGAACTTGCATTGGGGCCTGTCGCTCTTTCCTTGCAAATCTTCCTCATCGAAATCGAAGATCATGATGGCGCAGTTGGGGAGTTTTGCTGGGAGCTCGAAGCCCTCTGGGGCTGCAGCCTTGATGAATTGGCGGCTGGCGCTGCCGTGGCTTACTGCTAGAAGGATCTCGATGCCCTCGGAGCCCATGAGATTGGTGAGGGTGCCTAACATGCGTTCTTGCAGCGCTTGGCTTCCTTCTCCTCCGAAGGGGACCAGGTCCTCGCCCGGATCCCAGACGTCGGTGGGTAGCGCGCCGTGCGGGCCTTCTTCGAAGGAGCCGTAGCAGCGCTCGATAATGCCTTCGCAGGGCTCGGCTGCTGCGTCCGGGCCGAGGAGCTCGCATGCGACGAGCTGAGCTGTGTCCATGGCTCGGCCTAAGGGCGAAGAGACCACTTTGTCGGGGACGACGCCGTGGCCCTTAAGCCATGCGGCTGCCATCCCGGCTTGCTGACGGCCCAGATCGGTCAGCGGCGAATCGCAGCGGCCCTGGACCAGCTTTTTGACGTTGAACTCCGTCTGACCGTGGCGGAGTAGATACAGCTTCTTCATGCTCTCCCCTTCTGCATAACCTGCTTTGCCGGCACAGCCTTACTCGTGGGTATGCCCTACGTAGTCTTCGTCGATCGTAATCTTGGCAATCGACTTGGGAAATTCCGATTCGACCCGTTGTGCCAGCGCGTGCTTTAAGTCTTCGGCACTCATCTGCAGATCCGAGGGACGCACGCAGTCAAAGATCACGTTGGTGTGCGTAGGACCCGGCACACAGCGTAGGTCATGAATCGAGAGGCGGTTATCGATCTCCTGAGCCATGGCGTGAATGCGCAAGCGCATGCTCGCCAGCTTGGGGTCATCGGTCACGATGGGATCGTAGTGAAGCGTGACGATCATGCCGTCTTCGTCCCTAAACGACTGCTCGATGTTATCGAGCGTGTCGTGACTTTCCAACGGGCTGTCCTCGGCCGCCATCTCGGCATGCGCACTTGCAAACTTCCTGCCCGGGCCGTAGTCGTGAACCATCAAATCGTGAACGCCCAAAACGCCGGGATAGCTCATGATCTTGTCTCGAATGTGCTTGACCAGCTTAGGATCGGGCGACTGGCCCAAAAGCGGGCTCACCGTATCCTGGATGAGCTCAAAACCGCTCCAGCCAATATAGGCGCCAACGGCAAGGCCGACCCATGCGTCAAGATTGATGTGCGTCACCTGCGAAACAATTGCGCACGCCAACACGGCGCCTGTGGCAAGGACATCGTTCTTGGAATCCTGCGCGGTCGCATGCAGCGTCTCGGACTCAATGCGATCGCCGAGCTTTTGGTTGAGGGCCGCCATCCACAGCTTTACGACCATCGAAAGCGCCAGGACTGCCACCAGGGCAAGCGAGAACTCGACAGGTTCGGGGTGGATGATGCGCTCAAACGAGGACTTCACCAGCTCAACGCCGATCAGCAGCACGAGCGCCGCCACGACCAGACCCGAGAGATACTCGTAGCGGCCATGTCCGTAAGGATGCTCGGGGTCCGCCGGCTTGCTCGCCAGCTTAAAGCCCAGCACGCTCACGATATTCGAGCTGGCATCGGACAGGTTGTTCATGGCATCCGCCACAATCGAAACCGATCCCGACAGCACACCAATTGCGCCCTTCGCAGCACAAAGCGCAACATTAGCGAGAATACACACCATGCCCGTCAACGTGCCCACGCGCGCACGGTCGCCCTGCGCACGACGAACGATCCACTCGACCATCTTCATCAGCCCCCACGGTACTGCCTATATATATCTATTGCTCAAACGGATTGTAGTGTAGCCACTTTGTCCTTCAGATACAAAAAAGGCCACAACCCACACGGGCCACGGCCTTGGAATATGGCAAAGGAATCGTCCTTGTGTCGCACAGGTTTACGCGCTTACTTCGGCCACGCTCTTCGAGGTTTCGGGTGAATCGGCTCCGTCTTCTGCCGCCTGCCCCTTCGCCGGCACCACGCCAAAGCAGTAGCTCAGCGCCGCAGACACCGCAAATGCCGTGCCGCCGGCAGCGCAGCACCACAACAGGTTCGAGATGCCACCCGTGGCAAAGCCAATGACCATGAGGACATTCGTCATGCCGATGGTATAGGCCGTAACGTGGCCCACGGCCGCAACAAGGCCTCCGACGGCGCCACCAATGGCCATGCACGTCAGGCACCTGCCATATTTAAAGCCGCAACCGTACAGCGCCGGCTCGCTTACGCCGCCAAGAACACCCGAGATTGAATAGCCCAGCATGAGCGCCTTCTCGTCCTTATCCGCAACGCGGAGCGACGCGCCAAAGGGCATGCCCCAAACGGCGAACGTCGCCATCGTCGCGGCGATCAGGATGCACGAATCCGTTCCCACACTCATGAACTGCGCGTAGGCAAGCGATAGGACAACGTTGCTGACGCCGGCAATCTTAAGGAACTCCCAGCCCGCGGCAAGCCCCATGAGCGTGAGCAGCGACACGATGCCACCGGAATTGCCAAGCATAAACATAAGCTGGCCCAACAGCATGCCCAGATAGCTGCCCGCCGGTGCCGTGATACACAGCGAAACCGGAACCATGACAAGCATGGTCGCAAACGGAACAAACGAAAACGCCACGGCCTTAGGGATAACGCGCGAAAAGAAACACTCCACTCGCCATAGCACGGGCACCGAGATGAGAACCGGAATAACAGTCGTCGTGTAATCGTTGACCGGCGCGGGAAGCAGACCATACACGGAAGTCATCGACGCCCCCGTCGTCGATGCGGCATCGACGAGCTTAAGCAGATCGGGCGCAATCAACACGCCGCCCAGCATCATGCCCAGCTGCTCCGAGCAACCGAGCTGGCGGGCGGCCGCCCAACCAAGATAAATGGGCAAAAAGTAGTAGCCGGCGTTATAGAGCCAACTGTAGAACAGGCGATAGATTTCGGAATCGGCAGACCACAGGCCCAGCATGCCTTCGCCCATAATAACGGCGACAGTGCGGAACAACGCCGCGCAGACAATAAAGGGCAGCGCCGACATCATGCTTTTGGACAGATAGTCCACCACGGCCATGGCGTTTGATGAAACCGTCGTTGCAAACGTGGTGTTAGAAACTTGTGACATGGAACGCCTTTCCCAATGTGACATGCGGGCTGTCCCTTTGTCACATCGTGCGGTACCGACTGATTGCGCGGTACTTTTCGTAGCGGAGGTTTGTGAGGGTCGCGTCGTCGAGCTGCCCAAGCGTATCGAAGGCATCAAATGCCGAGGACATGACGGCGCCGGCGATCTCCTCATGCGACAGGCCCCTATCGTCGACAATGCCGTCGATGATGCCGAGCGCCAACAGATCGGGGGCCGTAAGCTTAAGCGCCTCGGCGGCCTCATTCGCGCGCTCGGTATCCTTCCACAGGATCGACGCACAGGCCTCGGGGCTCACGACCGAATAGGCCGAGCTCGAGAGCATCAGGATGCGGTCGGCCACGGACAGCGCCAGCGCGCCACCAGAGCCGCCCTCGCCTGTCACCACCGAGACAATCGGCGTCTTAAGGCCGCTCATCTCCATGAGATTCTGGGCAATCGCCTCGCCCTGGCCGCGCTCCTCGGCACCGATGCCGCAAAACGCGCCCGAAGTATCGACCAGGCACAGAACCGGTCGACCAAACTTTTCGGCCTGGCGCATCAGGCGACGCGCTTTGCGGTAGCCCTCGGGATGTGCCATGCCAAAGTTGCGGCGCATACGCTCTTTGGTCGTGGTGCCGCGCTCGATGGCGATGACCGTTACGGGGCGTCCGTCTTTCCAGCCAATGCCAGCCACCACAGCGGCGTCATCGCCAAAGTAACGGTCGCCGTGCAGCTCCACAAATCCATCCAGGCCCAGCGAGATCATCTCACCCGCCGTGGCGCGATCTGCCAAGCGGGTCTGCTTGACAATCTCGAGCGCGGATTTTGGTGCCGTCGAGCGTTTGAACAAGTGTCCCAGCTTTTTGCCGCGGCGGCCCGTATGCACGATCTCATGCGGTGCCCCCAGGCCGGGCGCGTGCCCTTCGTGCAGCGCCAGCAGCTCGCCTACCGTGAGCGCAATCTCGCCACGCGGAACAACGGCATCGCAAAAGCCGTGCTCCAGCAAAAACTCGGAGCGCTGGAATCCCTTGGGCAGGCGCTTGTGCATGTTCTGCTCGATCACGCGCGGGCCGGCAAATGCCGTCAGGGCATCGGGCTCGGCCAGGATAATATCGCCCTCCATGGCAAAGCTCGCGGTTACGCCTCCGGTCGTGGGGTCAGTGAGCACCGTGATATACAGGCCGCCCGCCTCGCTATGGCGCCTAACCGCCGCAGAAATCTTGGCCATCTGCATGAGCGAGGTCACGCCCTCCTGCATGCGGGCGCCACCCGATACGGTAAAGCCAACGACCGGCAGTCCCAGCTCGGTCGCACGCTCAAATGTGCGGCAGATCTTCTCGCCCACCACGGAACCCATCGAGCCCATCATAAAGTTGGCGTCCATAAAGAAGAGCGCCGTATCGCAACCGCAGATTTTGCCCTTGCCGCACACAACGGCATCGCGCTCGCCCGAACGTTCGCTCACGCTCTTGAGCTTGTCGGCATAGCCGGGAAACGAAAGGAAGTCCTCCGGCGCCAGACTGGCATCCCATTCCTCAAACGTGCCCTCGTCAATCGTCATGTGCATGCGGTCGCGCCCGCTCACGCGAAAGTGTTTGCCGCAACGAGGGCAGACCTCGAGGTTGTCGTGCAGGCGCGCCTCATCGATCACGCGGCGGCACTCCGGGCACTTGATAAACACGTGGCGCGCGGGAAACTCGGCGCACGACTCGGTCATCGGTCCCTCGAGGACGTTGACCGTCTTCGCTTTTCTATTCATCAGCATAGAGATGCCCCATTAGATCGGTGTGATACATGCCCGACAAGAACTCGTCGTTTGCCAGCACGTCGAGCTGAAGCTCGCTGTTTTCGCTCACGCCCTCAATCACGAGCTCGCCCAGGGCCGAGCGCATCTTGCGAATGGCGCCGTCACGCGTGGGCGCACACACGATGAGCTTGCCGAGCATGGAGTCGTAGTACGGCGGAACTTTCGCACCGGCAAACATGGCGGAATCCCAGCGCACGCGCGGACCACCCGGCACACGCAACGCGGTGACCGTTCCGCATGACGGCAGAAAGTCTGGCGTTTCGGCATTGATGCGGCACTCCATAGCATGGTTGCGGACCGGCATGTCCTCCTGCTCAAAGGACAGAGGCTGGCCGGCTGCCACGCGCAGCTGCCACTTGACCAAGTCGGTATCGGTCACAAACTCCGTAACCGGATGCTCCACCTGCAAGCGCGTGTTCATTTCCATAAAGTAGAAATTGCCGTCGTCCGAATACAGGAACTCGATGGTACCGGCTCCTTCGTAGCCGACGGCACGAGCCAGGTCACGCGCTGCCTTGTGCATGCGAGCACGAATGTCGTCGTGTCCGTCGAGGCACGGCGCGGGGCTCTCCTCGATTAGCTTTTGGTTGCGCCGCTGCACCGAGCACTCGCGCTCGCCGAGCGAAAACACATGGCCCTGCTTATCGGCCATAATCTGTACCTCAACGTGATGCGCCGGCGCGACGAACTTCTCCATGTAGCACTCGCCGTCGCCAAAAACGGCCTCGCCCTCGGCGCGTGCTTCAATAAAGGCCTTTGCCGCATCTTCCACGCGCTCGACCTTACGAATACCGCGACCGCCGCCGCCCGCACGCGCCTTAATAAGCACGGGGCAGCCAATGCGCTCAGCCTCGGCCGTTGCCTCCTCGGGACTTTTGAGCAAATCGCAGCCCGGCACGATGGGCACGCCCGCCGCGGCAGCCGTTCGACGTGCGGCGTCCTTGTCGCCCATGCTGTCGATCACCTTGGCCGAAGGACCAACAAACGCCAGGCCATACTTGTCGCAGTCGCGCACGAAGCTCGCCTTCTCGGAGAAAAAGCCATAGCCGGGATGAATTGCCTTAGCTCCCGACTTCACGGCACAGGTGAGCACAGCATCGTCGTTGAGGTAGCTCTCGGCAAGACGCGGGCCGCCGATGCAATACGCCTCGTCGGCAAACTGCACGTGCAGCGCGTCCGCATCGACCGTGGAGTAGACGGCGACGGTCTTGATGCCCATATCGCGGCACGCGCGGATAACACGGACCGCGACTTCGCCGCGGTTGGCGATGAGCACTTTGTCGAACATGAAGCCTTCCTTAACTTTCGTGCATGAGTGCAAAAGACATATCGGCGCGGCAGCAAACCTCACCGTTGACGCTCGCAGTACCCGTCGCAAAGCGGAACGGCCCGCGCGCACGCGTGATGGAGCACACCAGATCAACCGTGTCGCCCGGGCGCACCGGACGCTTAAAGCGCACCTTGTCCAGACTCGTGTAGAACGGCGTCGCGCCGCGCGCCTCCTCATCGCCCATCAGCAGCACGCAACAGTTTTGGGCGAGCATCTCGCACTGAATCACGCCGGGGACCACCGGGTTTCCCGGAAAATGCCCCTGCAAAAAGTACTCGTCGCCCGTGATCGTGATCTTGCCGTGGGCCTCGTCGCCCACCAGCTCGGCCTCGTCGAGCAAAAGCATCGGTTCGCGATGCGGCAACAGTTCCTTAAGCTCTTCTTTGTTCATGGATATCACCTATCCGATCCTCATGAGGCAGCTGCCAAACTCCACGAGGTCGCCGTCGGCCACGCAGATCTCGAGCACCTCGCCGTCTGCCTCTGCCGTTACCTCGTTGAGAACCTTCATGGCCTCGATGATGCAGAGCGTCTCGCCGGCCTTGACCTTAGAGCCCACGTGCACAAACGGCTCGTCGCCCGGCGCCGGGGCAGCATAGAAAACGCCGACCATGGGAGCGGTCACCTCGGTGCCCTTGGGCTCTGGTGCGGCGGCAGGTGTCTGCGCGGCGGGCTCCGGTGCGGCAGGCGCGACTGTGGGAGCTGCAACTGGAGCGGCCATAGCGCTCGGCATGGGCATGGGCACGGCAACCGGCTGTGCGGCGCTCGCGCGCTCGAGTTCGACCGCGGTGCCATCGGGCTCCTCAACGCGCACGCGCGTGAGGCCGCGGTCCTCCATCACATCGGCTATCTCGGCAAGTCTTTTGGAATCCATGCTCTAGCTCCTCGTATATCTACGCAGCGCGATGGCGGCGTTGTGCCCGCCAAAGCCTAGGTTGGTCGAAAGCGCCCAGGTAAGGTCGGCGCGAACTGCGCGATTGGGCGTGTAGTCAAGATCGCAGGCGGGATCGGGCGTGCGGTAGTTAATGGTCGGCGGCACCACGCCCTGCTCGAGCGCCATGGCGCAGGCCATGACCTCGATGGCGCCCGTGGCACCGATCATGTGGCCGGTCATCGACTTAGTCGACGAGACGTGCGCGGCGCGCGCCGCGTCCTCGCCGAGCGCACGCTTAATGCCCGCCGTCTCGGACGAATCGTTGAGCTTGGTCGATGTGCCGTGGGCATTGATGTAGAGGCCCTCGGAAGGCCTGACGTCGCCCTCGGTCACCGCCAGCGATATCGCGCGGGCAATGCCGGCAGCCTCGGGATCAGGGCTCGTGATGTGATAGGCATCATCGGTGTTGCCGTAGCCCACGACCTCGGCATAAATGTGCGCACCGCGCGCCTGCGCATGTTCCATGCTCTCGAGCACGAGCACGCAGGCGCCCTCGCCCATCACAAAGCCATCGCGGTCTGCATCGAACGGGCGGCAAGCCGTCGCGGGATCAGGGTTGGTGGTCAATGCGCGGCAGGACGTAAAGCCCGCAACGGCATCGGGGATAATTGCGGCCTCGGCGCCGCCCGCGAGGATCGCGTCGGCATAGCCGTGCTTGATGGCGCGGAACGCCTCGCCCACCGCATGGGCCGAGGTTGCGCACGCGGTCACCACGGGCAGGGTCGGGCCCTTTGCCTTGTGGCGGATTGCGATATTGCCCGATGCCATGTTGGGGATCATCATCGCGATCATATAGGGCGATGCGCGGCGGGGCCCACGTTCGGCAATCGTATGGACGTTGTCGACGAGCGTCGTCATGCCGCCCACGCCCGAGCCCACGTAGACGCCCAGGCGCTCGCGATCGATGGCGCCTTCGACATCAAAGCCCGCATCGTGCATGGCCTCGTCCGAAGCCGCCATCGCAAACTGAACGCAGGGGTCGAGATGCTTGGCGTCACGCTTGCCAAAGTACTCGTTGCCGTCAAAGCCCTTGACCTCGGCCGCCACCTTAACGGCAAACGCATCGGTATCGAAGTGCGTGATCGGGCCGATGCCGCACGTGCCAGCACACATTGCCGCCCAGGTGGCAAGCGCGGTGTTGCCGAGCGGCGACACGGCACCGATACCGGTGATTGCAACTCTCTGTTCCATCATGGTCTCCTCATCCAAGCCGTTCTTCGGCCCTGGTTTCTACATCGCCATTCCGCCGTCGACGCGCACGACCTCACCCGTAATGTAGGCAGCCGCATCACTCGCCAGAAAGCGCACTACGCCGGCCACCTCCTCGGGGCGCGCCATACGCTTAAGGGGAATCTGCTCCTCGGTTACCGTACGCACCTTCTCCGAGAGCTTTGCCGTCATATCCGTCTCGACAAACCCGGGGGCAACCGCGTTCACTCGTACGCCGCGGGGCGCAAGCTCGCGCGCCACCGCCTTGGTCAGGCCGATCACGCCCGCCTTGGAGGCAGCGTAGTTGGCTTGCCCGGCATTGCCCATCAGGCCCACGACCGAGCTCATGTTGACGACGCAGCCGCCGCGCTGGCGCATAAAGGTCTTGGTGAGCGCGCGCGTCGTGTTAAACGTTCCTTTAAGATTGACATCGAGCACGCGATCGAAGGCGTCATCGCCCATGCGCATGAGCAGGCCATCGCGGGTGATGCCAGCGTTGTTGACGAGCGCCCAAATCGAACCAAAGTCATTGAGCACGGTCTCGATGCACGCATTGACGGCATCGGGATCGGCCACGTCGCATTGATACGCGCGAGCTGTGACACCAGCGGCCTGGCAGGCTTCGCACGTCTCGCGCGCCGCATCGACGTTGCCGGCATAGACGACGGCGATATCAAAGCCGTCCTCCGCCAGACCGACAGCGCAGGCGCGACCGATACCTCGCGAACCGCCCGTGACCAGTGCCACGCGACGTGAGTCGTTGCGCTCGAGCGTGCCGTTGTTCAAGTTGCCCATGTCATTCCTTTCGGGTTACAGCCCTGTGGACTATGCGAGCTCGTCGGCAATAGCTGCGACCTGCTCGGCCGTTTCGCACGAATACACGCGAACGTCGCTCAGCGTACGCTTGACCAGACCCGACAGCGTTTTGCCGGGGCCGACCTCAATAAATGTGTCGATGCCTTGATCCTGCAAAGCATGCAGCGTATCGACCCAGCGCACGGCATGGCTCACCTGGTTGGCCAAGACATCCGATGCCGCTCGCGGGTCCGCCGGATAGGGCGCCGCCGTCATGTTTGCCATGACCGGAATCAGCAGCGGAGACGGCGCGTGGCCGGCTTGGATATACGTCGCCAGCCCCTCAGTCGCCTCTGCCATATAGGGGCTATGGAATGCACCCGACACCGCGACCTTCATGGCGCGGCCGCCAGCCTCTTTTACTAGGACGTCGAGGGTCTGCAGCGCATCGGGCGCTCCGGCCACAACCGTCTGCTGGGGACTGTTGTAGTTGACCGGCCAGCAGTCCTCGCCGGCCTGCGCAGCCAGGTTCTCGACTTGCGCAGCATCAAGTTTGATGACGGCGCGCATGCCGCCGGGGTGACGCTCGGCCGCCGTGGCCATCAATGCCGCGCGCTCACGCACGAGCTCAAAACCCGCTCGCGTATCGAATGCCCCCGCAAAGGTGAGTGCAGCGACCTCGCCCAGCGAGAATCCCGCACAGGCGGCAGACACCACGCCGCGCTCGCGCAGGGCGACGGCGACAGCCAAGTCGTGAACGAACACGCACGGCTGCGTGTTCTCGGTCTGCGAGAGCTCCTCCTTGGAGGCACTCCGGCATTGCTCGCTGGTCCCCGGGCGCACCTCGTCTGCAATGGCGAACACCTCGGCGGCCGCCGACGATGCCTCGATCAAGTCGACGCCCATCGCGGGGTGCTGGGCACCCTGGCCGGCAAACAAAAACGCTACGCCGCCCATGCGCACGCACCCTTCAGGACGTGCTCGGCGCCATCGACCAGGTCGTCAACGATTTCGCGTGCGCTCTGGCGCTCGTTGACCATGCCGGCAATCTGTCCACACAAAAACGAACCCTCTTCGTAGTTGCCGTCCTTGGCGGCCTTACGCAGCGCACCGGTTCCCATAGCACCGAGCTCCTCGGCACTCGCACCGGAACCCTCGCTCTTGGCATAGGCGTTGGTGAAGGGGCTCTTGAGGGCGCGCACCGGATGTCCCGTCGAGCGACCGGTCGCACGCGTCGAAGTGTCGTTGGCCTTCAGGACCATCTCCTTGTACTGCTCCGAGACGGTACACTCATCGGCAACGAGAAAACGCGTGCCCACTTGGACGCCAGCGGCGCCAAGCATAAAGGCGGCCGCCACCCCGCGGCCATCCGCGATACCGCCGGCGGCCACAACGGGAATGTCGACCGCATCGACGACCTGCGGCACCAGTGCCATCGTCGAGGTCTCGCCAATATGGCCGCCCGATTCGGTACCCTCGGCAACAACCGCCGTGGCTCCACGACGTGCCACGAGGCGCGCCAGCGCCACCGAGGCAACGACCGGGATGACCTTGATGCTCGCCTCGTTCCACGCCTTCATGTACTTGGCGGGATTGCCGGCGCCCGTCACGACGACCGGCACTCGCTCGTCAATCACGACCTGTGCAACCTCGTCGGCAAACGGGCTCATGAGCATGACGTTGACGCCAAAGGGCTTATCCGTCTTGGCGCGCAGCTCATGAATCTGTTCGCGCAGCCAGTTGGCGTCGGCGTTCATGGCCGCGATGATGCCTAAGCCACCCGCCTCGGACACTGCGGACGCCAGCGAGGCATCGGCAATCCAGGCCATACCGCCCTGGAACACGGGCTTTTCGATGCCGAGCAGATCGCAGAGAGGAGTCTTGAGCATCTCTACTTCTCCAATGCCGCCTCGACCGTATCGGCGAACTCGCCGACCGTCTTGGGGTTCTCCTCGGTATCGAGCTGGATGCCAAACTCGTCCTCGACGGCGACGAGGATCTCGACGGTGCCCAGGCTGTCGAGACCAATCTCCTCGAGCGTGGACTCGGGCTTCATCTCGACATCGTCAAGACCGGCGGTCTCGCGGATAACGTCGCAAACGCGCTCGAAGGTCTTCTGATCTGCCATGGTAGTTCTCCTTTGGTTGTGCCCTAGGGCGTTTTTATTTCCTATGTGCGACTACTTCCAACGAAGCAGATAGCCACCTATATCCAGACCGGCGCCAAATCCAACCAAGGCGATGGTGTCGCCTGTGTGAAGTGCACCGGCGTTTGCCAGCCGGTCGAGGGCAAGCGGAATGCATGCGCTCGAAATGTTGCCGGTCTCGCGCAACGTGCGAACCACGCGCTCGTCCGGCACGCCCAGGCGCTTGACCGCCTGGCTCAGGATTCGTTCGTTAGCCTGATGGAATACAAAATGATCGATGTCTTCGACCAAAATGCCCGCATCGATCGCAAGCTTATGGACCGTGTCGCAGATGGCGTTGACGCCGAACTTGAACACGCGGCGGCCATTCATGGACAGCGCGCTCGCGCTATCTGCGGAAGCCTTAAACGGCGAGGTACCGACCAGACCGGGAACGCGCAACGTCTCGACGTCGGGCGCCGTCGAAAGCTCAACGGCAAGGGGACTGTCTCCCCCAGCCTCAATCACTGCGGCGCCTGCCCCATCGCCAAAGAGCACGCAGGTGGCACGGTCGGTCCAGTCGAGCGCGCGCGTCATCTGCTCGGCAGCAACGACAAGCACGCGCTCGGCGCGACCGCGGGCGATATAGCCCTCGGCGACATCGAGCGCAAATACGAAGCCGGCACAAGCCGCCGAGGCATCGAAGGCAGGGCACGTTGCGCCCAGTCGCTCAGCAACGGCACACGCCTCAGCGGGAACAAGGTGGTCACCCGTCGTCGTCGAGCAGACGATCAGATCCAGCTGGCTCGCGTCGATTCCGGACACCTGGAGTGCCCGCTCGCTCGCCGCTACGGCAAGGTCGTCAAGTGACTCGGTGGTGCAGACGTGGCGGCTCTTGATACCCGTGCGGGTAAAAATCCACTCATCCGAGGTATCGAGGAACTCAGACAGCTCGTCATTGGAAACACTGCGTTCAGGAAGCGCCGAGCCTGTTCCAAGAATCGTGAAACCCATCACTAACCTCCTTTGAGTTGTTGACGTGTTTACATCGACCAAGAGAGGATAACGCATTTCAGTCTTTGTTGACGTGTTAACATTAAATTGTCCAAATGCGACAAAGGCTTCACATTGTGTCTATCTCTCGACACCATTGCGTCATTCACTTATTCAATAAGGAGGTAGCAGCCGCTATGGATGCCCAATTAACGATTGTCGACGTAACCGGATCGACCAACGATGACCTGCTCGAGGCAGGAAAACAGGGTGCGCCGCACGGCACAGGACTTGCCGCCCGCGCGCAAACGGCAGGACGCGGCCGGCGCGGCCACAAGTGGGATTCAACCGCCGGCAACCTATTGCTTTCGATTGTCCTGCGTCCATGCGTTAATCCCGCAAAGTACTCTGGTCTTGCCGCCGTCAGCGGCCTAGCGGTGCTCGAAGCACTCGAAAAGCAAGGTCTTGCAAACGAGATTGGCCTCAAATGGCCCAACGACCTGGTCGCGCGAGGACGCAAACTCGGCGGCATTCTGGTCGAGGCCGCACGCGATAACGAAGGCAAACCTTTCGCCGTCTGCGGCATTGGTGTCAACGTAAACTACACGCCCCAAGAGGTGCCCGATGGCGGCCTGGCGGCAATTGGCCTCTCGGACCTCAACGAGAGCGTTCCCGCCGTCGACATGCTCCTCGATGAGGTCTATCACGCAGTTATAGACGCTGTAGATACCTGGGCAGAGCGCCTCAACGCCAAGGAAGAAGACGCCGGTCCGCTCGCGCCCGTCCACGACGAATATATCGCTCACCTCAATTGGATCGGGAAGCACGTTATCGCCCGCTCCCCCGCTGGAGACGAGCTGGCACGAGGCATATTTAGAACGGTCGACGATTGCGGCCGCGCATGCATTGAGACCGAGAGCGGCTTGTGCGTCTTCCACTTCGAAGAAGCATCCTTGCGCCCCCTGAGCGAATAGGGCGCCGCAGCCGCCGGCTCGGCAGACGAATTCGCTATCCCAAAATCTAAACTCAAAACAAAAGGGCCCCGCTACCGTAACGGCAGCGGGGCCCTTTAAGCTATGAGCGATATCGCTTAGAGCTTGATGTCAATGTCGACGCCAGCGGGGAGGTCGAGACGCATGAGCGAATCAACGGTGCCCGAGGTGGGGTCGAGGATGTCGATGAGGCGCTTGTGAGTGCGCATCTCGAACTGCTCACGGGAGTCCTTGTTCACGTGCGGCGAGCGGATAACCGTGTACAGGTTGCGCTCGGTGGGCAGGGGGACAGGACCGGAAACGCGAGCGCCGGTCTTCTGAGCGGTCTCGACGATGAGCTTCGCGGACTGATCGACGACCTCGTGATCATAGCCCTTGAGGCGAATGCGGATCTTCTGGGTAGCCAACTTAAACCTCCAAAGAGTGCGAGAGATGTTCTCGCGGATTACGTAACAGGGAGCTCGAACTTAGGCGTTCTTGCTCATGACCTCGTCCACGATGGACTTGGGCGCGGGCTCATAAGAGTCGAACTGCATCGTGTAGGATGCACGGCCCTGGGTCTGGGAGCGAAGGTCGGTAGCGTAACCGAACATCTCGCCCAGCGGCACCTTGGCACGGATGAGCTTGCTGTTCTTGCGATCCTCCATGCCCTCGATCTTGCCGCGGCGACCGGAGAGGTTGCCCATAACGTCGCCCATGTACTGCTCAGGGGTCTCGACCTCGACAGCCATGATCGGCTCGAGCAGCTGCGGATCGGACTTCTTGAGGGCGTCCTTGATAGCCATGGAACCGGCGATCTTGAAGGCGGCCTCGGAGGAGTCGACCTCGTGGTAAGAACCGTCGAACAGGGTGACCTTAACGTCGAGGACCGGGAAGCCGGCGATAACACCGGTGTTCAGGGCCTCCTGGATGCCCTTGTCGATGGACGGGATGTACTCCTTGGGCACGACGCCGCCGACGATAGCGTTGACGAACTCGTAGCCGAAGCCCTCCTCCATCTTCTCGAGCTTGATGACGGCGTGGCCGTACTGACCGCGACCGCCGGACTGACGGACGAACTTGCCCTCAGCCTTCTCGACGTCGTGACCAGCGGTCTCGCGGTAGGCAACCTGAGGCTTACCAACGTTAGCGTCAACCTTGAACTCGCGGAGCAGACGGTCGACGATGATCTCGAGGTGCAGCTCGCCCATGCCGGCGATGATGGTCTGGCCGGTCTCGTGGTTGGTGGACACCTGGAAGGTCGGGTCCTCCTCGGCGAGCTTGGTCAGAGCCAGGGACATCTTGTCCTGCTCGGCCTTGGTCTTGGGCTCGATGGCAACGTCGATAACGGGCTTAGCGAACTCGATCTTCTCGAGGACGATCTCCTTGCCCTCGGCGCACAGGGTGTCACCGGTGGTGGAGTTCTTGAAGCCGACGCAAGCAACGATGTCGCCGGCGGCAGCGTCGTCACGGTCGATACGCTCGGCGGCGTTCATCTCGAGGATGCGGCCGAGGCGCTCGCGCTGACCGTTGGAAGCGTTGACCACGTAGGAGCCGGACTCGGCACGGCCGGAGTAAACGCGGACGTAGGTGAGCTTACCGACGAACGGGTCGGTCATGATCTTGAAGACCAGGCCGGAGAAGGGCTCGTCGAAGGAAGGATGACGCTGGATCTCCTCGCCGGTGTCCGGATCGGTACCGGTGACAGCCTCAACGTCGAGCGGGCTGGGCAGGTAGTCGACGACAGCGTCGAGCAGCTCCTGAACGCCCTTGTTCTTGTAGGCGGAGCCCACGAAGACGAGGTTGAGCTCGTTGGCCAGAACGCCCTTACGCAGAGCCGCCTTGAGCTCCTCGACGGTGAAGTCCTCCTCCATGAGGATCTTCTCCATGAGCTCGTCGTCAAAGCTGGCAGCAGCGTCAAGGAGCTCCTCGCGCTTGGTGGCAGCGATGTCGGCAAACTCAGCCGGGATCTCGTCCATCGGCTCGGGGTAGGTCATACCCTTCTCGTCGGCCTTGAAGTCCCATGCAGTCATGGTGACCAGGTCGATGACGCCCCAGAAGTTGTCCTCGGCGCCCATCGGGACCTGAGCGGCCACGGCGTTAGCGTCGAGACGATCCTTCATGGTCTCGATAGCGTTGAAGAAGTCAGCGCCCACGCGGTCATACTTGTTGATGAAGGCGATGCGGGGGACGTTGAAGGTAGAAGCCTGACGCCAAACGGTCTCAGACTGGGGCTGAACACCGGCAACGGCGTCGAAGACGGCGACAGCACCATCGAGGACGCGCAGGCAGCGCTCGACCTCGGCGGTGAAGTCAACGTGGCCCGGGGTGTCGATGATCTGGATGCGGTAGTCCTTACCGTCCTTGTTCCAGAAGCACGTGGTAGCAGCGGAGGTAATGGTTACGCCGCGCTCCTGCTCCTGAACCATCCAGTCCATGGTGGCAGCGCCCTCATGGACCTCACCGATCTTGTGGGTCTTACCGGTGTAGTAAAGAATACGCTCAGTCGTGGTGGTCTTACCGGCATCGATGTGGGCCATGATGCCGATGTTACGGGTATCGGAAAGCTTGTACTTAGGCTTAGCCATGTTAGTTCCTTACCTTAACTTACCAACGATAGTGAGAGAACGCGCGGTTGGCCTCGGCCATCTTGAAGACGTCCTCACGCTTCTTGACGGAAGCGCCCAGGCCGTTGGAAGCGTCGAGGATCTCGTTGGCGAGACGCTCGGCCATGGTCTTCTCCTTGCGAGCGCGGGAGAAGTTGACGATCCAGCGGATGCCCAGAGCGGTGGAACGACGGGAGTTGACCTCCATCGGGACCTGATAGGTAGCGCCACCGACACGCTTGGGCTTAACCTCGAGCGTGGGCTTGACGTTGTCCATAGCCTTCTTGAAGGTAGCGAGAGCGTCGCCACCCTCGGACTTCTCGGCAACGATCTCGAAAGCGGTGTAAACGATGCGCTCAGCGGTGGCCTTCTTGCCGTCAAGAAGGACCTTGTTGATGAGCTGAGTCACCAGGCGGTTGTTGTAAACGGCGTCAGGCTGAACCTCACGACGATTAGCTGCTGCACGACGCGGCATGTGAAATCTCCTTTAGTGTCTGCCGTTGTGCCCTATGAGGCGCACGGCGAAAGTATCAAAACGTTATCTGGCTTATTTAGCCTTGGGGCGCTTAGCACCGTACTTGGAACGGGCCTGCATGCGGTTCTGGACCGGAGCAGCGTCGTAGGCGCCACGGATGACGTGATAACGGACACCAGGGAGGTCACGGACACGACCGCCGCGGACGAGCACGATGGAGTGCTCCTGCAGGTTGTGGCCCTCACCCGGGATGTAAGCGGTAACTTCGATGCCGTTGACGAGGCGAACACGGGCAACCTTACGAAGAGCCGAGTTCGGCTTCTTGGGGCTCGTGGTGAAGACGCGGGTGCACACGCCGCGCTTCTGGGAGTTGTGCTGCAGAGCAGCGTTCTTGGACTTCTTGGGCACGGAACGACGGCCCTGGCGAACCAGCTGGTTAATAGTAGGCAAAGCGTACTCCTTCTCGAATGATTCCAGCTTTCTGTAAAGTGCAACGGCTTGAATCGAGGGGTCAGCATCCCCCTACGAAACACGCAGTTCGATAGGATACGTGCCGTTAGCTGTGCCGTCAACAGACCACGCCGCCGGGCGTATCCCAAATTCGGCACATTTCCGCAAAGCCTACACAAAAGGAATCCCCTTCTGTGCGCGGGGGCGGATCCCCGGCCCGGGCGGCCCGCTGTTTAAGTTTGCTGCTCTACAGTCCTGCGCAAGACGGAAAGCACATTAAGTGCTTTCCTTTGCGTGCGGAACTCGCGACAAACTTAAACAG
>JAXJEC010000051.1:0-4105 GCA_036301625.1 Collinsella sp. | reverse complement strand
TCCGGCGCGCAACAACTTTTTTGAAAAAATTTTTCAGGGCCATCCGGGAGGGTCTCCGGGGCTGAGGGCGGGGGTTAAGTTTGTCGCGAGTTCCGCACGCAAAGGAAAGCACTTAATGTGCTTTCCGTCTTGCGCAGGACTGTAGAGCAGCAAACTTAACCCCCGCCCTCAGCCCCGGAGACCCTCCCGGATGGCCCTGAAAAATTTTTTCAAAAAAGTTGTTGCGCGCCGGACAGACTTCTGTGTATAATAATCCCCGCAGCGCACGCGAGCGGAAACAAACGCGAACGACTGCCTGGGGAGTTAGCTCAGTTTGGTTAGAGCGCCGGCCTGTCACGTCGGAGGTCGCGGGTTCGAGCCCCGTACTTCCCGCCAACGCAATTAAAGCCACGTCTTCGGACGTGGCTTTTTGCGTTTGATGCACTTTGTTTCGATAGAACGATCGCCCCGGTGCATCTTCGCCCAAAATCCCCGCGCCTTCGGGAACGCAAGTAAAATCTAATAAGTATATCTGTCTGAACAACAGCTTTGTTGCGCAACACCTGTTCTACGAGACAGGGGGTTAGGTTATACTAAATTGCACTGTGCGCCGCATCTGATGCATTTCGCTCCAAGCGCGGCACTCAGTGGATATCCGATTTACCATTTGGATGTCCTGGCGGTCATTTAGCGTCTCGACACAAGCTCGGCCCCGGAGCTCGTTCGAGCTGTTCGTATTCCTTGAAAGGGAAAAAATGGACATATCGAGGAAGACTGATTACGCCCTTCGTATGCTGGCGATGCTTGCTGAGGATCCGGAGTGTTTGCTTTCTGTTCGCACCGCTGCCGAAGAGGTCAATGTCCCGTATTCGTTTGCCCGTTCGATTCAGCATGGTTTGGTCCAGGCCGGTATTGTGGAGAGCCTGCGTGGCGTCCACGGTGGCATGCGTCTCAAGGTCAGTCCGGACGACGTCACTATCCGCCAGGTCGTCGAGGCCGTTCAGGGCCCTATGGTTATGAACGACTGCACCGCCCCCGATGGTGACTGTGCGCGCATGGGCGCGTGCTGCTATCATCCCCTGTGGGCCGGAGCCCAGGCGTTGATGCGCGACTACCTCGATTCCGTTTCGCTCGGCGATATCGTCGCCCATCGCCAGTTTCCGGCTGTCGATCCCAAGTTCGCCGATCGCGATGCGTTTCCCGAGTACGCTGCCTGCGCGTACGCTTGCCGGGAGGAATAGCGCCGCATAAGGAGTATGGCTATGATTCAGGACCCCTTTCGTTCGATGATTCGTTCGGAAGGGGTCTTGCGTTATCGCGACCTTCCGTGGCGCCGAACGCGCGACCCGTATATCATCTGGCTCTCCGAGGTCATGCTGCAGCAGACGCAGGTGCCGCGCGTGGAGACGCGTATGCCGGCGTGGCTCGATCGCTTTCCGACTGTTCAGGCGCTTGCTCAGGCCGCGCCTTCCGATGTTTTGGACGCTTGGCAGGGCATGGGCTACAACCGACGCGCTCTGGCGCTTCACAATGCCGCTCAGCGCGTTGTAGAGGACTGGGACGGGGAGTTTCCACACGAGACGCGTGACTTGGTCGCTCTGCCTGGTATTGGCCCGGCAACGGCGCAGGGTATCCGGTCGTTTGCGTTTGATCTTCCGGGCGTGTATCTGGAGACCAATGTGCGCACGGTCTTTCTGCATCATTTCTTTCCCGATGTGCCGGCCGTTCCCGATCGCGAGCTGGTGCCGCTGATCCAGGCTGCTTGTCCGGCGGCTCCCGGTGCAGCGACCGACGAGATCGCTCCCTTTGCCGTGCCGCTCGATGATGCCGACACGCCGCGCGCGTGGTATTACGCGTTGCTAGATTACGGCGCATATCTAAAAAAGACGTTGCCCAATCCTTCTAGGCGGTCGGCGGGCTATAGCCGTCAGTCCAAGTTTGAGGGCTCGCGTCGCCAAAAGCGCGCCCACATTGTGCGCATGCTGCTGGCGGCGCGCGATGGGCAGCCGGCAGGTATTACGCTCGATGAAGCCGTTGCAGGCGTTAACGAGATGGAGGCGGCAGCCGGCCGAGAGTCGGTCGAGCGCGAGTTGGTCGCAAGCATTCTTGCCGATCTTGAGCGTGAGGGCTTTTGCCGCTCCGAGAGCGATCGTTGGCTGAGTGTATAGCTCGCTCAAATCTGAAGAACGGGATTGTAAGGTTTAAATTCTCGGCATGAGGGCATCCTAAAGACAAGGTCGCTCAAAGTCATGGGCGGCATGTGTTGAAGGGAAGTACACCTATGGATTTTGAGAACTCTCAGACCAAGAAGAACCTCGAGACCGCTTTTGCCGGTGAGTCCCAGGCACACACCAAGTATCGCTACTATGCATCCAAGGCCAAAAAGGACGGCTACGTTCAGATCTCGAATATCTTTGCCGAGACGGCGGGCAACGAGTCCGAGCATGCCAAGCTGTGGTTTAAGTACCTGCACGACGGTGCCGTTCCGGGCACTCTGGACAACCTGCGTGACGCCGCCGCGGGCGAGAACTACGAGTGGACCACGATGTACGACGAGTTCGCCAAGACCGCCGAGGAGGAGGGCTTTGCCGAGATCGCCGAGAAGTTCCGTGGCGTCGCCGCCGTCGAGAAGGCCCACGAGGAGCGCTACAACAAACTCGTCGAGCGCATCGAGTCGGGCGAGGTGTTTGAGCGTGAGGGTGTGAAGGTGTGGAAGTGCCTGAACTGCGGGCACCTGCACGTTGGTGCCGAGGCGCCTGAGGTGTGCCCGGTGTGCAACCACCCGAAGGCGTACTTTGAGGAGCAGGTGGTGAACTACTAGCGCTTGGCGCTAGCGTGAGCTGGGCCGGGAGGGCCGGTCTACCTTCCCTCCTCGCTCACGGCTTCGCAGGGTCGCGTTGAGGGAAGGTAGACCGGCCCTCCCGGCCCGCTTTGGGTCGTCGCGTGCTCGCTACGGAAAAGCTGATAAAAAAGTTTGTGTGCCGCCCCTTATGGGGCGGCACGTTTTTGTGGGGGCCGGTTGGGGCGGTGACGTTGCTTAGAGGGTACACTGGGTAGCGTTGGCTATTCGTTTCCTCTTGTGAGGTGTTGGTTATGGGTAAGAAGTCTCGGGCTCGGGTTGCTGCGGCGGGAACTCGCAAGGATCCTGGTCGTCGGGTTGCCGAGGGTAAAAAGGCCGATCGTGCTGAGAAGGACAAGAAGGTCGGCGCGCATGCTCATCCTGAGTGGGCGCCTCATTTGAATTCGGCTAGTGAGGATTTGACTGCCAAGTTGTTTACTCTGGTCGAGGTAATTTTGGGCGTGGTGCCCCTTGTGGTTATCGGTTTATTCTTGGCTTCGAAGGACGCTACGAGTGTCGATAAACTCACCGAGGTCTTTTCGCGGGAGCCCTCGATAGTAGTTACGTTTATCTCTGCGTGCCTGCAGCCGTTTGTGGCGTACATGCTGTACATGATTTATCGCAAATACTGCGAGGGCGATGCGGGCTTTGCCGCCGGCAACCTGATCGGTCTTTTGTGCTCCGAGATCCTACTGCTCAATATCCCGGGCGTCATCGGTATGGGCATCTTGCTGTGGCGTGTTTGGCGCAACGTTGCCCCGCACTTTGAGAGTTGGCTGTTTGAGCGCCGCGTAATGGGCGTGCTGGCAGACATCGCCGGGTCGCTCGTGATTCTCGTCTTGGCATTTATGTGCGCCACCGCCGCCCGCGGTCTCGCGGGCATGTAGTCTGTTCTCACCGACCACGGGGCGCAGGGCGGGGAAACCTTCCCCTCTCGCTCACGGCTTCGCAGGGTCGCGCGAGGCAAAGGTTTCCCCGCCCTGCGCCCCGGCGTTGAGTCGTCGCATGCTCGTTACAGAAAAGCTGATAATAAGTTTGTGTGCCGCCCCTTTGGGGCGGCACTTTTTAATATGAGCAGGACATTGTCAAGAGGCAAAATCGGGCCTGGCCCCAACGATATGGGGTCAGGCCCTCTCCCTATATCAGCCCGTCCGCGGCGACCTCGGCGTGTCTTCCCGACGCTCGTCTTTGCAGTTTAATATCCGCCCGTGGCGATCTCTCGCTGGGCAATCCGTTGCTACGGCTGAGGCTTCTTCGTCGAACCGACAGTCTGTGCACGCGTGTGGC
>JAXJEC010000050.1:0-16981 GCA_036301625.1 Collinsella sp. | reverse complement strand
TTGTGTGCGCTTACATAGTGGCTTGTAAGGGGTATCGACGTTGGTCGGTACCCCTTTTTTGTTTGCCGGTATAAAGACCGCCCACCAGGTCGCTTCAAACTAAAAGGCCCCGAGCAGTTCAATAAGCTGCTCGGGGCCTTGTTGGCTTTAGTCGCGTATTTCTTAGCCGACCGTATCGTCAGGCGTGGGCGAGGGGTCGGGAGTGGGCGTAGGCGTAGGCGTAGGCGTAGGCGTAGGCGTAGGCGTGCCGCCATCGCCGCCGGTCGAACCACCAGTGGAGCCGCCCGTCGAGCCACCGGTCGTACCGGTGCCGCCGGTGGTGTCGCCGCCCGTGGTCTCGGTGGTCGTGGTCGTCGTGGTAGTCGTTGTGGTGGTTTCCTCTTCCTCTTCCTCTTCGTCCTTGTCGTCGTTCTCCGACTTCTTGGTGTTATTGGTGCCGTAGAACTTCCAGACGCTGTTGTTCTTGTAGGTGGGCGCCGTTCCGGTCGCAAACTCCTCGCGCTCGGTACCGGTCAGAACGGTGTTCATAAACCGCTTAAAGACAGGCAGGTTGGTGCTGTCGCCCAGCAGGTCCGTGCCGTACTTTTGGATGGGGATCTCGCCCGCGGAATAGCCGGTCCACAGGGCGCACGCCAGCTGCGGGGTATAGCCGCAGAACCACAGGTTGGTGGTGTTGTCGGTGGTGCCCGTCTTGCCGGCATAGGGCTGGTTGACGCTCAGGGCGCCGGCAGCACCCGTACCGCTGCCCTTCATGACGCCGGACAGAACATCGGTGACCGCGGCGGCCTCGCCCTCGGTAAGCACCTGTGAGGGATTGTCGGTGTGCTGGTACAGCACCGAACCGGTACGAGAGTCAATCTCGGTGATGGCGATCGGCTGGCGATAGTAGCCGCCGTTGGCAAACGTCGCGTAGGCGGCGGCCATCTCGAGCGGCGAGATCGAGCCGGTGCCGAGGGTCATGACGGGAACGTCCTCGATGTTGTCCTTGGCGGGGTCGATGCCGAGCTTTTTGACGAGCGAGATGATCTTGCTGTTACCGACGGCTTCCGCCACCTGGATGTAGCCGGTGTTGGAGGAGTATGCCGTCGCCTGCTTAAGCGTGATGTTGCCATAGCTCTGGTTGGCGTAATTTTGGACCTCGGTCGTGGTGCCCTTGGCCTTGAGCGGCGAGTTGCAGTTGAGGGTGACGTTGGGGTTCATGCCGTTTTGGATGGCAGTTGCCAGCGTAAAGGCCTTAAAGGTGGAGCCGACGGGACGCTTGGCCGTGGCATGGTTTACGTGGTTCTCGTCGGCGTTGTAGTCGTAGCCGCCCACCATGCACTTGATGTAGCCGGTCTTGGGGTCGACGACGACCATGCCCATGTCCAGGCCGTCAAGCGAGAGCGTGTCGAGCTGCTCGCGGACGGCATTCTCTGCCACCTGCTGCATCGTGGGGTCGATGGTGGTCTTGACGGTCAGGCCGCCCTTAAAGAGCACGTCGGTCGAGAACTCCTGCTCCAGCAGCTGCTTGACGTAGGAGACAAAGTAGGGCTGCGAGTAAACGTCGACGCCGCTGCCCGAGATTTCGGTCACATTGAGGGTGATGGGCTCGGCCTGTGCGGCATCGTGCTCCTCCTGGGTGATGTGGCCCAGGCGCAGCATGTTGTCGAGAACCTTGTTGCGGCGAGACAGTGCCAGATCGGGATTGACCGTGGGGTCGTACTGCGAAGGCGAGTTGGGAAGGCCGATGAGCAGCGCGGCCTCGCTGAGGGTGAGGTCGGCGGCGCTCTTGGATAGGTAGGTCTCGGCTGCGGCCTCGATGCCGTAGGCGCCGTGGCCGTAATAGATGGTGTTGAGGTACATCATGAGGATCTCGTCTTTGGAGTACATGTCCTCCATCTTGATGGCGATGTAGGCCTCGCGCACCTTACGCTCAATGGTCGAGTCGAACTGCTCCTCCTGCAGGATGGTGTTGCGCACAAGCTGCTGGGTGATAGTCGAGGCGCCTTCGTGCCCGCCGCCGAGGGTTGCCACCGCAGCACGCGCGATACCCCACAGGTCGATGCCGCCGTGCTCGTAGAAGCGCTCGTCCTCGACGTCAACGGTGCCTTGCAGCACGTAGGGGGAGACCTCGTCCTTGGTGATGGACTTGCGGTTTTGCGTGTAGAAGCTCGCGATCTTGTTGCCGTTGCAGTCGACGATCTCGGTGGGCTCGCTCACCAGATACGCGTTGGCGTCGGTGTAGTCGGGCAGATCGGACAGCCAGCGGTTGACGTTGCCGACCATGCCGATGCCAAACGCCACGCCCGCGATAAGCAAAAAGCCCAAAAACGAGAGCAGGATTATGGGCAGAGCATGCGTCTTTGAACGGCTGCGTCCCTGTCGTTGGCGAGGACCCATATATTGACCTCCAGGTATGTCGTGCCGGACGGTGGATGTGCCGTCGGGGCAGGATGGACATAAGTTATTACACGATAAACCAAACGGGGCGCGCGAGGCCTCGTGTATGCTGGAAGACGGCATTTTTCAGAGTGAATGCATACCTTGGTAAGGAGTTTGTCGATGGCGATTCGGACGATGGGGCCGAGCGGACAATACGAGACTGGATTGGATGCTGCCGGTGCGGCGCTGCCCGAGCTGCTGGCGCCGGCGGGCGGACTCGACCAGATGCTTGCGGCCATCGCCGCGGGTGCCGATGCCATCTATGCGGGGTTGGGCGGCTTTAACGCCCGTGTGAGCGCCCATGGCTTTACGGATGACGAGTTTGCGCGCGGCTGCGCCGTGGCGCATGCCCATGGCGTGCGTGTGTACGTAACGCTCAACGTGTTCGTGTTTGACGATGAGTTGTCCGACGCGGTGGCGTTGGGAGCTCATGCACTGGAGTTGGGCGCCGATGCTCTGATTGTCGCCGATGCCGGGTTGGCCTGCGCGCTGCGCGCGGCGATTCCCGGGGTCGAGATTCACCTGTCCACGCAGGCGGGCGCTCATAGCGAGAGCGCCGTGCGGCTTGCCGCCGATGAGCTTGGGGTCGAGCGCGTGACGACGGCACGCGAGCTGACGGTCGACGAGATTGCGGCGCTATGTGCCACGGGCGTGCCCATCGAGGTATTCTGCCACGGTGCGATTTGCATCGGCTATTCGGGGGCGTGCGAGTTCTCGGCCCTGCGGCGTGGGCGCTCGGCGATGCGCGGCGACTGCACGCAGCCGTGCCGTCTGGCGTACGACCTAGTGGACGAGGCGGGACAGAGCGTTGTCGCCGTCGAGGGAGATCGTCTGCTGTGTCCGCATGACTATCTGGGTATTGCGCATCTGCCCGAGCTTGTAGATGCCGGCGTTGCGTCGCTCAAGATCGAGGGGCGCATGAAGAACCCCGATTACGTATTCAACGTGGTGCGGGTTTGGCGCCGGGCGCTCGATATGCTGCGCGACGGCGCGTGGGACCCCGGTACCGTGGAAGAGCTTGAGCGCGAGCTGGGAAGGTCGTTTAACCGTGGGTTTACCGATGCGTACCTGCGAGGGCGTTCGGGTGCCGAGCTGATGAGCTTTGAGCGTGCGATTAACCAGGGCGTGCGCGTGGGGCGCTTGGTCGCTGTGGGCCACGAAGAGGTGACCGTTGAGCTCGACGCTGCCGTGGCGGCGGGTGACACGCTCGAGATTCGGTTTTATCCGGGTGTCGACGCGCGTCCCGATGTGCCTAAGCGCTGGCCGCAGGTGCCCTGCCCGGTGGATGCCGCAGCGGGGAAGCGCGTCGTCGTGCATTGCAAGCGTAAGGTGGACACGGGCTGCGAGGTATACCTGATTCGCAGCGCCGGCGTGTTGGATCAGACGGCGGCGGTGTTGGAGCGCATGCGGGCCGAGGCGGATGCGATTGCGCCCGTTGCACGTGCCGTTGAGGCACTGCCCTTTGAGGACGTTGCGGTGGATGGCGGTGCGTCGACGGAGTTGGTGGAGTGCGCGGTTCCCACTCGCATGGTTTTTGCTTGGCAGCTGATGGATGCCGACCCGCGCGGAGAACTCGATTTGTCCGACGCCGTTGTGGTGCTTGACGAGGTGTGCCGCACGGGTGACGCTGACCGGACCTGCTCACTGATGCAGCGTGCCGGGCGCGTCGTCTGCCGCAACCTAGGACAGGTGGTGATCGCTCGCGAGCTGGGCGTGACGTTTGACGTGGCGGCGCCGGTGTTCTGCGCGAATCGGGCCACGCTTACCTGGCTGCGCGGACTTGGTGCGGGGCGGGTGTACTTGCCGGCCGAGTTGCTCGGCAATGATGCGGAGCGTATTGCCGAACTGGCTGCTGAGCCCGACGTCTTGGGTCCGGTCGACGCCGACCGTCCCGAGCTTATGGTGTGCGAGCACTGCCTGCTGACCGCCGAGGGCGTCTGCGCCACCGATGCGACGGGACAGGTCCGTTGCCGCGACTGCTTGCGTCGTCGGCAGGTACGCTATCTGGTCGAGCGTGACGGTACACGTCTGCCAGTTGCCATTGACGCATGCGGCAGGACGAGGATTTTCCTGTCGTAAGTGCCGCGTCGCGTCAGTTTGTTATCATAAGAGAGTTTATGGACTTCCAGCACCGCCGTTTTCGGCGAGGGTGCTATAGCAAAAGGAGGATACCCAATGCTGTCTGTTGACGAGCAAATGCGTATCATCACCTCGGGCGCCGCGCAGATCGTTCCCGAGGCCGACCTTCGCAAGAAGCTTGAGAAGGGCGAGCCCCTCAACATCAAGCTCGGCGTCGACCCCACCAGCCCCGACCTGCACCTGGGCCACGCTGTGCCGCTGCGCAAGATGCGCCAGTTCCAGGACCTGGGCCACAACGTCACCCTCATCATCGGCAACGGCACCGCACTGATCGGCGACCCTTCGGGCAAGAATTCCACCCGTCCGCAGCTTTCGCAGGAGCAGATCGAGGCCAACGCTGAGACCTACGTGAGCCAGGCCATGAAGATCCTGGATCCCGAGAAGACCACCATCGTGCACAACGGCGACTGGATCCTTTCGATGGATCTGGCCGGTCTGCTGCAGGTGTGCTCCAAGTTCACCGTCGCCCGCATTCTTGAGCGCGATGACTTTACCAAGCGCTACCAGTCTCAGACGCCGATCGCCCTGCATGAGTTCCTGTATCCCGTGATGCAGGCTTTCGACTCCGTGCAGATCAAGGCCGACGTGGAGATGGGCGGCACCGATCAGCTCTTCAACCTGCTCGCCGGCCGTGAGCTCATGGAGAAGATGGGCATGGAGCCCCAGATCGCGCTCACCATGCCGCTGCTCGAGGGCACCGATGGCGTGCGCAAGATGTCCAAGTCCTATGGCAACTACATCGGCCTGACCGATGCTCCCAAGGATATGTTCGGCAAGACCATGTCCATTCCCGACGAGATGATCGGCAAGTACTATCGTCTGGCCAGCTCGCTCACCCCGGCCGAGGTCGACAAGATCGACGCTGCTCTGGCCGATGGTTCCGCCGATCCCTATGAGCTCAAGCGCGCACTGGGCCGCGACCTGTGCGACACCTACCACGGCGCCGGCGCCGGCGACGAGGCTCAGGCCGAGTTCGACCGCGTGTTCAAGGAGGGCCAGCTTGCCGACTTCCCCGAGAAGCACGTTGAGCTGACCGTCAACGACGAGGGCCAGATTTACCTCGCCGGCCTGCTCAAGGACCTGGGTCTTTCTGCCAGCGCCGGCCAGGCCCGTCGCGATATCGACGGCGGCGGCGTCAAGATCAACGGCAAGGCCGTGGCTCCCAAGAGCTACAACATCGATCCCAGCGCCCTCAAGCTGGGCGACACCCTCTCCGTAGGCAAGCGCAAGGGCTTCAAGTTGATTTAGTTCCGCCGTTCTACCGAACGGCGGACCGGCCGACGCTGCGCGGGCCGCATTTGGACAATCTGACGTTCAACTTCAAGGGCGCGACCAGAAGGTCAGCGCCCTTTCGTTTCACGTCACCTTGTCTCAAATGCGGCCCGCTCGCTGTCGTTGCCAAAACATCGGCTTTGCCTTGGTCGCAAGTAGTCATTGGGGACGTTCTTTAATGACTAGTCGTTTAAGAACGTCCCCAACGACTACTTTTGGACGCTTACCGTTAAGCGGAAGGGGTGTTAGCGGGGCTTCCTTTTGGGCATACAATGGCTGTTGGCTTGCTGCGGTGAAGGCTCGTCCGCTCCGCGGTTATTTCTACAGTTAAAGGAGTATGTATGTCCGTTGAGGTCATGAGGTCTGTGATCGATGCTGCCGAGGGGCGCGTGCCCGTCGACACGCTGTTTACCAATGCGCAGATTGTCGACGTGTATGGCCAGCGTGTGGCGCCCGGTAGCGTTGCCGTCAAGGACGGTGTAATCGTCGGCGTGCTCTACGATGGTCGCGACGATGCCGCTGGCACCTACGAGGCAACTGAGGTCATCGACTGCCAGGGTCGCTATCTCGCTCCCGGTTTTATTGACGGGCATCTGCATATCGAGTCTTCGAACATCCGTCCCGCCGAGTATGCTCGCATGGCCGCGACGCGCGGTACTACCACCGCCATTGCCGACAGCCACGAGATTGCCAATGTTGCCGGTCTCGACGGCTTGCGCTTTATGATCGAGGACGGCCGCCGCGCACCCATCTCCATCAAGTACATGATGCCTTCGTGCGTGCCCGCGCTGCCCGACGAGCAGGCCGGTGCCGTTATTTCGGCTGCCGATATGCAGGCGTTTTTTGCCGAGCATCCGGGCGACGTTTTTGGCCTGGGCGAGATGATGAACCTGCCGGGCGTCTTTATGGCCGATCCCGAGACCTGCGCTCGCATCGATGCTGCCAACCAGACGCCGTCCAAGCAGGTCGACGGCCATGCGCCGCTCGTTGCCGGCAAGGACCTCAATGCCTATGCCGCGGCGGGTATTATTGCCGACCACGAGTCGACGATTCCCGAGGAGGCGCTCGACAAGCTGTCTCGCGGCATGTACGTGATGCTGCGCGAGGGTACGTGCAGCCATGATCTGGCCAACCTGTCGCCGATGCTGCTGGAGAATCCCGCGCGCGCCCGCCGCTGCTGCTTTGCGACTGACGACCGCGCTCCTTCCGATGCGCTTGCAGCCGGCATGATCGACAATGCCTGCCGCGTGGCGATTGAGGCCGGTATCGACCCCGTGGTCGCTATCTCTATGGCGTCCCTCTCCACGGCCGAGGCGTTTGGCCTGGATCACGGCTGCCGCGACCCGCACGAGCTCCGCGGTGCGATTGCCCCGGGCAAGCGTGCCGACCTGCTGGTGCTCAATGACCTGACGTTTGCCACGGCTCCGCATCGTGTATATGCCGCCGGTGCCCTGGTGGCGCAGGACGGCACCTTTGTGGGCGAGATCGCACCCGAGATGGCCGAGGTTGCGGCCCTTGCCGATGAGCTGCGCGCCTCCGTTAAGCTGCCGAAGCTTTCGCTCGACGTATTCGACTATGCCTTTAAGCCGGGCGAGGCCGTGATTGACGTGGTGCCGGGCAAGGCCATCACGGGCATGGTTCGTCCCGAGAGCGCCGAGGGCCTGCGCCGTATTATGCTGATCGAGCGCCACGGCCGCGGCGTGTCGCTGCAGGCCGAGGGCGCCGACGGTGACGGCCCCGCTGGCCTGGGACTCGTTGGCAAGCATATCGGCCGCGGCTGGGTGCGCGGCTTTACCATCACGGGTGGTGCCATCGCCTCGACGATCGGACACGACTCGCACAACGTGTGCGTCGTGGGCGACAACGCCGCCGATATGATGGCCGCCGTTGATGCCGTGGGCCAGGGCGGTCACGTGCTGGTGCGCAACGGCGAGGTCGTGGCGCGCATTCCGCTGGCGCTCGGTGGCCTGATGAGCGAGGGCACGGCCGAGGATGTCGCCGCGCAGCACGACGACTTTATGGTCAAGGCGCGTGCCATGGGCATCGAGCCGCCGCTCGACCCCATCATGGGCATCATTTTCCTGCCCCTGCCGGTGATCCCGACGCTCCGCATCCGCCCCGAGGGCATGTTCGACGTCACGACCTTCACCTACGCCGACTAGTCATCGGGGACGTTCTTAAACGACTAGTCGTCGGGGTGGCGTGTCGCCTGACGCCGCGACCGTGAGACCTCTGGCATGTGTGAGCTATTTGCTAGGTCCTTGTAACGTTTACGCCCGCAGAGTCTTATTTGAGCTCCCTTTGGGTACGTTGGTATTGGATATACGTCCGATTCCATCAAGCCCGAAGGGAGCTTTTCTATGTTTAAACTGATTGCATCCGATATGGACGGCACGTTGCTTGACGAAAACGGCCAGGTGCCTCCCGAGACCTACGAACTGATTCTGGCGCTACACGAGCATGGCGTGCATTTCGCCGCATCGTCAGGCCGTCGTTACGACCGCCTGTGCGAGTTCTTTGCACCTGTTCGCGACAAGATGGACTTTGTCGCCGCTAACGGCGCCCAGGTCTACGCCGACGGTAAGATGGTAGACCGCGAGGTGTATTCGCACCTGGCGATTCGAAGGCTCGCCCAGGCCGTCGCGACGTTTCCCAATCTGCATCTTGCACTTTTTGACCGAACCAAGTCCTTCTTGCTCGATGACGAGTGCAAGTTCGTGCGTGAGGTCGATAAGGACCTTACCAATGCCGAGCGCATTTGGGAGCTGCCCGATCCCAGCGTAAATATCATCAAGGCGAGTATCTTTTGCGATGACGGTGCCGTTATGGACAGCGCTTACGTACTACAGCGCGAACTCGGTCAGCTCTTTACTTTTGCGCCTTCGGGCAACGCGTGGATCGATGCCATGCAGCCCGGCGTGTCGAAGGCCTCGGGCATCGCACAGCTCATGGAGCACTATGGAGTCGAACGCGACGAGGTTATGGCGTTTGGCGACTCGATGAACGACTACGAGATCATTCGCTTTGTCGGTACGGGCTGCGCGATGGAAAACGCGCGCCCCGCGCTCAAGGCAGTGGCCGATCGCGTGGTGGGTTGTAATCGCGACCACGCCGTCCAGCAGGAGCTCCGTCGCGTGCTGGAGAGTCTCTCCTAATCCGGCAGATGGGGACGTTCTTTTTCTGCCGGCAGTGGGGGACAGTCCTTGCAGCTTTTTGCGAAGAGTGTCCCCAGTGACTAGTCGTTTAAGAACGTCCCCAGTGACTAGGCGAGGGCGGCCATGATGGTGCGGGCGACGCCGTCGTGGTCGTTGTCGTATTCGGTGATGGCGTCGGCGGCCTCGCGGTCTTCGGGCTCGGCGTTGATCATGGCCATGCCATGGCCCGCTGCCTGCAGCATGGGGATGTCGTTGATGTTGTCGCCGAACGCCCAGGCGTCGGCGAGACGCTCGCCCAGATGCTCACACAGCCACGTGAGGGCCGTTCCCTTGGTGGCGCCCTCGCCCATGACCTCGATATTCATGGCGTAAGAACGCGTGACCTCAATGCCTCCGAGCGTGTCGAGCGCCGCCGCGATGGCGTCGCGATCGGCCGAGTCGTGCCAGTACATGGCGATGCGTTCGAGCGTCTCGACTTCGTCGATCTTGCTGTCGATATCCATGTCGATCGGTGTTCGTGTGCGCTTGAGCGAAGCCGCGATGTGGGGATCGCCGCCGCAGAACTCATCTAGGCGCCCGTAAAGCGAACGGGGGAGGAAACACTGTCCATCCGCGAAGATATCGAAGGTCACATCGTGGCCGGCGGCAATGCGATGGATGCGGTGGGCAATGCCGCAATCGAGCGGACGGCTCAAGATGCACGTGGCGCGCGAGGCGTCGGTGGGCACATCGTCGTCGAGCTGCCAGACGCTGGCGCCGTTGGCGCAGACTGCGTAGTGCACGGCGGGATGGGCGAGAATGGGCTCAAAGATGCCCGACAGCGGACGCCCCGTGCAGGGAACAAACTCGATGCCACGACGTGCGAGCTCGTCGAGCATTGTCCAGGTGGCATCGCTCATCTGCTTATCGCTCGTCAGCAGCGTCCCATCCATATCGGAAAACACAATCATTTGATGCAGCCCTTTCTACTGGCATAAAAAGCGTGGCCGAGGGCTTGGGTCCCTGGCCACGCTCGAGTTCTATAACGGTCCGCGTCCTAGCGGTCGGCGAGCGGCTTGTACTCCAGCGGCTCGATCACCGGACGATAGGCGGGGCGGATGATACGGTGCGCGCAGAAGAGCTCTTCCATGCGGTGCGCCGACCAGCCGGCCATGCGGGCGACGGCGAATAGCGGCGTAAAGAGCGTCTCGGGCACGCCGAGCATCTTGTAGATAAAGCCCGTGTACAGGTCGATGTTGGCGCAGATGGGCTTGGTCATGCCGTGGTCGCGCATGACCTGGGGTGCCAGGCGCTCGATACGCTCGATGAGTGCGAACTCTTCGCCCAAGTCCTTCTTGGCTGCCAGTGAGCGCGCGTAACGGCGGCAGACCTCGGCGCGCGGGTCGCTGAGCGTATAGACGGCGTGGCCCATGCCGTAGATGAGGCCCGTGCCGTCGAAGGCCTGCTTGTCGAGGATCTTGCCCAGGTAGGCCGCGACCTCGTCCTCGTCCTCCCAGTTGGAGACATGCGCGCGGATGTCCTCGTGCATAGACACGACCTTGGCATTGGCGCCGCCGTGGCGCGGGCCCTTGAGCGAGCCGATAGCCGCGGCGTAGGCGGAATACGGGTCGGTGGCCGAAGACGACAGCACGCGGCAAGCGAAGGTGGAGTTGTTGCCGCCGCCGTGCTCGGCATGCAGCATGAGCATAACGTCGAGCAGCATCGCCTCATCGCGGGTGAACGCCATGCCGCCGCGCAGGACCTGTAGGATGGTCTCGGCGGTGGAGAGGCCGGGCGTGGGGTGCGGCACGTGAACCTCGGAGCCGCGAAGCTTGGCGACCGAGGCCATGTGTGCGAAGGCGGCGATGCGCGGGAGACGTGCGAGCATGGAAATGGCGACGTCGATTTCGTGCTCGGGCGTGATCACGTCTGGTTCGGCATCGAAGGCGTAGAGCAGCAGCACGGCGCGCTGAAGCACATTCATGATGCTCGACGACACCGTGGTCATGGGAAACTCTTTGACGTACTCGTCGCTCAGATGTCTAAAGGCACCTAGGCGCTCGCAGAAGCCGTCGAGCTCTTCCTTGTTGGGCAGCGAACCCGTGATAAGCAGATAGGCGACTTCTTCGTAGCCGTAGCGATTCTCGGCCTGGGCATTGTTGACCAGATCCTCGATGCTGTAGCCGCGAAGCGTGAGCTTGCCCTGATCGGGCACGACTTTGCCGTCGACCTTGTTGTAGCCGTGCACATCCGAGATACGAGTGAGGCCCGCGACCACGCCCGAGCCGTCGGCATTGCGCAGGCCGCGCTTGACATTGTGCTCTTCGAACAAGTCCTCGTCATAAGGGTCGGTCGGCAGGCCGTGGTAGAGGCTTTCGCTCTCAGGCGAAATCTGGCGGCTTGCTTCGTAATCCAGAACCAGTCGGCTCAAGTGGTCATCGAAGCGGTAATAGATTTTCTTGGCGTCGTAGGCCATGCGCGCTCCTCTCCGGTCCGCTTTGGGGCCGCGCGCTTGGACGATATGACGTCAAGCTGCCCCGAGCGGCTTGTTCGCTACAGGCGGTACATAAAGTTAAAGACGTCCTCGCGCTGGATGGACACGTTGACGCCCGAAAGCTCGCCGGCCTCGGCCAGGGCCTTCTGCAGCTCGGCGAAGTCGAGCTTGGACTCGGCGGTGTCGGCCAGCATGGTCATGGTGAAGATGTCCTCGATAATGGACTGCGTGATGTCGCGGATGTCGACGTTGGCCTCGCCCAGAACGCGGGTGACGCCGGCGACGATGCCGGGGCGGTTCTTGCCAAGGACGGTGATGACGATACGGGAGGACGAGATCTCGGCCATGGGAAACCCTTTCGCGTGATTGCGGCGCGCGCGGGGCGCTCCGCTACGGTACAGTGTTCATCATTGTACCTGTCTGGCGCAAAAAAGGCGCGCTCGCTGCGGCGTTACATGCCTGCAACATGAGCGTAAGGGGGAAGGCCGTACGGGGAAGAGCCGTCTGGCGCGTGTCCGGCTCGTGTTGGGTTGATTTCCGATCTCAGCCGAACACATTGAGCGGACAGGCCGTTCCCGCAGTCAGCCGAACGCCTCCGACGGCTGATTCCGAACTGGAAGCGGAGGGCATCCCCGCCCTTCGGTAGGGGATACCGCTCCGCGGCGCATGCCGCGGGCGGCGCCCCTATCGGACCACCGTGACCTCAGTTGGGATGGGCCCAGCACTGCCGCGTACTCGGTGAGCTAGAGCCAACTGTTCGTCTTCACGTCGCGTATGGCGATATTTCGGTCGTCCGGCTCGGTGATGCCGTAGCCGAACGCCTGGAGCGTCTCGATGGACTCCTGGATCCTCTGTTGGAACATGGGACCCGGATCGACCCTCGGCCCGAGGTGCCCGCGCCAAAGGCACGGCGTGGCGCGCAGCATGTTATGGATTTTGGAGATGGGCTCGATGTCGGCGTAGACGTTGAGCGTCGCCATGGCGTCCTTGTGGCCGAGGATCGATTGGAGCGCCTTGATATCGCCGCCTTGGCGGATCCACTGCGTTGCGAACGTGTGGCGAAGGCCGTGGAACGTGATCAGCTCGTCGTTGGTGCCCATGAGGCCGTTGGTCTCCGAGAACGTCTTGAACGCCCTGCGGATATAGCTTGTCGTCGCGAAGGTCGCGCCCGGCTCCGACAGGATGTAGCAGTCCCCGATCTCGACCGCCCCGGTAAGGCCGCGCAAGCGCAGCTTTCCGCAGTCGATCTCGTGGGTCTCCTTCAGGAAGGGGAGTAGGCCGACCGGGTCGATGGGGATACCCCTGGCGTCATGGGTCTTGGTGTCCTTGATGAACGAACCCATTCCCTTCGCGTACGCCACCGAGTGCCTGATCGAGATCAGGCCCGTCTCGAAATCCACATCGCACCACCGAAGGCCGCAGACCTCGCCGATTCGCATCCCCGTGTGCAGGGCGAGTACGACCGCCCTCTAATCCTCGGCGGACCAATCGAGTCCGAACTCCTTTCGGGCATCCTCTTCGCTCATGACTTCGAGAAGGTCTCCGGGTTGGCAACGAAGGGCGAGGCATAGCTGCTCGAGTGTGTTGAAGCGAATGCCGCGAATATGCCCTTTTTTAATACGGGACAGGTTCACGGGCGTGGTTCCAATCCTTTCGGCAAGTTCGTTCGAGGAAATCTTTCGCTCGGCCATGATCTTGTCGAGGCGAACAATTACGGGCATGGCGTTTCCTTACGCAATCTCGTCGGAGTCGAGGTACAGCTCTCGGGCGTACAAGAAGAGCTGGGAAAGCATGAACAGGACGATGCCGAGAACCAGAGAGGTCCAATCGAATGATGAAGCGATCTCTTGGGCGCCGACGGCCCCCTCGCCGCCAAACATCGAAACGGAGGTTTTGAGTGAGCCGGCGTAGAGGCTGGTGGCAGCTTGAACAACGAAGAGAATGCCGAGCACCTTCAAGCATGTCGCAGACCCTTTCTTGAAGGGGTCTCCGCTCTTGATCGTCCACACGAGAACGGCGCTGAGGATGGTCGTAGCGATACCGATGACGGCAGGGACCAATGTCGAGATCGCAAGGGCTGGATACGCGGGGGAGTCTGCAATTACAGGGTTGTCGAGCACTTCGATTGCTGGCTTTAAGGAGAACGCCACTTGTGCGATGGCGGTGGCGCAAAGGGTCGCAGAGGCTATCGCACATGCGATGCGGAAGGAATGAAGCCGGGGAGTGCGATTGTCGGAACTCATAATAACCTCCGAAGAATTTAAAAAACTCAGGTTACTTTTTAACAGTTTATGTTAAATTGACTTTGCCGGCAAGTAATAAGGGCCGAGCATTTTGTTCGGCCCCTCTGTTCCGACTGGATGAGGTTAAGGTTGGCGATGAATATGCTCAAAATCTCGAAGGCGATCTTTAGGTCGCTTCTCTCCTCCAGGTCGCTCTGTGTTGTCGTTGTTGCGTTGATGGTTCTTTGTGCTCTGCCCGTCTTCAGGAGCGCGGCTGGCATCGACGGACGGGTCGAATACCTCGAGTCGGGAATAACCCGTGTTGAGCAGGAATTGTCAGCATCCTATGCGGATGCGCTTGTGAATGCGGGGGAGGACGGTGTCTATACCTCTTCATCAAGCATGCCCGCGCTTCTGTACCCTCTTGCCGCGGGACGTCTTATCTTGGCACCGCTCTCTCCCCTACTTCCGTTTCTGCAGATATCGGATGGAGAGTACACCTATTATGACGGATCGAAGGAGTACTTGCTATGGGTCGCAACGGCCGTTGCCGTCTCGTTCCTTGCCGCGCGTCTTAACAAACGTGAAAAGCTCATCATCCAGGCACCGATGGGCGAGCTGGGTAGACTTGTTGCATCGAGCGTATGGGCGAGTGTTTTTGCAATGCTTGCCGTCCTCGCCATCAATCTTCCAGGGATAATCGCCGCGCTTGTGAAGAATGGTCCGGGCTCGCCGTTCTATCCGATAGGCTACATTCAATATGCGACTCCGGTTATCAAACCGGCTTGGCTGGTGTTCGCGCAGACGGCCATCTTGCAATTCTTGGTGGCAGCGTTCATCTCGCTTGTCGTTCACCTTGCCGTGAAGATTGCCAATAACCCTACGCTTGGAATCGTGTTCGTATGTGCCCTGATGGGGGTGACGATGGTTCCCGGGTATTACGGAAGATCCATCGCTTTACGTGAGTTCGCCCTGTTGAATCCCCTTACGTATGCGAACACTGAGTTGACCGTCGGCGCCTATAGCCCGTACCCGACAACGCAGATAGTGAATCTGCCTGGACTTTGCTTCGAGCGTGGCGCGATTGCCCTCGTATGCGCAATCGGGATCGAGGTGCTGGCAATTAGCCTGCTTTGCGTTGCTGGAAAGAGCGGCTGCGCGTGCCCGATATCCCCGATTTGTCTTGAGAGAGGTTCCTTCACTGCATCGAGAACGGCAACTCGTTCGAGCGCTTGTGCCTCCGCCGTTGCATACGTAAGAACGATGGGGAAACTGCTCCTGCGTTCTCCTACCCTCGCCGTATGCGCGATTGCAATGTCGACGACGATGCTGGCCCCGGCTCTGGTCGAGATGTTTCCTGACGCTGATAACGTTTTCGCTGTTCGGTATAGGGATGGGGAGCTCCGTTCAATAGATCGGTATCTAGAGCAGAACGTTGCGAATATGGACGTCGAGGGCAAAGCGGCCCTGGAAGACATGCGGGATGCTCTTTCGGGTTTCGTGTACGCGCCTATGCCCGCGGAGGGATTTCAGAGCCTTGCGACGTACGAGCGCGCTCGAGGCGAGCTGGGCGCGGCAGATGCGACCCTCCTGCAATCGATCGGAATCGAGCCAGAGACTCCTTCTCGTGCGGAGGCGCGCGCCCTTCTGCTCGAGTCGATCGCGAGCTTGCCGGACCCCAAGGTTTACGAGTTAAGTACGAAGATGCCCCCATTAATCCTCCTTTCCTATCTCCAGGCAGCGCTTCCTTCCTTGTTTTGGCTGTTGCCCGTGGTTGTCACATCGCTTGCGTGCATCCACCTGCAGTGTCGTTCCCTTCTGGTTCTCCAAGTCCCCGCAACAGCGCATGTGCGTTTTCTGACGGCCGTTGCGCTGTCTCTCCTGCTTGGCTTGGCGCTGCTTTTGGTGTCGATGGTTCCCGCTGCGGTTGTGTCCTTGATTAAGAACGGTGCGGGTGGATCGGAGTATCCCGTCGCTCTCATTCGGGCGGGAGCTTCGACAACGTCCATGGTGGGGGAGGCGGTGTTGTGCAGTATTCCGTTGCTGGTCATGGCATACGGCGTGATTTCCGTCGTCGCTGCGTTGACAGCAGCGATTAGCCGCAACCCCGTTGTCACCGGAGTGGTTTGCGCGGTTCTCCTGGTGTTGGGTTCGTTGAGCGCTCATGTTGAAAGCGCGGGCATGGGCGTCGCGCTGCTGGCTCCATTCGCCTCGTTTGATCCCGCTTCCCAGGTGGGGACGATTGGGTTCCTTGGGCGAGGGACGAACGCGATGCCTTTTGGAGAGGTCGTCGGCGCATCGGGCGCTCTGCTGGTGGTTTTGGGCGCCGTATCTCCGTTGGTGGCGCGCCTGGGTGTTCCAAAGATCGAAAGGGGACGGTCTCGATGATTGGCCTTCAAACGCTGACGATCTCTTATGGAAAGAAGGTGCTCGTAGATTCGGTGGACGCTGAGTTTGCCCCGGGTACGGTCTACGGTCTCGTCGCTCCGAACGGGCATGGAAAGACGACGTTGCTGCGTGCGATGGCAGGTTTGCCGGGTCCTCGCGTGGACGGGAGCATCGTTCTGGATGAGGTGCAGGGTACGGGTGCGAGAGAGGTCCGTTCTATGATCTTCTATGCACCTGGTGAGGGGACGCTGCTGTATCCCGGATTGCGTGCGGAAGATCACCTCAAGATGGTTTGCGATATGTGGCCGCATGCTCGCGATATCGAAGAGATAGTGGAGCAAACGCAGATAGGCGAGTTCGCGAAGATGAGGGTCCGTACTCTGAGCCAGGGTATGAAGCAGCAGCTTACCCTGGCGATTGCGTATGCGACGGGTGCGCGGTACCTTCTATTAGATGAGCCCATGAACGCGCTCGACCCCAGCAGGGTGGACTTGCATTCCGAGATTCTCAGGAAGCTGGCCGATTCTGGTACGTGCATCATCATGTCATCCCACATCTTGGATTCGGTCGATAGGCTGTGCGATGAGATTCTGTTTTTGAAGGATGGGAGGCTCATTAGAAGCATTCCGCAAGATGATGCTGCGCCGAAGTCTCCTGGATCCCATTTCGCAAAGCCTGCCGGACGCGCCGAGGGTGCGCTAAGCGCGTATCGGCGGCTCTACGGAGAGGGCGGGTAGAAATGCAGGTTAATAATCTATGTGGTCAATATGATACCGTTGAACCCGCGTATCGATACAGCTCAGCCATTCGCCTCGCCCCCGTCGCACGCATCTTCATTCGGTCTGTCATTAATTAAACTAACGATGCTTTGAGAAATGCAGGTGCTTCTGAATGTACTGTCGACTTCTTCT
>JAXJEC010000049.1:0-46010 GCA_036301625.1 Collinsella sp. | reverse complement strand
GTTCGAATCTCCGCAATGCTCCCATATAAGAAAAGCCCCCGTCGCCGGGAGCTTTAAAGTCAATTGGTGCGGCGTATAGGATTCGAACCTATGACGTTCTGATTCGTAGTCAGACCCTCTATCCAGCTGAGGTAACGCCGCAACGCACGGATTATTATGCACGTGACCCCTCGATGGGTCAAGCGACAATTTGGAAAAATTTTACGAAGTGATGATTAAGACGCTCGCGCCTCGACCGAGGTTCGAATCCATGCGGTGTTGCCATAAAAGAAAAGCCCCCGTTGCCGGAGGCTTTCAATTTCAATTGGTGCGGCGTATAGGATTCCGCGCATCCGCTTCGCGGATGCGCACCGGCTTCGCCCGCCTGCCGGCGCGCTCGCCCGCGGGCTAAAAACGCTCCGCGTTTTCTTTACGCTCGCGCCTCGACCAAGGTTCGAATCCATGCAGTGGCGGCATAAAAGAAAAGCCCCCGTCGCCGGAGGCTTTCAATTTCAATTGGTGCGGCGTATAGGATTCGAACCTATGACGTTCTGATTCGTAGTCAGACCCTCTATCCAGCTGAGGTAACGCCGCAGCGCAAGACATATAAAACCACTTTAGCTTATTGGAGTCAAGCACAATCTCAAACTTTTTTGTGGAACGCAGTTTTGTCATGCTGCTCCGCATATACCGCCGTTCCCCGTACGATCGATTGGCTTTTCGATCACGTCAAACTTAGCATCAAGTTCCCTCAGGAGCGATCTCACCCGCTGGGCACAATCATAATCGGCAAACGAGATGCTCAGCATGCGCGCGACCTGGTTGGAAGTCCCAACTCCATAGAAGTGCTCCAGCGCCACAAGCCCCACGTGCGTCACAAAGGTCTCGACCACATGCGGCGACTCCTCAAAACACCATTGTGTCAACGGACCCTCACTCGTCTGTCGAACCACCAGGCCACCCATGCCAGACGGCTCACACGTTACAAGCAGGTACTCCCCACCCTCGTCGCTCTCAAACAAAACCACCCGATCATCAAACAGCTCCATCGCGTCCCCTTTCTCTCGCTCTTATTTAGCAAAAGCATAGCAGGTAGATAGCTGTATACAGAACAGCTGTTCGTGTGTTTTCTATTGAGCTGTCCGCACGGCATGGTATGGACCTGCGCACGAAATAGGGCGCCCCCGAAGGAGCGCCCTTGCATATCCCCTATGCAGCCAACTTACGCGACCGGCTCGATCTTCTCGAGACCACCCATGTAAGGACGCAGAACCTCGGGGATCGTGATGGTGCCGTCGGCGTTCTGGTAGTTCTCCAGAATGGCGGCCATGGTGCGGCCGGCCGGCAGGCCGGAACCATTGAGGGTGTGCAGGTAGCGCGAACCCTTGAAGTTCTCGGGGTCGCGATACTTGATGTTGGCGCGGCGAGCCTGGAAGTCACCGCAGTTGGAGCAGGAGCTGATCTCCTTGTAGGCGTTGTAGCTCGGCAGCCAGACCTCGACGTCGTAGGTCTGACGGGCAGAGAAGCCCAAGTCGCCGGTGCACAGGCTAATCACGCGATACGGAAGGCCCAGCTGCTGCAGCAGGTACTCGGCCTCGGCGGTCATGCTCTCGAGCTCTTCGTCGGACTCCTCCGGCTTGGCAAACTTTACCATCTCGACCTTGTCGAACTCGTGCTGGCGGATGATGCCGCGGGTATCGCGACCAGCGGAGCCGGCCTCCTCGCGGAAGCAGGGGGTGAAGGCGGTGTAGCGGCGCGGCAGGGTATCGGCGTCGAGGACCTCACCGGCGTGCAGGTTGGTGAGCACGACCTCGGCGGTGGGGATCAGGAAGTTGTCGCCCGAGACGTGATAGGCGTCGTCCTCGAACTTGGGCAGCTGGCCCGTGCCGAACATGGTCTGACGCTTGACGACGATGGGCGGCCACCACTCCTTAAAACCACGGCTGGTGTGCGTATCGAGGAAGAAGTTGATGAGGGCGCGCTCCAGGCGGGCGCCAGCGCCACCGAGAACGGTAAAACGGCTGCCGGAGAGCTTGTTGCCGCGCTCGAAGTCGAGGATGTCCAGATCGGTGCCCAGATCCCAGTGCGGCTTAAAGTCGAAGTCGAACTCGCGCGGGGTGCCCCAGCGGCGACGCTCGATGTTCTCGTCCTCGTCCTTGCCGTACGGCGTGGCCTCGCAAGGAATGTTGGGCAGGTGAGCCATGAAGTCGTACTGCTCCTGCTCGAGAGCAGTGCGGCGCTCGGCCAGACCGTCAATCTTCTCGTTGACGGCGCGCACGGCCTCCTTGGCGGCCTCGGCCTCGTCCTTCTTGCCCTCCTTCATCAGGGCGCCGATCTTCTTGGACTCGGCGTTGCGCGTAGCCTGGAGCTCCTCGACCTCGGTGATGACGGCACGGCGCTCGTCGTCGAGCTCAAAGAACTTCTCGCGATCCCAAGACGTCTGGCGGTTAGCCATGGCGACATCGATGGCATCGGGGTTCTCGCGAACAAACTTGATATCAAGCATTAGATCCTCCGGCGATATACATTCCATTTAGGTTGCAACCTTGTACATGTATGGGCAAGTATATACTTATGAGCGTTTACGACCCAACTCAACTACGCAAGAAGGCACCCAATGGACGCAGTTTTTTCCTTTTTGTTTGGCACCCGCACCGGTTTTGCCATCCTTTTCGCCGGCGGCATCCTGTTGTTTGCGATCCTTGCCTTTGTAATGGAGAAGCGCACCCATAAGATGTACGTCGACCGCGGACCCAAGTCCGAGGATGAGGAAGACAGCTTCTGGGACTAACCTGCCAAAAAGGGACAGGTTTATTTTGGTCGGTTTTATCTGGGCAAACGTAAGCGCCCCGCAACTGGAATTGAGCCAGTTGCGGGGCGCTTTTCGCTAAAAGGGCAAAACCGCAGGAAATACCTGTCAAAAAACCTGTCTTTTTTGGTCGGTTTTACTGGAGAGTTGCGTCGATTGCCTTGACCAGGGCACTGCGCATGCCGGCATCCTCGAGCGCGATGACGCCCTTGATGGTGGCGCCACCGGGCGAGCATACGGCATCCTTCATCGCCGCAGGATGCTGACCAGTTGCAAGCTGCAGCTTTGCCGTACCTAGCACCATCTGGCTCACAATGCGATAGGCATCGGCACGCGGGATACCGTGCTTGACCGCTGCATCGCCCAGGGCCTCGATTGCCATGGCGACAAATGCCGGAGCGCAACCACCCACCGTGCCGCCCACAAACAGCAGGCTCGTATCGAGTTCGACCACCGCACCGAGCTTGCCAAGCAGATCAAGCACCACTGCGCTCTGCTCATCACTAAGCGTGGAAGCCTTCTCGCAAGCGATGACGCCCTCGCCCACCGAAACCGGTGTGTTGGGCACCGTCGAGATATGCGCGACGCCCGGCAGGACCTGCTCCCACTTGGCACTGTCCCAGGTCCAAGCAACCGACAGAACGACCTTTTTGGCAAGAACATCCTTGAGCGGGGCGAATATCTTCTCGATCATATACGGTTTGACCGCAGCGACCACGATATCGGATGCGGCGACAACCTCGGCGGCATCGTGGCAGGCGACCATGCCGCGCGCCTCGCAGCGCTCAACCAGTGCGTCGTAGCGACCCGCGCAGGCGCACATGTCGCTCGCAGCTACACCGGCAGCGATCCAGCCATCGGCCATAGCGCTCGCCATATTGCCAAAACCGACAAACCCAATCTTCATATCTCATAGTCCTCTCAGACACGCTCTTCAAAACGAAAGGTATTGTCCCACGCCATTGTTTCGTATTGCCGACCTATTTGTGATACGGCTCGCCACGGCTGATCTTGCAGGCGCGATAGATTTGCTCCAGCAGCACCACGCGCGCCAAGTTATGCGGCAAGGTAATGCGTCCAAAGCTGAGCATCTCGTCGGCTCGTGCGCGCACGTCATCGCTCACGCCGTCCGATCCGCCGATTACAAAGGCGATGTCGCTGTTACCACGCAGCATAAGATCATCGAGCCGCGCCGAAAACTCCTCGCTCGAGCGCTCTTTGCCCTCAATGGCCAGCAAGATCACATGCGCTCGAGGCGGCAGGGCTGCAAGAATCGCCGCCCCCTCCTTGTCGCGCGCGGCATCCACGCCGCCCGCCTTAGCCGGGTCGATATCGGCCACCTCGCGGATATCCACCTTGGCATAGGCACCTAGGCGCTTGGTGTACTCAGCGCACGCGTCCTTCCAAAAGCGCTCCTTGAGCTTACCGACGCAAACGACGGTGTATTTCACGCGCGTTTACTCCTTCGAATCGTTTTGAACTTTGCCGGCGGTCAGCATCTGCTCGAACATAGAGGCCGACTGCGAGAAGTCGCTCGGCAGCACGACCGTCGAGGTTTTACCCGTGCGAGCGAACTCCGTCATCATCTCGGACCACTGCGTAAACATGAACAGTTGGTTGGCCTCGTCATTGCCGACACCCGTCTCCTGGATGATCTCGAGCGAATCTTTGATACCCAGCGCGATGGCCTTGCGCTGGTTGGCGATGCCCTCGCCCGCCTTTTCCATAGCCTCGGCCTCGGCGGTCGCCTCGGTGACGCGCTTGATGCGGTCTGCCTCAGCGAGCTCCTGTGCCGCAGCACGCTTGCGCTGGGCGGCGTTGATGTCGTTCATGGAGTTCTCGACCTCGGTCGGCAGTGCGATTTTGGTGATGAGCGTCGACACGAGGGTGAAGCCGTAGGCGGCCATCTGCTCGGAAACGGTAGCGTTGACATCCTTGGCGATGTCATCCTTCTTGGCAAAGACCTCATCGAGTGTGTAGACGGGAATCGAAGAGCGCAGGGCATCGGTGATAAAATCGCGCATCTGGTCGACGGGCTCCTGCAGCATGTAGTAGCTCTTATAGATACCCGAATCTGCCGGGCCGGCGCCCATGTCATAGCTCACGTGGTACTGAGCAGAGACCTCAAGGCCGATGGTCACGTTGTCCTGGGTCTTAACGTCGATGCCAAAACCGTTTTTCATGGTGCGCAGACTCACCGTGGCGGCTTTGCGGTCAATCACGGGCACCTTCATGTGGAAGCCCGCGTTGACGATGCGGTTGAACTTGCCCAGACGCTCGATGATCACGGCATGCTGCTGTTCAACGACATAGCAGGCGTTGGGAAGCAGTAACAACAAAATGATGATGGGAATCAAAAGGCTGGTAAGGGCGGCGATGATACCGGACAACAGCATGGTCTCTCCTCTGATAGGCACACGTTGGCACTAGGATACCCGCACGAAGCAGCAACGTGACATCAACAAGAGGCCCATAACAAAAAGCTCCCATTGCTGGGAGCTCTTTCAATCAATGGTGCGGGCGAAAGGACGTCCGCGTATCCGCTTCGCGGATCCGCACCGGCTTCGGCCGCCTGCCGGCGTCCTCGCCAGCTCGCTAAAAACGCTCCGCGTTTTCTTTACGCTCGCTCCTTCACAGGTTCAAGTCCCTGTGATGGGCCCATAACAAAAAAGCTCCCATTGCTGGGAGCTCTTTCATTTAATGGTGCGGGCGAAAGGACTTGAACCTTCATGGGGTTGCCCCCATACGGACCTGAACCGTACGCGTCTGCCAATTCCGCCACGCCCGCGTGCAGGAATTAGAATAACGGAGCGCCACCGCGAACGCAAGAACTATTTTTGAAAAAGTTTGCAGGCATTTTCCCAAGCGGCTTGCGCGATTGTTTCGGCGTCCTCACCTGTGCGATCGACACGGTCGTTAACCAGCGCGTTTGCCGTAATGGAAATCATTGCGGGCTCACATTCAAGACCGCGGATGGGCTCCGGAGCCATATACGGGCAATCCGTCTCAAACAAAATACGACCGAGTGGGGTTGCCGCAAATGCCTCGCGCACGTCGTCGTTGCGCTTAAAGGTGGCCGCGCCACCATAGGCGATATAGCAGCCCAGCTCCACAAAGCGCTCCATCGTAGTGCGGTCCTCGCCAAAGCAGTGCAGCACACAGCCGGCCTGGGGCACGCCCACCTCACGAAGCACGTTGTAGGCGTCCACGTGCGAGGTACGCTCATGGTCCGTGTCCTCGTGACGCAGATGCAGCTCCACCGGCACGTTACGGCACACGGCAAGCTCGAGCTGGCGCGCCATGCAGTCAATCTGCACGTTATGGGGTGCCGGCACGATATCGTCGTCATAGTCCATGTGGTAGTCCAGGCCGATTTCGCCAATACCGGCGCACAAAGGGTCATCGAGTGCGGCAACGATCTGTGCGTGAACGTCGTCGGTATAGTCCGGCGCGCCATACGGATGCACGCCGACAAGATACTTGATCTGCGGGATATCCTGCATCGGCAGAATCTCGCGTGTCAGCCAGTCGCTATAGTCCGTCACGCTGCGTTTATCGGCAATGGGATCGAACATCGTCACCAACAGGTCGACGCCCGCGGCTTTGGCGCGCACGAGCGTCTCGGGCACTTCTTTGCCCCAAAACGAAAGCAGATGCGCATGCGTGTCGGCAAGCGGTGCCAAGGGCACGGGACAAGCAACCGTCTTCTTTTTCTTGGTAAACGTCACGCGTTCGACATTAGGCGTCATGGGAAAGCTCCTGAGCCAAGCGGACAAAGTCGGCAACATCAAGCGTCTCGGCGCGCGTGGTGGGTGCGATACCGCAAGCCTCAAAGGCGGCATCGAGCACGTCCTTGGCAAAGCCGTTGGCGCTCATGGAATTACGGATGGTCTTGCGACGCTGAGCAAATGCGGCGTCAATCACGCGAGCCACAAAGTCGCAATCGAGTCCTTCGGGCACCACGCCGTCAACACGGTCGATACGCACGACGGCGGAGTCCACATGCGGTACCGGCATGAAGCAGCGCGGCGGCACCTCAAAGCGACCCATCACCTGCGCATACAGGCCCAGCTTGGCCGTATAGCCGCCATAGGTTTTGTTACCGGGAACTGCGGCAATGCGATCGGCAACTTCCTTTTGCACCATGACCACGGCACGCTTGAGCGCGGGCATCGTCTGGAAAAACTGCAAGATGATCGTCGCTGCCACGTTATAGGGCAGGTTCGCGACAAACACCGTGGGCTCGCCGCCAGCAGCCTGCTCAATCTGCTCCGGGCCCACCTTGAGCGCGTCGCCCATGATAAAACGGAAGTTGGCATAGTCGACGGCATGGGCATCGAGCACCGGCTCGAGCTCAGGATCGGCCTCAATCGACGTGACGCACGCCGCCTCCTGCAGCAGTGCAAGCGTGAGCGTGCCAACGCCCGGGCCGACCTCGAGCACGCGCTCATCGCCCGCAAGCTCAGCGAGCTCACAGATGCGTTCGATCACATGGTTGTCGATCAGGAAGTTTTGGCCCAGGCGATGCTTGGTCGCAAGGCCAAACTCCTCTAGCAGCTCCCTAGTTGCCGTGGGGTTTGCCAAAGGCGAAGTTGTCATGGTTGCCTCCTTAACATGGTGGCTGCATCGTAAAGTAAAAGGGCATGGACCGTTGCGGCCATGCCCTTACCGTTACACAGCAAATTGCCGATATGGCACTCGCGCGACGTCTTAGCCCAGACGCGGGAACAGCGGATCGCCCTTCTCGACGGGCTGACCGCCGGCAAGCAAGCCCCAAGTGCAAATGCCTTTGAGGTCGTCGCTCGTGGCCTCGCCCTCACAGGACAGACGGCGCAGAGCCTCGACAGAAGTCTGGGGCATAAGCGGCATCAGCAGGTGGGCGGCGATGCGGATGGCCTCGAGCAAGTTGTAGATTACAAATGCCAGTTCGTCAGCCTTGGCCTCGTCCTTGGCAAGTGCCCAAGGCTCGGAGTCCTCGATGTAGTGGTTGGCGGCATGGATGAGCTCCATGACCTCGTCCTTGGCTCCACCGTAATCGAGCACGTCCATCTTGGCCATGTAGCGCTCGACCAGACCATCGGCGATCTTTGCCAGCGGGTTGTCGAACGCATCGAACGATGCGGGCTTGGCGGGCGCGCAACCGTCAAAATACTTGCCGCTCATGTTGAGCGAACGCGAGATGAGGTTGCCCCAGCTGTTGGCCAGGTCGGCGTTGTAGACCTGCTCCATGCGGTCGAAGCTGATGGCACCGTCGGTGCCGGGGACCACGTCGGTCATAAAGTAGTAGCGATAGCCCTCGACGCCCAGCATGTCGATAACGTCCTGCGGAGCGATGGCGTTGCCGCGGCTCTTGGACATCTTCTCGGCCTTGCCGGTCTCGGCATTGCGCACGGTCAGGAAGCCGTGGGCAAAGACGTGCTCGGGCAGGGCCTCGCCGATGGCCATGAGCATGGCGGGCCAAATGACGCAGTGGAAGCGGATGATGTCCTTACCCACGATGTGGAACTGCGCGGGCCAGCGATAGGCCAGCTCGGCACGCGCCTCGTCGGTGTCGACACCGTAACCGACGGCCGTCATATAGTTGAGCAACGCATCGAACCACACGTAGGTCACGTGACCCTCGTCAAACGGGACCTGAATGCCCCAGTCAAAGCTCGTACGGCTCACGGAAAGGTCGTTGAGGCCGCCCTCGACAAAGCTGCGAACCTCGTTCATGCGGAACGCAGGCTCGACAAAGTCGGGATGCTCGTCATAGAGCTTAAGCAGCTTGTCCTGGAAGGCGGAAAGCTTAAAGAAGTAGGACTCCTCCTGCACGCGCTCGAGCGGACGGTGGCAATCGGGGCACAGGTGCTGGCCGACGCTACCGTACTCTTCGTCACCCTTCTGGACCTGCGTATCGGTAAAGTAGGTCTCGTCGGGCACGCAGTACCAGCCGTCATAGCTGCCCTTATACAGGTAGCCGGACTCCTTCATGCGCTCCCACAGATACTGCACGGCGTGATGCTGGCGCGGCTCGGTGGTGCGAATGAAGTCGTCGTTGGAGATCTCGAGCTTGCTCCAAAGCTCCTTGAAGTGCGGGGCCTGACTATCGGTCCACTCCTGCGGCGTCATGCCATGCTTGGCTGCGGCCTCGGCGACCTTCTCGCCGTGCTCGTCCATGCCAGTCAGGAACTTGACGTTATAGCCGGCGGAGCGGCGATAGCGAGCCTGAACGTCGGCGATGATGGTGGAATAAGCCGTGCCCAGGTGCGGATCGGCGTTGACGTAGTAGATGGGCGTCGTGATAAAGAACGAAGGCTTGCTTTGATCCATGGGGTTTGTCCTCCAGAAAAACGTTGCATACAGGGGATGATTCTAGCGCAAGGGCTGGATATCCTCCATCTATTGCATATCGAGCACCATGGCATAGACATCGCGCTTGCGGCGCGAATACTTCTGAGACAGGCGCTTGGCCACCGCAGAGGCGGGCTCCCCCTCCTCGAGCGCGGTGCGGATATCCTCGCGCAGGGCCTCGTCGGGATCCGCTACCGCAGCGCCAACCGGCGCGATGCCGGCCTCCTCATCCTCGCTCGGCGGCGCGATGACCAGCGCAATCTCGCCCTTTACCTCGCCGCGAGCACGCAGCTCCTCGGCAAGCTGGTCAGCGGGCCCGCGCAAGACCTCCTCGTGCAGCTTGGTGAGTTCGCGACAGACGGCAACCTCACGCTGGGGAAAGACCTCCGCCACGGCCTCGAGCGTCGCCACGATGCGATGTGGAGACTCGTAGAAGATGAGTGCGCCGGGCACCACGGCAAGGCGCTGCAAACGGCGCACACGGTCGCCGTGCTTTCGGCCCAAAAAGCCCTCGAAGAAAAAATGCTCGCAGGGAATGCCGGACGAAACAAGCGCCGTGACGCAAGCAGAGGGCCCGGGAATAACTTCGACGGGCACATCGGCCTCACGCGCCGCCTCGACCAACGCCTGGCCGGGATCGGACACGCTCGGCATGCCGGCGTCCGAGGCAAAGGCAAGGGTCTCCCCCGCCAGCAGACGGTCGACCAGGCCGGCAGCGCGGCTAGCGATCACATTCTCGTCGCAACGGACAAGCGGCTTGGAAATGCCCAGGTGCATCAGCAGCTTTGACGTCACACGCGTGTCTTCGCAGCAGATGGCATCGGCGGCGGCAAAAGCCTCACCAACGCGCGGGGACAGGTCGCCCAGGTTGCCGATGGGCGTGCCGACCACATAGAGTTTGCCCGTATGGGCGCTGTTTTGCGTCATATCAACCTATTCAATCATGCCGCGCTCGAGCGTACCGAGCGCCGCGCGGGCGTCCCATGCTGCAATGCGCTTCTCGGTCTTCCACGTTTGGAAGAACCAACCGGCAGCCGGCGCAAACGAAGCCAGCTGGTTGGCGATAAACACGCGCTCGTAGGCATTGCGGCCCTCGGGCGTAACCGACGAGTTGGCAAAGATCGCCGCGCCCGACCATTCGCCCACCAGCACGGGGAACCCAGTCGAAATCGCTTCTTTAAGCTCGCGCTTGTTACGCGAAATCGCCGTCGTCAGCCCGCGAGGGCTCGTGATGTCGAGCGCATACTCGTCGCGGTAATGGTACAGGTGAAGGTCCATGTAGACGTTCTTGTACTTGGCGCCGCGCATAAAATGCTTCCACTCGCTGGGATGCCCCGACGACGAGAAGACGACGATCTTATCCTCGGGCATATACGAACGAACGAGCTCGTAGGCATCGCGATAGAAATTGCGCAGGTAGTGGGCCGGAATGCCATCCGTCATGATGAAGAGGCTCTTGCGAACGCTCATCTGCGGCGTGTCCAGCAGCTCAATGCCCAGCAGGCTCTCGGCCTCGCCATAGCGATCGGCCAAGCGCTCGAGCACGTCGAGTGCGACGTGACGGCCGTTGGTGGACGAATGCCACTCGGCGACAGCCTCCGGCGTGGTGGGCGAATCGTTGGAATCGCCCTGGCCACCGGGCACGGTTGCCAGATCGAGCAGCACGCGGATGTCGTACTTGGCAGCCCACTCAATTGCACGGTCAATGTAGTCGACAACCGAGATGTAGGACGCATCGGACCCCTGTGAGCCAAAGGCATACCAGGGCACCGGCAGACGCACGGCATTGAGGCCAATCTGCGCCATGCGGCGAAAATCATCCTCGCTCACAAACGTCTCGTAATGGCGGCGCATGCGCTCGTTGTAAGCGGCGGTACCCATGGCCTCCTGCAGCTCGGCTGCGTTGGATGCACCGGTCGCCGCGTACAGCGACGGGGTCACCCAAGGCTCGGGAATAAACCAGCCAGAGAGATTAACGCCGAGTATCCTCTCCATCACTGCCCCCTTCGGATCATGCAGGTCGAACCCGCATCGTATTGCATAGGATAAGTATCGTTTTGAGTATACCCGCGTGTGCGGACAGACGACCGAACGGTCTGTAAAGTGATGCGAAAGTGGGAGGAATGTCTGGGAGCAGACGGGATCGGAATGGTGCGACGAGGTGTGTACGCGCGCCGGAGGCAGGCACCGGAAAGTGTGTCCCGTTCTATCGCTCAATAATGGGGCGCATTTTCCGCAGAACCCTACATAAAAGAAAAGGACCCCTTTGCAGAGGTCCTAGTCAATTCAAGGTGGCGGGGAAGGGAATCGCGTCCGCGCGCTGCGCGGACGGACCGCTGCGGCGCTTACGCGCCTTGCGAGCTGCGCTGGCAAACGCTTACGCGTTTACTCAGCTCCGCGCCCTCACGGGGTTCGATTCCATGTGGGAACTTCATAAAAGAAAAGGACCCCTTTGCAGAGGTCCTAGTCAATTCAAGGTGGCGGGGAAGGGAATCGAACCCCTGACACGAGGATTTTCAGTCCTCTGCTCTACCAACTGAGCTACCCAGCCATTTGAGGTGTGCCTTGTTTCAAGGCTTGATTAGTATAACCAAGGACGCGTTCCGGTCAACCGAGAATTTCAAAAAAGTTTTTGAGCACAGCCTCGGTTCTTTAAATCGGCACGTCAGAGGCATCAGCCGGCAGCAAGAAGTTTTTCGCTCAGAGCCGCACGGGCAAACTCACTTGGCGTCATCCCCTCGGCAGCCGCCCGTCGACGAATGGCCTCCTTCATTCCCAGAGGAATCTTGACCGACAGCGTTGCCGTCCCCTCACCTGAGAGTGGGGGCCGTCCATGCACGATCCCACCAACGGTGTGTTCGCCATCCGGAAACTCTCCGCGCTCGTACGACTCGCACCACGCGTCAATCATTTCATCCGTTACAACCTGACCATTAGCGGCCGTATACGTCTTGCCCATCATCGACCCCTTTGCCGAGCCCGTTCAATCTCCTGCCAAAATTTCTTCTGGACTGGAGACAAGGCATGAATGATAAGCCACCCACGGACAAGCTCGACCGCGACAAGCTCCACGCTTCGTCCGTCTGGGAGCCATCCAATCGCAAGCCATCTCGGCGGCTCGTCCTTCGACTCGCGACGAATGCACTCAGTAACCGCAAGCCAAGCGCTAAGCACCTGCTTTTCCGTCAGGTGCTTTTTAGCGTTGGGATGGATCTCAACATCCGTGCATCTTCTCCTCCATCTTACCAAATTTCGTATGACGAAAGTCCGCTATCGCCAATTCTTAAGCCGGCACGCGTTGGAGAGCAGGGGTCGAAACAATGATTGAAGGGCGCTCTAGTGCGGCCCAGGCGCCGGGGCAGGAGCACATACGCCAGGGACGTACGTTTTCGTAGCGCGCGAGGATATTGCCGTCGCGATCGATGAAGGCGATGTCGATGGGATAGGCCATAAAACACGTATGGACCGAAGAGCAGCGTGGAAATGCCATGACGAGCGGCAGACCGTTGGCGGCAACCGGGCACCGTCCCAGCATGCCGCGCAGGCGCACGGCAAACGACTCCGCCACCGCAAACTCGGCCGGCGTCCAGCCCAGCCTATTGAGTGCCCGCGCGTAGGCGATGTAGGACGAGACCGCGGTCACATGACCACCCCCGGACGCCATGGATCGACCGTCACCGCGCGCTCGTGTGACAACTTTGCCGGTGCCCCCAGCGAAACGCCGGCGATGCTGAGCGAGCTCGGCCACGGCTCATAGCGCATGGTGCAGGTGTAGGTCCTAAACGTGCCGGAAAGCGAAAGCAAACCGCCATCCGATGTCGTCGCACCCTGTTCGCTCGAGACCTCGATCAGCAAGTCATAGCCTTCCATGGCATGTTGGATCTGAGCCTGAACGGTCGCGGAAGCATCGGTGGAGCTGCCATCGCCCTCCCCGCTCGGCGCCACGGCATGTGCTAGCACGATATCGGGCACCACGCGATCGAAGCGTGCGACCGCACCGGCAAAGACCATGACGTTGTACACGATAAGCGCCAGAACCAGCAGGACGGGCGTGACCACGGCCATCTCGACCGTCGCCTGGGCGCGCTCCTCGCAAAGGCGCGTGCGGATGCCCATTACGACCCACCGCCCAGGGCACCCGCCAGTGTGGTGACATCGACGGTAAGTGGGATGGAACCGCCGCCGGGCAGCGGAATCTCCGCAAGCGTGAACGTCGTGCCGCTGATGGTGCGCTCGACTTGATATTCCAGCGCTTCGCAAAGCGCCTTGGGGTCGGTCACGCCCAACGGAATACTTCGTAGCTCGTCCTGCGCATTAGAAAGAGCCGTGATGTCAGACCCCGGGCTCTTGATGACATTGGCGGTGTCGGTCAGCACCGGCTTTCGCAGGCGCAAGTCGCACGGCTCCAAGCCCAGCGCCGCCACGGACGCCGAAACGGTATCGCCAAGCCACGACGCAATGGAGCCCAACGCGCCGTTGCCCCCTCCTAGGCCCTTAATCATCTCGTCCATAAGTTCGTCGGCCGAACCTTGGATGTCTCCGTATCCCACAAGCAGCCGTCCCCAGACATCCATGACGCCATCGAGTACGCCGGCAACGCCACCCGAGCGTCCCTTCAATGTCGAGAAAAATCGCGAAAGCACGTTGTTTTGCGCCGTCGCCTCATCGGGCGCCAGCACCGCGGCAGAGATGGCACCGCGATCGCCAAGCCTGACTGCCGTGTTAAACGAAGAGTTGAGCTCATCGGGGCTCGAGATGGCACCCGAAACCGCAAAGGCAGCCACGCCGTTGCGACCGGGCGGAGCGATACGCGGACGTTCGCCCGAAAGCGTTTTAATGGCCTGGTCAAACGCATTGCTCGCACGGTCGGCCTCATCCTCGGTCTGACGCATGAGCTCAAGCTCTTTGTTCCGACATTTGACGTATTCCTCCAAGGCCTTTTTGAACTCGTCGAAGTGATATTCGAAGCCGTTTTCGATAGAGGTTGAAGGCGCCGCAACAGCACCAAGCGACGAAACGCCAAAATGGCATTTGCTGCATTTATCCTGTCCATCGTAATCGGCAACCGAAGCAAATCCGCTCGGCGTCCCTTTCTTATAGTTAGGGCAGGTCGTCCCGTAATGCAGATACGCCTTGTCATCGTTCACGCTCGTCGGCCACACCGCATCGGTATAGAGCTCCGTCGCCCGAACCTCATCAGAGTTGCGCGGCAACAGTGGGATATAGGAGGAAACCCTGTCTCCGTTCTCGGTTATATATGCCCGATCGACCTCCGCACTCGCATAGGTATAAAACGCCTTACGCGCCGCAGACTCTGCCCTCATCTCGACACTCGAGCCGTGGGGCTTCTCATTTGTCAGGCGCCAATGGTAGTAGTCCTTCGCGCGATCAAGGGCAACTTGAGGCTCCCACGTAACGCTCGAAGCGTAATGCGGATTTTGAACACCGGAGAGATCCGTTAGGCTTTTCGCGCGCTCCCACATACACGAACAGCTGCCGACCGAACCTTTATCCGATCCACCGCAATCCGCTAGCCAGGCACGCTCCTTTGCCTTCGCCGTCTCCTCCGATGCTTTTTGTAGCTCCTCGGCCGCGCGCTCCAGATCTTCCGACGCATCTTTAATGGCATCGGTCGAGATCTCGGAACCCTCGAGCGCAACAAAATCAGACTCGGATGTCCTGGGCACGGCAAGCGCCGTACCGGTATAGGTCACACTATCGGTATCCTGCGCCGACACCGCCTGCGTGGCACGCGCGGCAATCAGATATGGCAGAGCCGTCTCGATTTTCTGTAAGCCTTCCGATGCGCTTTTGGCAAACTTGTTGCGCGTTTTAATGATCTCAATCCCGGTGTCGACCATATTGCCGGCAACTGGTTCGGCACCCGGGATGAGGATGGCGACCAGGCCCGTCCCGATCGTGGCAAACCCCGCCAGCCCCAGACTCAAGATGCTCGCATCAACCACCGTGGCAGCCGTGTGATAGGACGACACTACGTTGGCACCCGCCAGCGCGCCGCTATCGGCCGCCACCTGGGTATCCCCGGCACGCGACATGCTCCATATCGCCGCCGTCGACGAAAACAGCAGCGTGAGCACCACCAAGATGACCACCGCAGAGGAGAGCGTGGTGTAGGCACCGTCTTCGATAAACAGGTCGATACCGGCTCGACCCATAAAGCCGCCTCGTTTGCGGAGAGCGCCTGGTCGACGGCGGGCCGCAAACCCTTGCGTCACCCGCAACAGGCAGCGCCTAATCCCATGCAGCAATCCACGAATCATAATCTCCCTCCAGCCATTCGGGACGCGATTGATACGAGACATCGACTTTGAGCTCAACGTAGCCGCCCTCGGCGGTACCACCCATAGCCTGCGCAAACGCACCGATCACAGGCAACGGCTTGACCTCGCCGGAAACGGACACGGACGAGACGCCACCCGCACCGGCCCGGCCAAGCTCGATATCCCACGACAACGGCCCGCCGGCATGAAAGATCGAAACGTTGGGCACTGCGGCAAGCCGGCGGCGAGTGAACTCCTTAAGATCATCGTCCTCCGCCGACGTCGTGGTCATGAGCCGCGCGGTCTCGGCGGCGGCAGACTCCATGACCGCGCGCGTATAGAGCAGGCACACCGGTTGCAGTGCCAACAGAACGAGTGTCAGAAACGTCGGCAGTAGGAATGCCGCCTCGACCGTAGACTGCGCCTGGTCCTCGCGCGCAACATCAATACAGCACGATGTCCTTAGCGCCCGCGGCGGCGTCGATAACCGACATCGAGGCAACGCCATGGGATGCCGCCCGCTCAACCAGCGCCGCCAAGCGTCCATCGGTGCCAGCACGCCAAAGTCCCGCAATCGCCAGCACGATCGATAGCAGCGCCACCGTGACGATGGCGTATTCCACAGTCGCTTGGGCAACCTCTTCACGCAGAACGCCATGCATTTCACGATCCCTCCTTTGAGCTTATTGTTTGCGGGACCAGGCGCACCGCGCGCAGACGACACGAAGCATCGCCAGCATCCGCGGCAACCGTCACCATATCGACCCAGCCGCGCCCATCGCGCACGATGGCGCCCCATACGTTGCCCTTAATATCGAGATAGCCGCTCAGGGCGAGCTGGGCCGTTGGCACCTCGCGGTAGGCGCGTAACATATCCGCCGCTGCCTCGGTCATCGGTCGGTCCTCGGACCATGCAAGCCGGACCGCAATCGCGTTGTCCTCAGGCGAATCCGTCGCAGTGCCAGACCGCTTGTCGAGCGTCCGCAGAAAGGTTTGCGCCGTGACAGCGACATCCGAATCGTCCGCATCTCGCATCTCATCTTTTTGAGACACCACCGCCGAATCTGAGCCCGAATCGAAGGCGGCCCCAGGACGCTGCTGCTGCGCGGCGTTAAGCCCCCAAAGCACCGCCGCTATCGCCACGGTCAGGCAAGCAAACACCAGCAGCACCCCGATGGGGCGCTCGCCCTCTACAGGCTGTTGATGCCCTCGCTGATAGCGTTCCATAGATCTTGGACCTTGCCTTTAAATGCAACGATGGCAATAATCGCGATCACCACAAGCACGCCCACCAAAATGGCGTACTCGGTGGTACCCTGCGCGCTCTCCTCCCGCAACAGCTCCTTGGCATGCTGGCGAGCGCGGATCGCCCGGCAAAAAGCCCAGTTCCAAGCCTTGTCAGCAACTTCGACCATCGTGTTCATGTATTCCTCCCTACATCATCCCGCCTGCTCCCAGCAGCGGGCCCAATATGGACAGAAGCAACGCCGGCAAGATGAGCGTGCCGGTGGGAATCAGCAGCTTGACGGGCGCACGCTCGATCTCGCGCTCGACCGCAGCGCGATGAGCCGCACGGATCTCGCGACTTTGAGCGGCCAGCGTCTCGGCAAGTGGGGCACCCAGGGCGAGCGCCTGCCCCACCGTGATGGCAAAGGTCTCGAGCGCTCGCACGTCCAGGTCGCGCGCGGCGGCCAACAACTCGTCCTCACGCGTGCCCACGCCCACCTGCCACGCCATGCAGGCCCGCTCAAGGCAAAGAGCCAGCACTGACCGGCGGTTGGCGCAGAAAATCTCAAGCGCCGCATCAAACGAAAGACCGGCCGAAAGACCCAAGCGCACAACATCGATCATCTCGGACACTTCGCCGAGCGGCACTCGCGCCGGGCCACCCACTCCAACCGCGCCCTTCACTCGCGCGGTCAGGGCATCGACCACTGAGCGACCCGCGGCAGCGACCAGCACCGCCTCGCGCTTGCAGGCCCCTGCGATCTTGCGTGCATCCGCCCGATCCAAACCCGTCGCGACAAATACACTCAGGGCGCACAGGCAAGCCGCAACTGCAACCGGGGCGTTCATAGCTCCACCCGCATAATGCGTCGGATAACCACCAGGGCAACGGCATTGAGGGCAAGACCCAGCACCACAGCGCCCACGCCGGCAGGCGTCGCGAGACCGCGACGAAAATCTGCCGAAAGCAGCGCCAACACCGCGCACATGCCCGCCGGCATCGCCGCGACCATATGCGCAGACATGCGAGCCTGCGACGTCTTGACATCCAGGCGGCGCTTGAGCTCAATGCGCTCCCCCACCATGCTCGACGCCTCGGACAGTAAGTCGGCAAGCGGAGCACCGGTGCGCTGAGACACCTTAAGCGCCAAGGTCACAAGCGAAAGGCCGGGAGCGTCGATGCGCACGAGCAAGTCATCGAGCGCGTCGGTCGCCGAGATACCGCAATCGATCGCCGCCGCCACCCGCAAAAACTCGGTATGCACCGGTTCTTGCGCATGAGCGCCCACAAAGCGCATGCCCTGGGCCAGCGAATGTCCCGAGGCAAGCGACATGGAAAGTGCGGTAAACGCCTCGGGCATGGCCTCTTCTGCATCGTGTTGCTCGCGCCGGCTCTCAAAGCCATCCCGAGCGGCGCCAGCGGCAATCGGAGCAACAAGTCCCAAGGCAAACCCGAGGGGCGATAACGACACCATCGTTAGTAAAACGCAGCAGACACCGCTCGATAGCAGTAGAAACGCCAAACGCCCCGAAGCATCTTCGATCACGAGGCCAAGGCGATGCGCCGGAGCCAGCGATGTCCACGAACGGGCGATCTTTTTCAGCAGATCGTTTTCCACCAGCTCACGCGGCAGCCTCTCTGCCACCGTCTCGAGCGCCTGACGCGCCAGCTCCGCCGGCGGCACCTGCGGCACACGAGGTTCCGCCCCGCACGCCGTCGCAACAGAAAACCCTGCCAAACCCCCTACGACGAGGGGCACAGCGACCTCCATTCGTCCACCTCCTCTTGTGTGAGCGTCCCCGACCGCAGGCCTTCTGCGATAAACGGCGGCTCGCGGTCAAGCGTCCAGGTGCGCTCGGCGGCATCGAAAGTCACATAGCGCTCGAGCTCTACGCCGCCCGACGCGGCGCGACGCACTCCCGAATACGAGGAGACGAAACGCCTGCCATCGGCGTGGCGCTCAGACATCACGATGCCGTCGAGCGCCATGGCAATCTGCTCCTCGATGAGCTCGCTCGGCAGATCGATGCCATAACGTGCAAGCAACGTCAGACGCACCACGGTCTCCTGTTCTGAGCCCGCATGAAGTGTGGTGAGCGACCCGTCGTGGCCCGTGTTCATGGCCTGCAACATGTCGCAGCACTCCGCACCGCGCACCTCGCCCACCACGATGCGGTCGGGGCGCATGCGCAGGGCATTGGTCACCAGGTCGCGGATCGTCACCGCGCCCTCGCCCTCAATTGAAGCCTCGCGCGCCTCTAGACGCACCACGTGCGGATGATGCGCAAACTTGAGCTCGGCAGAGTCCTCGATCGTCACGATGCGCTCGCCGGTGGAAATCTCGCATGACAACGCGTTGAGCAGGGTGGTCTTACCAGATCCCGTGCCTCCCGCAACCGCCAGGTCCTGTCGCAGCGACACCGCGCACGACAGCAGCTGCGCATACCAAAGCGGCAGCGACCCCAGCCCCACAAGCTCGTCCAGCGAGCAGATGCGGTCCGAGAACTTTCGGATGGTGAGAATCGGTCCGTCAATCGCCACAGGCGGAATCACCGCGTTGACGCGATAGCCCGTTTTGAGGCGGGCGTTGACGATGGGACTGCGCTCGTCGATGCGGCGGCCAAGTGGCGAGATGATGCGGTCGATAAGCACACGGATCTGCTCATCATCCTCAAACGCATGCTCGATGGGGTACAAGACGCCGCCGCGTTCAAAGAAAGCCGAGCGGCAGCCGTTGATCATGATTTCGGTAACGGTGTCGTCCTCGATGAGCGGCTGCAACGGCCCCAAGCCCACCACGTCATCCAAAATCTCGTCGATGATGGTCTCGCGCTCGGGCGTCGCGAGATCGGTCGGCTCCTCAACATTGAGCGCCGCCTCCACCGCGGGACGCAATTCCGAGCGGGCAAGTGCCGGGTCGATATAGGCGCTGATACGCGCCACTTCGTCGTAACCCATGCGGTCCATCACGGCGCGCTTGGTGCGTCGTTTCACCGCGCGGCGACGCCCCGCATCTACAGGCGCTGCCCCCGCTGCAGCGCCGGCAGCCTTAATCCTCGTTTGCAGGCTCATCGCTGATCACCCTCGCGCGACCAGGGAAGGCGGATACGCGGGCGTTCGGTGCGCGTTGCACGGTCGGCGACCATATCGCTCCAAGGGCCGACGGCGCACCCCAGTTCCACGAGTATCTCGCGCGTGGCCTCGCGCACGCTGGTCGCAAAAGCGCTGGTCTGCCCCACTGCCTCATCAGCGCGCCCAAACGCCATGAGCGCGGCGAGATCCTGCCCGCCATCGGCGATACGAATCTTGGAGCTCAACGCACAGGCAATCTCAAAGCGCATGGCGACGTCCTCGTCTGCCCCGCGCGCACCGAACCGGTTGAACACGGCGCTCATGCGCGTGCGCGGCACACCTACTCGACTTGCCAGTTCAATGACGCGCGACGCCGATGTCGCGGACGACACCGCAGCATCGCCAACGATCAGGCAACGGTCGCTCGCCGCCACCGCAGCCGCCACGGCGTCGCCCCAAAAGACCGAGGTATCGATAAAGACCACGTCGGATTCGCGACGCAGAACATCAAGCAGTAGCTCCACCGGACATGCCATGAGCTCGGCTTGCTCGGGCGCCGCGACGGGACCCCAGAGCGTAACGCCCGGCGCCACGCGCATCGATGCGGCCACGATATCCGGCTCGGCAAGCGCGCCCGCCACCGACGGCTCGATAAGTGCCGCCATATCGCGCGGAGCATCGACGCCTAACAAGTCGTAAAGGTTTCCAAACATCAGGTCCAGGTCGAGCACGGCGGCACGCAAGCCCAACAGCGACGATGTGTGTGCCATGGTGGCAATGATCGTCGACTTGCCGCAACCGCCCGAACCCGAAATGGCGCAGATGACCGGAGCTCGATGCTGCGGAGCGGCAGCGTCTGCCGGCGGCATCGGAGGCGGCGGGGCGGGCGTCGGTGACAGCGTCCCCGTCTCCCCCGCCGCAACCACACGCTGCGTCCAAGCCGGCATGGCAGCTTGTTCGGTCTGCGAGGCAGGCTCGTTCTGTGCAATCTGCTCATGCTGCATCAGCGACAACTCGCCGCACCCGGCAAAGCCCTCAACTTCGTCGAGTTCATCCGCCAGATTCACGCCGTGCACGTATCCCATATCTACAGCCGGGGAGTCGCCAGCATGCTGCGCCGGCTCTCCAGCGTCATCGTATACAAGGGGGTTCCGGGGGCGCCGACCATGCTCGGCTTCCGCTTTTCCATAATCATCAACACGCGGGCCTCTTGTAGCGCGAGGCGCCCCGGGTTCCCTATCAACAAAAGCATCGGGCTCAATCGTCATGCACCGATCGGAATCAACCGCTCCCTCGCCCGCGCGCCCGTTGCCGCATATGCTGTGCGCAGCGATGACCTCGGTCGCCCCTGCGCGAAACAGCCCCTCGATATCCGATGGATCGAGTGCTTCTATCAACACGACCACGCGACTCACGCGGCCTTCGGCCGTCAGGCGCGCAACAGTCTTGCGCACATCTTCGGTATCAAACAGAGACGCCGCGATGATGGCAGCCCCGCGGCGCGACGGAAACGCCCGCGCCATGGAAACCAGCCCGTCCAGGTCACCCACGCGAAGCACCTGTGCACCCGTATCACGGCCCTCGACTTCCCGCTGCAACAGCCCGTAATCGCCGCACGCGCAGCACGCAAGCCAGATCGCCTTCATCACTCGTCGCCTCCGCTCTTTTTGCCGCGCGCCGTGGAGGGAATCGTCAAGCTGACCGTTCCCTTGCCCGATGCCCCCAGCAGTTCCTTGACGTCTTCGGGGTCAGCCGCCAGCGTCACCCATTCGATCTTGCCCTCGCGCGTGGCACCGGAATCTTCACTGGTATCGATCACGCACGCGCCGCACAACCGATCGGTTACGCCGTCTTTTTGCACATACACATCCACGTAGCTGCCCACGCCCGTAGCACCGCCGACCGAGTGCTCGGCATCGACCGCCACCGAAACGGCGACCTTGCCCTTAGGCACCTCGAGCTTGTGACTCTCGGCCTTGGTGTAGACATTGCAGATCACGGCGTTTTTGGGAATACGCGAAGTCGTCACGTCGCCGCGCACCTGGCGCAGCTCGGTCGCCGCGTCACGCGGCAACAGGCTCGTCAGCCATTCCTGGGTTATGACATTGGTCTCATCGAGGGTCTCGCCCACATCGATATCGCGCGCCGCGACGCATACCTCGACGCGATCGCCACCGTACTTGGCCAAGGTCTCAGCCTGGACCTGTTCGGCTTGCGAGCGGATCGACGAGCCGTAAACCATGCAGAGCAGAGCAGCGAGCACGCCCGCGACCAGACTGATGGCGATGCGTTTGCTCTTGTTCACGGCCGCTCCTCTCATGGCAGTGCCGGGCGAATGCCCGTACCACCATTGTCTGAGCGGTCAGAGTGCAAAGCGGCGCAATCGCGATCTTGGTTTTCGATGTCAAACCAATCGCTGACCAAAAGCTGACCAGCCCGTCAATCTCGTGGCAAGGTTTTGGTCAGCACGTCAGCAAACTGCATGTTTCGAGACTTTTCCGCAGCAAAAAAGCCGTCTCCCGAACAGTTGGGAGACGGCTGTCATAGAAAAAATCAATTACAGATGGACATCGGGATCGAGCATTTGAGCACTCACGCGCATGGATGACGCCAGGCTTTGGAACGTTTCCAAACGCAGGCTGTCGATCTGCCCGGCGTCCTCGGCCTCGCGAACGGCGCAGCCCGGTTCGTGGGTATGCGTGCAGTCGCCAAACCGGCACGCGCGCGATGCCTCGACAATCTCGGGGAAAGCGCGCGCCAGACCCCGCTCGTGACCCACGAGCGGTAGGCTGCGCAGGCCCGGGGCATCAGCGATCACGCCGGCGTCGCCCGGCAGCGCTACCATCACGCGCGCGACGGTAGTGTGACGGCCCTGGTCGTCGCGTTCGCGCACACCGCCGGTCGCCAATGTATCGTGGCCCAGCAGTGCATTGAGCAGCGTCGACTTGCCGGCACCCGACTCGCCCAGAATCATGGCGCAGCTCCCGGCAGGCACGCAGATACGGACCTCGTCCAGGCCGCGGCCCTCGGCAGAGGACGTCACGATCACGCGCACGTCCGGACCCACCAGGCGGCGCACGCGGTCCAGATCGCGCTCGAGCTCCTCGGCATCGCAGCGATCAGCTTTGGTGAGCACCACCACCGGCTCGGCATCGCAGTCGAGCGCCAACACCAGCGAGCGCGCCACGCGGTCGAGCAGCACCTCACCGGCACCGAGCGCCTGCACGATTAGCACGCTATCCACGTTGGAGCAGAGCACCTGACGCTCTCCGCGGGCACGGCCGCGCCAACGCTCAAAGCTCGTACGGCGCGGCAGAACGCACTCAATCACGCCCATATCGTGCCCGGGAGCGCGGCGCACCGCCACACGGTCGCCCACGGCGGGCAGCAGCACCTCGTCCTCGCCGCGCGACTTGGCAAACCCCACGGCATGCTCGGCACGAAAGGTATCGTCGGCCGTCACCACCAGCGGAAACCCGCGATCTAAGCGCACCACGGCGCCAAGCTGCATCTGCTCGGGCTCCTCAGCATGTGCGCAGAAATCATCAAAGGCAGTCTGCTGGGCTTCATCGACCGGCAGGTCATCAAACGCCGGAACGTCCTGCAGCGCGTCAAGCCCCGGCACGCTTGCCAGCAGCTCCTCGGCAGATACGGGAGCCTCGGTCGCGAGCTTCCGACGACGATCACGCTTAGCCCGCGCCCCCGTCGTCTTTTTCTTCGCCTTAGCCTTAGCCTTGCCCACAAGCGCCTCCCAGCACCATAAATCACAACTGAGCAGGTATTTTAAATCAAAAAGAGCTGGCCGGGCAAAGCCCTAAATCAAAAAGAGCCGGTCGAGCAAACGCTCGACCGACTCACATACTTTCCCTCAGCTCATGGTCCCGAGAGGTTATCCGAAGGCCCGCCCGCCGGGAGGGGTTTCTTCTGAGCGATCCCGCAGCGCAAAGCGCGAGGACCAGCGAAGAAGAAACCCCGCAGGCGGTCGGGCCGGTGGGAAGGATGGCCTTTCGACCTACTCCTTCTCCACCGCGCGCATGATCGCCTTGTAGATCTCCATCAACGGGATGATCAGGAAGGCCAGACCCAGCGCGGCAAGAACGCCCTTGAGCTCAAGCGTCACAGGGCCAAAGAACATCTCGGCAAGCGTCGGCTGCACGGTCACGATCACCGTCAGCACCAGTGCCAGCGCGGCAGAAGCCCACAGCCACTTGTTCTGCTTCTTCATGGTGAACAGCGACGCACGACGGCTGCGCATATTGAAGCAGTGGAATATCTCGACCATGTTGAGCGTGATGAACGCCATCATCACGCCTTCCTCGTCGGCATTGCCGGCGATCATATCGGCGATGTGGATGTAGCCCATGTCAAAGTACACGCCCACAAAGAAGCTCGCCAGCACCAGCACGGTGATGATCAGGCCCTGGACCACGCAGTCCAGACCCATATGTCCGGCAAAGACGCCGTCCTTGGCGTTGCGCGGCTTGCGCTTCATGATGTCGCCCTCGGCATCCTCCATGCCCAGCGCGAGCGCGGGGAAGCAGTCGGTGACCAGGTTCACCCACAGCAGCTGCACCGGCTGGAAGATGGTAAAGCCGATGAGCGTGGCGATAAACACCGAGAATACCTCGGCAAGGTTGGCCGAAAGCAGGAACTGGATGACCTTGCGGATGTTGTCGTAGATGCGGCGACCCTCTTCGCAAGCACCGATGATGGTGGCGAAGTTGTCGTCGGCAAGCACCATGTCGGCAACGTTCTTGGTGACATCGGTACCGGTGATGCCCATGCCCACGCCGATGTCGGCGCGCTTGATGGACGGGGCGTCGTTGACGCCGTCGCCCGTCATGGCCACGATCTGGTCGCGCGACTTCCAAGCCTCGACGATGCGTGTCTTATGCTCGGGCTGGACGCGGGCGTACACGCCGTAGTCCTCGATGTGCGCGTCGAGCTCCTCGTCGCTCATGCGATCGAGGTCGGCACCGGTGATGGCCTGGCTGCGATCGGTGACGATGCCCAGCTGCTTGGCGATGGCCACGGCGGTGTCGATGTGGTCGCCCGTAATCATGACGGTGCGGATACCGGCGTCGTGCGCCTCGCGGATGGCGTCGGCGACCTCGGGGCGGACCGGGTCAATCATGCCGGACAGGCCGCAGAAGACCAGGTCATGCTCGAGCGCGGCGGGGCTGCAGTCGGCCGGGACCTCGGTGTAGGTGCGGCTCGCCAGCGCCAGCACGCGCAGGGCCTCGTCGGCCATGGCCTTGTTGGCGGCCACGAGCTCGGCACGACGCTCCTCGGTCAGGGGGACGACCTTGTCGCCCTCGTAGATATGGGTACACAGGCCGATCACCACGTCGGGCGCGCCCTTGGTGTACTGCTCGTACTCGCCGTCCAGGGTCTCGACGACCACGGACATCATCTTGCGGCCCGAGTCAAACGGGGCCTCGCCCACGCGCGGATGCTCGGCAGTCAGGCCAGTGAGCCCCGCCTTGCCGGCATCGTTGACGAGCGCGCACTCGGTCGGCTCACCCACAGCCTCGCCCAGTTCCTCGTCCCACTGGGCGTCGGAGCACAGCGCCATGCCGGCCAGGAACTTCTCCTTAGGCGCAGCGAGCTCGTGCTTGACGACGGTCATCTTGTTCTGGGTGAGGGTACCGGTCTTGTCGGAGCAGATGGTCTGTGTGCAGCCAAGGGTCTCGACGGCGGAAAGCTTGCGGATGATTGCCTGGCGCTTGGCCATCTTGGTCACGCCAAGCGACAGCACGATGGTCACGACGGCGACCAGGCCCTCGGGGATGGCAGCGACGGCGAGCGAGACGGCGACCATAAAGGTATCGAGCAGGGCGGTCGGGTCGGTAAGAACGTTGCCCACGCCGTGGCGGATGATATCGACGCCAAAGATAACGACGCAGATGACGATAACCATGATGGTGAGGATGCGGCTGAGCTCGGCAAGCTTCACCTGCAGCGGCGTGAGCTCTTCCTTGGCCTCGGCCAGGGCGCCGGCGATCTTACCCATCTCGGTGTTCATGCCGGTGCCGACCACGACGGCGCGGCCGCGGCCGTATACCACGGTGGAACCCATGTAGCACATGTTCTTGCGGTCGCCGAGCGGCACGTCGTCGGTGCCGGCGGCGAGCTCAATCACGTTGGAATGCTTCTCGACGGGCACGGACTCGCCGGTAAGGGCGGCCTCCTCGATCTTCATCGTGGCGCTCTCGAGCACGCGGCAGTCGGCCGGGACGGAGTCGCCCGCCTCGAGCATGATCACATCGCCGGGCACGAGCTCGGCGCTCGGCAGGTGCACGAGCTTGCCGTCGCGCAGCACCTTGGACTGCGCCGCGCTCATCTCCTGCAGGGCCTCGAGAGCCTCCTCGCTTTTAGCCTCTTGGACCACGCCCAGCACCGAGTTGACGATAACGACGAACATGATGATGGCGACATCGGCAAAGTCCGCCTCGCCCTTAACCATGCCCGTGAGCGCGCTGATGACGGCGGCAACGATCAGCATGATGACCATGGGGTCGGCCATCTGCTCAAAGAAGCGCTTCCACAACGGTGTCTTCTCGGCTTCCTCGAGCTTGTTAGGGCCTGTCTTGGCGAGGCGCGACGACGCCTCGTCGTTGCTCAGGCCGAGGTACTCATCGACACCTTGGTCGCTGAGTACCTCCGCCGCGGCGGACAGGTATTCCTTTTGCATATAGAGTCCCCTCCTGGGATTCGGGCCACTCAGCAGATTGATGCCCGATCATAATTCCCAGGAGAAGGGCAAGGGCTCATCAAGGCTGCCGTGCTGAGCGGCAGTTGATAATGGAGCTATGGTACCCCAAAGCGGCGCGTCTAGCCAAAACATTCCAATTGGAAACACGGCTCGAGTGCAACGATGCAGACCGTGTGATGCTCAACATTGATAAAACGTTTTTTCTTCGGCGCATCGTCAAACTGAAATATCGCCCAGATAGCAGCGGTCAGAACGGTTGGTAAAGATTTTTCATATACCGTTTTTACCGCAAAAAATGAACTTCTAATTCGGCATACGGTCGATTTTTGGGGGTATTCGGTCGGCATTTCGTTATAATCATCTCAGTTTTATTTCTTATGGTTTATCTATCAGCGCAAGACGATGTCAGATGGAGGTCTGAATGTACAAGCGCACCAAGATTGTATGCACCATGGGTCCCGCCTGCGATAGCGACGAGACCATCCGCGAGATGATCAAGGCGGGCATGAACGTCGCCCGTTTTAACTTCTCGCACGGATCCTACGACGAGCACCACGGTCGCATCGAGCGCGTCCGTCGTATTTCCAAGGAGCTCGGTCTGCCCGTCGGCATCCTGCTCGACACCAAGGGCCCCGAGGTCCGCACCGGCCTTCTGGTCGACGGCAAGAAGGTCGCCGTCAAGACCGGCGACAAGATTGTCGTCACCGCTCAGCCCACGTCCGAGGATTTCCACGGCACCTCTGAGCACATCTCCCTCGACTACCTGGCTCTGCCCTCCGAGGTCGAGAAGGGCTCCCTTATCCTGATCGACGACGGCCTGGTTGCCCTCGAGGTCGAGTCCGTCGACGGCCAGGACATGACCTGTGTCGTCAAGAACGACGGCCTGATCGGCGAGCGCAAGGGCGTCAACATGCCCAACGTCAACATCTCGTTGCCCGCTATCACCGAGCGCGATCGTCAGGACATCCTCTTTGGCCTGACCGAGAACATCGACTACATCGCCGCTTCCTTCATCCGTGACGGCGAGTCCGTCCGCGGCATCCGCGAGCTTTGCCGCGAGAACGGTGGCGAGCACGTGACGATCTTCCCGAAGATCGAGTGCGCCCTGGGCGTCGAGAACTTCGACGAGATCCTCGAGGCTTCCGACGGCATCATGGTCGCCCGTGGCGACCTGGGCATCGAGATCAAGCCCGAGCTCGTTCCGCACATCCAGAAGGAGATCATCGCCAAGTGCAACGCGGCCTACAAGCCCGTTATCACCGCTACGCAGATGCTCGACTCCATGCAGCAGAACCCGCGCCCGACGCGCGCCGAGGTTGCCGACGTTGCTAACGCCATCTACGACGGCACCGACGCCGTTATGCTCTCTGGCGAGTCCGCTGCCGGTAAGTACCCGGTCGAGGCCGTCAAGATGCAGGCCAGCATTGCTCTCGAGACTGAGAAGTACCTCCCGGCTCACGCTCCGCTCGAGGTTCCGGCTGACGCTCACGGCACCCGCGTCGTCAACAACGTTGTGGGTATGTCCGCTGTGAACATGGCTACCACCGTTGGCGCCAAGTGCATCACCGTGCCGACGACCACCGGTCGTACCGCTCGCCTGATCTCGCACTTCCGTCCCAACATGCCGATCTGCGCGTTCTCCCGCCACGAGTGGGCCGTCCAGCAGATGATTATGTACTGGGGCGTTATCCCGCACCAGGCCGAGATTACCCAGGGCACCGTCAACGGCACGATCGTCAAGGCGATCGAGACCGCTAAGGAGCTCGGCTACGTCAAGGCCGGCGATCTGACCGTCGCTACCGCTGGCGATCCCCGCATGAGCGTCCAGCTCGAGGATAAGGTCTCCTCGACCAACGTCGCTTACGTCGCTCAGGTGCGCTAAATCGTACTTGCAAGCAAATTTGCATTGCAAAGGGGCCCGGAAGGCATTGCCTTCCGGGCCCCTTTTTCCGTGCGCCGATGTCTACTGTATGGCATGACACGCAACCAACTGCTTATGGCATGCTATGAGATGTGCAGCTCGTTTGCCGTGTTTACGCCATGCGACGGAAGCTGTTGATCAATTGGGGTGAGCTATTCACTGCCAAGCCGGCCGGCTAGCAGCTAGCGATCAGAGGGACTGCGGGGACGTCCGAAGCGGCAACGCGAGCCGCAAAGCCCGCCTCGGTCAGCTCGATGACCTCGGTAAACGTTGCGTCGAAGAATTTCTCGGTCAGCAGGCGGTATGGCGGATGGTCGGGCTCGCCGGGGTTTTCGCGCACGATCTCGTGCATAACGCCGATGGTCTTGAGCACATACTCCTTATGGATGGGATACTGCCCAAAACGCGTCGCCGCAGTATACAGGCGATCGGTCGCACGCGGAATCGAAACAATGCCGAGCGTCTTGCCAAACCAGTCAAAGTCGCCTTGCTTTTTAATGCGGAACTCCTCGCACGGCTTGCCGCCGTGCGCCTCCAGGTACTGATTCACGCGCGTATTCCATACGGTATCGGCCACCAGATGCGACCAGACACCCAATGTCAAATCGAGCAACGACTGCGCCACGTCCTCGGACGCAAGCGAGAACTCACGAGCGCCGGGACCGACAACCGGCTCGGCATCCCTGTAGCGCTGGGGATAGTGCACGCGATTCAGTCGCTCGCGCTCCTCGACAATCGAGGTAGCCGCGGCTGGCGCACCGGTGGGCGAACTTTTAAGCAACGGTGCCACATAGGTATCCCAGAACTCATGCTCACGAGGCTTAGGGATAGGCTCGGGCTTTGCAAAGTGCGTAATGCGGTACGGGATGGGATCGGCGATGCCAGGGACCATATAGCCCACGAAGATATCCGGAACCACGCAGCCAAACAAAAAGGCATTGCGGTCGCGCACGCTATTGGCAAGTGCACCGGTGCGCTCCAGCAAACGCTCCGTCTGAGCGATATGAATGTTCCAACTTGGCATAGCCACCCCCATAAAAAACCTGGATAACTATACCATCACGGCAAAGCCGCGCGGGCGGCTACGCACGCTCTACGCAGCAACTAGTCCGTAGTACCGCTTTCGGTTCCATACGACGGCGAAGGCGCCTCGACCACATGGTGATATCGATCGATATAGATTGCACGGGCACCCAGGCGTCGCACCAAATCCTGGTGATGCGTGCTCATCAAGACCGTCTTACCCGCCGCGACGTAGGCCAGCAAGAAGTTGACCACGATGTCGCATGAATCCTCGTCGAGCCCATTGGTGGGCTCATCGAGCACTAGGATATCGGGATTCATCGATACAACTGCCGCCAGCGCCACACGCTTCTTTTGCCCGCCCGAGAGCTGATAGGGAGAGGCGTCGGCAAGGTCGGCAACCTGGAACAGCCCCATGGCATCGCGCACGCGGCGCTCGAGCTCGTCTGCCGGCAGCCCCATCTGCGCGGGACCAAAAGCAACTTCCTCGCCCACCGTGGCGCAGAACAGCTGGGCATCGGCGTTTTGGAACACGAAGCCCACGCGCTGGTGGAACTTCTGAGCAGCAGCAGAATCCTTCAGATACGCCGCATCGACCACGTGCCCGTCAAACAGGTATGCCCCTGCGTCCGCGAGTTCAAGGCCGTTAATAAGACGCATAATCGTCGTCTTGCCGCAGCCGTTGGGACCGAGCAGGGCAACGAGTTCACCACGATCGACCTGCAGCGACACGCCATCGACAACCGTATGCCCCGCATAGGAGAACACCACGTCGCGCAGCTCGATGAGCGGAACGACCTCGGCGCCGCCCACACCGTTCGTGCCCGCCGCACTATTCATATCGATCGTCAAAACGTCGCCCTTCCCCATTTGCATCCCCAGTCGGAACCAGCAGCGCCTACAGCACGGCGCACAACACTGTCAGCAGCGCCACGCCGGCCGCATAGGCCGCATCGCGCCAGCCAAACCTGGCGCGCGCGGGAGCCGGATACGCACCGGCAAAGCCGCGGCAAAGCATAGCCTCGTCCATCGCGCGGCTGCATTTCATCGCCTTGATAAAGGTCATGCCCATGATACCCGCGATCGAATCGGTACGCGAAAATCCCTCGGGCGCACGGCCAACGCTGCGCAGCATGACCGATTCGCACAGATCGTGCGCCGTACGACCCAGCACCTCGATGTGCTTGAGCGCCATATCAAACGTAAAGATAACTTCGTCGGGTAGATGCAGCATCTTGAGCGCCGCCGACATGCGGCTCCACGTGAGGGTCCACGAAACGCCCAGCACCAGCGACACATTAATGAAGGTCTTGAGCGCAATCTTGAGCATGGCGCCCGTAGCGGAAGCACCCAGCAGCAGGGCAGGCAGCGCCAAAACCACTGCGAGCCCCGCGGCGCCAAGCGCCGGCACAAAGGTCGCGCGCAGCCCGCGTATGGGACGCACGGCAACGAGCACCAGCGCAATGGCCGCCATCAACATGAGGTACAGCGGGCTTTGTGTCAGGCACACGCACAGGACGCAAACGAATATCCCCACCAGGCGCACCGGAGCCGAAACGCAAGAAAGGGCGCGGTCGACCATCGACCCGCCCTCGTGCGCGCCTCCACCCAGGCGAACCCGCTCAAGCAGGCTCGCCAGGTGCAGGACGTTCTTTTGCATCACGCGATGACGAGCGCCCGTGGGCTCGTATCGCTCCTCGGCCGCAAGCCAGCTAGGCAGCTCGACCATCGCCATGGGCTCCGCTTTCCTTGACCGTCAGCGAGATCAGACGGAATGCGATGGTGAGCACCGCCACGCCAATCACGCCGGACAGGATATACATGGCAGCCTGACCGGCAAAGCCGAGACCCTGCTCCTCGGAATAGGCCTGCAGGTAATCACCCGTAGGCAGAGCGTCGGCAAAGGTCGGGGTGTCGAGACCGACCGAAGCCTGCAGGCTGTCGTCGCCAGCCTCCTGAACGGCGGTCGCGGCGCCCTCGGCGTCCCACTCACCCCAGGCGTCACCCGTGGCCAGCAGGCCCAGCGGCGTGGCCACGACAAGCACGGCAACCAAGATGAGCGTGGGGACCAGCGAGGTCTTCTTTGCAGCAGCGCCCTCGGCAGCAAGCTGTCCATCGGCGGCTTCGGGGCCGACGATAACGCTCGGCGCCGTCTTCTTGATAAAGCCGTAGATCGCGGCAGTCGCCACGCCCTCGACCACGCCGGCTACCAACATATGCGGGATCATCATGGCCGGAATGGCAATGGACAGCGGGAAGGGGCAGTACAGCGGAGCGCCCGAAGCATTCGTGAAAAGCATCGGCTGAATACCAAACTCGATTGCTGCGCACAGGGCCGCCAGGCACAGGCCGACCCAGCCGCTTACGATGGCCGAAACCGAGGTGCCCCAGCTCTTGTCGTGCAAACGGCTGTTAAGCGCGCGGAACACGATGGCTGCGGCAAACGGCAACACGAAGGCCATGTTAAAGCAGTTAGCGCCAAAGGACAGGATGCCGCCGTCGCCAAACAGCAGCGCTTGCAGCGCCAGCGCGACCGAAACCGCGATAGCCGCGGCCTCGGGGCCCAGCAGCAGCGCGATGAGTGCGCCACCAACGGCGTGGCCAGTGGTGCCGCCGGGCAGCGGCACGTTGAACATCATAAGCAAGAAGGAAAATGCGGCGCAGATGCCCAGGAAAGCCATGTGCTCGCGATCGAGCGTGGCGCGCACCTTCTTGATACAGTGAGCCCAGACGGGCACCATCGCCACCGCCATGACGGCATCGGTCTGCGGGGACAGATAATTATCTGGAATGTGCATGTACGCCTCCCGGTTATCGGCGCACGGAATTGCAACGCCGCTTGAATCACCTTTCCAGTGTTACGTAATGTCAGATTCGTAACACGCCGCGAGCTATCATAGCAAAACGGCGCACTGCCGACAAAGCAGCACGCCGTTATGTAATGCGCGTGTCATATATGCAGGCTCAACGGTGCCTTATACCGAAAACAGCAGTCACGTAGGACTCGGCAGCAGCCACCGCTGACCCATACCCCAGCGCAGGACCTAGCCGCGGACCTCGCCGTTTACGCCCTTGCACACCTTGGTGACGATCTTCTGGTGCGCTTTTTCGACCTCTTCGCTGGTGAGCGTATGGTCGTCGGAGCGATACGTAAGCGCAAAGGCCATGGACTTCTTGCCCGCACCGATACGGATGGGATCGCGGTAGACATCGAACAGGCGCACGCCCTCGAGCAGCTTGCCGCCGGCACTCGTAATACGACGCTCAAGATCCTCGCAGGTCACAGTGTTGTCGACTACGATAGCAAGGTCGTGCTCAACGGCCGGGTACTGCGAGAACTCACGGTAGTTCTCCTGGTTGCGGGCGCCCTTGATCAGCTTGTCCAGGTCGAGCTCAAAGGCAACGACGACCTCGTCAATGCCCATAGTCTCGCGCGCCTCGGGGTGGATCTCGCCAACCCAGCCCAGCACGGTACCGCCCGAGAGTACCTCGGCAGCACGACCCGGTTGCAGGAAGGCATAGCTCTCGCCCTCGACGGGACGGAAGCGAACCTTCTCGATGCGCAGCTGGGCAAGCAGCTCCTCAACGATGCCCTTGCCAAAGAAGAAACGCAGCTTGCGGTACTTCATGCTCCAAGACTGCTCGCTCCACTGACCCGAGAGCACGCCCGCCACGGACTTGGTCTCCTTGGGCAGGCTGGCGTTCTCGCGGCCGTGGAACAGGCTACCGACCTCGTACAGGTGCACGTTGGGCGTGCCGTGGGCCTCGTTATAGGCCACAGACTGCAGCAGGCCCGGCAGCAGCGAGCGGCGCATCTCGGTCTGCTCGGCCACCAGCGGGTTCATGAGCACCACGGGGCAGCCGCGGCCCTCGGTGGACATGCCGATCTTCTCCAGGTCGCCCGGAGCGGCAAAGCCAAAGGTCGTGGTCTCGTTGAGGCCGCAGGCGCGCAGGATCTCGCCGACCTTGCGGGTAAGCTTCTGCTCGCGCGTCAGACCGCCGATGTGGTTCTTGGCAGCCGGGATGGTCGCCGTGACGCGACCCATGCCCCACAGGCGCAGGACCTCCTCGATCAGGTCAATCTCGCGCGGCAGGTCGGGACGGAAGCTCGGCGGGGTGACCATAAAGTCCTCGCCGTCGCGCTCGACGGTGCAGCCCAGGCGGGTGAGCGAACGCTCGATAAAATCAGGCTCGATGTCGGCACCGCAGATGGCATGCACGCGGACCAGGCGCAGCTTAATGCTGTCGATGGTCTTGGGCGCGGGGAACACATCCACGTAGCCGGGAGCAACCTCGCCGCCGGCGATCTCCTCGATGAGCGCGCAGGTGACGTTGGCGACGTCCACGCAGCCGGTCTCATCGACCTGGCGCTCAAAGCGAATGGAGGCATCGGAGATCAGCGACAGATCGCGGCTGGTGTGCGAGGTGCGACCGGCGTTGAAGCAGGCGCTCTCGACCATCACGTCGACGGTGTCGTCCTCGATCTCGGAATCCATGCCGCCCATAACGCCGGCCAGCGCCACGGGACGCTCGCCGTCGGTGATGAGGCCCATGCCGGCGTCGAGCGTGCGCTCCTCGCCGTCGAGGGTCGTAAACTTCTCGTCCTGTTGGGCGGCGCGAACCACCACGCGGCGATGGCCATCGCGCTCGGCAAAGGTGTCCAGGTCAAAGGCGTGCAGCGGCTGACCAGTGAGCATCATCACATAGTTGGTGATGTCGACGATGTTGTTGTGCGGACGCACGCCCAGGGCGTTGAGGCGCTTGACCATCCAGTCGGGCGACGGGCCGACCTTCACGTTGCGCACGATGCGGGCGACGTAGCGGTCGCACAGGCCCTCGTCGGCAATCTCGACCGAAAGCTCGTCATCGGTCGCGCGGCCGGTCTCGGCCTTGATGGCGGGCAGCTCAACGTGGAAATCGCGATCGAAGATGGCACCGGTTTCGCGGGCCATGCCGATCATGGACAGGCAATCGGGACGGTTGGGCGTGATCTCGCAGTCGAGCACGGTGTCGCTCGAGCCCACGTACTCGGCAAACGGCATGCCGCAGGGCGTATCCTCGGGCAGGATCATGATGCCGGAGTGGTCGCCGCCCAGGCCGAGCTCGCGCGCGGAGCAGTTCATGCCCATGGACACGACGCCGCGAAGCTTGCTCTTCTTGATCTTGACGTCGCCGGGCAGGACAGCGCCAATCATGGCCGTGACGATGTGGTCGCCGGCCTCGAAGTTCTGCGCGCCGCAGACGATCTGCAGCGGGGCGGGGTTGCCGTCGGCGTCGAGGTTCTTGTCACCCACGTCGACCGAGCACACATACATATGGTCGCTATCGGGGTGCGGGGTCTTGGTGAGCACCTTGGCAGTCACCACGTGGTCGAAGGACTCGCCCACGGTGTCGATCGCCTCGACCTCGGTGCCGGTACGGATATATTCGTCCGAAAGGGTCTTGGGATCCTCCGGAATATCGATCATGGTCTTGAGCCAGTCGTAAGAAACGCGCATGTAGCTCTCCTAGTTCTTAATCTCCGCAAAGGGAGGAATATCAAATGAAGACGTTCGCCTTAGGGTTGTCCAGGTGCCCCAGGTTGGCGTGAAAGAGGAGCGACGCGTACTAAAGGTACGCGAGCGACGGTTTGAACGCCAAGATGGGGTGCCTGGGCAAGCCTAAAATTGGTTCAGGAAGCGCATATCGCCAGTCATCAGAGTTCGCAGGTCGGGCAGGTCGTAGCGCAGGGCAGCGACGCGCTCGGCGCCAATACCAAAGGCGAAGCCGGTGTACTTCTCGGGATCGATGCCGCAGTTGATCAGGACGTTGGGGTCGACCATGCCGCAGCCCAGAATCTCAATCCAGCCGCTGTGCTTGCAGAAGTTGCAGCCCTTGCCGCCGCAGACGTGGCAGCTTACGTCCACCTCGCAGGAAGGCTCGGTGAAGGGGAAGAAGTGCGGGCGGTAACGCGTCTTGCGGTCCTCGCCAAACATGCACTTAACAAAGTAGTCGAGCGTACCCTTAAGGTCGCCAAAGGTGATACCTTCGTCGACGACCAGGCCCTCGATCTGGTTGAACTGAGGCAGGTGGCAGGCATCGGCCGTGTCGGGACGGTAGACGGTGCCCGGGCAGATCATGTAGATGGGCGGCTTCTGCGACTCCATGGTGTGGATCTGCACGCCCGAGGTCTGGGTGCGCAGCAGCACATCGGACTCACCGTGGGCGTGAGCCTCGGGGTGCGCGACGCTGCCGGGGTTGTTGTCGACCACGTAGAAAGTATCGCGGGCCGAGCGGCTCGGGTGATCCATGGGGGCGTTGAGCGCGGTGAAGTTGTAGTAGGAGGTGTCGACCATGGGGCCGGACTCGACGGTGTAGCCGATGCCGCAGAAGATGTCCTCGGCCTCCTCGATGATCTGCTTGATCAGGTGCTGGTGACCGATCTGCGGACGGATGCCCGGCAGCGTGATGTCGACGGCCTCGTGCTCGAGCGCGTGCTTGAGGGCGGCGGCCTTCATCTCGGTGGTGCGCTCGTCGAGCATGCCCTCGATCAGCTGGCGCATCTCGTTGGCGCGCTTACCCATCACGGGACGATCCTCGGGGGCGAGCTTGCCCATCATGCGCATCAGGCCGGTGATACGGCCCTTGCGACCGAGTAGCTCAACGCGCGCAGCCTCGAGCTTGGCGGCGTCGTCGGCGCCCGCGACGAGCTCCTTGGCCTCTTCCTCGAGTTTGACCAGATCATCAATCAGACTCATGTCTTCCCTTTCGTCTCTCGCGCTCCCCGCTTGCCGAGGCGGCTGCCGCCGTCTGACGTTGCGAAAACGCGGCCCGGTTCGGTAACAAAAAACCGTCCTCGGGCATTTGCATTGCCCAAGGACGGTTGAATTCCGCGGTACCACCTTGTTTGACCCGGCGGATGTCTGGCCCGCCGTGCCCACTCTTTGCCCCTTGTCGCGAGGCTCACGGCTTCCCTACTGGGGACATCGCCGCCACCGGCCGCGCGCCCGTTGAGGTCGCTGCTCGGGAGTGAACGCTTGGCCCTTGCCACCGCAGGAAGGCTTGCAGCCCATGACCTTCCCTCTCTTGCCGGCGACGCGGCGGGCAAACCCTCTCCGTCAACGCATTGGGCTATAGGATAACACATTCTGCGAGCATATCGCCGCGTTCCGTTTTGTTCGCACTGGGTACAAGGCAGGTAGCTGTGCAAACTGGCCGCACGCCCACCCGTGGCGTCCGGTCTGTGAGATCAAGGATATGGTATGGAAAAGAAGCGCGACAAGAAGGCCAAGCCCGCAGCAGGCAAGACGCCCAAAGGCATGAAGGTCGATAAGGCCGTCAAAAAATTCCGCAAGCTCGAGGGCAAGCTGTGGACTCGCGAGTACCTGCTCAAGATTGCCGAGTTCGATGGAGCGACGATTGCTCCTGCCAACGGTGCTGCCGCCCGTGCCGACGCCATGGGCACGCTTGCCGGCGAGCATCACAAGCTACTGACCAGCGAGAAGTCCGTTGAGCTCGTACGCTCGTTAGCGCGCGAGACGGTTGCAGGCGGACATGTAGACGACCCGCAGCTGCTCGACGAGATCCGCGTGCTCGACCGCGACCAGCGCGAGGCAAGCGTTATTCCTACCGAGGAGGCCGAAGCCTGGACCAGGCTCACCTGCGAGGCCGACGCCGTGTGGCACAAGGCCAAGACGGCCAATGACTGGGCGAGCTTTGAGCCCTATGTGGATAGAATCGTCGCCCAGCTTAAGCATCAGGCCGAGCTCATGGACCCCAAGCGCGACCCATACGACGTTTGGCTCGACCAGTACGAGCGCGGCCTTTCCGCCAAGAGCTTCGATGCGTTTTGCGATGAGGTCAAGGCGACGGTCGTGCCGCTCGTGCACGCCATCGGCGAGCGCGGCCAGCAGCCCGCTGCCGACTTTTTGCACGCCAACGTGCCCGAGGCCGCCCAGCGCGCCATGAGCTTCGACCTTATGAAGCTCGTCGGCCTGAACCTGAACGACACCACGCTTGCCTTTACCGAGCACCCGTTTAGCGAGGGCTTTGCCGTGGGTGACGCGCGCATCGCGACACACATCTACGAGGACGATTGCATCTCCAACGTCTACAGCATCATCCACGAGGCAGGACACGCCATGTACGAGCTGGGCGTCAATCCCGCCTATGCGCGCACCTGTCTTGAGGGCGGCACCTCCATGGGCATCCACGAGAGCCAGAGCCGCTTTTTCGAGAACACCGTGGGTCGCAGCCGTGCCTTTATGGGACCGCTGCTCGAGGTGCTGCGCCGCCACGCACCCGAGGTCTACGGCGACGTCGGCGAGGACACGCTCTACCACGCCGTGAACATCGCGCAGCCTTCGCTGATCCGCACCGAGGCCGACGAGCTCACCTATCCGCTGCACGTTATGGTGCGCTACGAGATCGAGCGCATGCTGTTTGCCGGCGAGGCCACGGCCAAGGACATCCCCGCGCTTTGGAACCGCTTCATGGATGAGTACCTGGGCATTCCCGTTCCCGACGACACGCACGGCTGCCTACAGGATACGCACTGGAGCGGCGGCTCGTTTGGCTACTTCCCCACCTATGCGCTGGGCAGCGCCTACGACGCCATGTTTGTGCCGGCCATGTGCCGCGACGGTGTCGACCTCAACGGCGCCTGTGCGAGCGGCGACCTGACACCCGTCCGCGCCTGGCTGGGCGAGCACATTTGGCAGTGGGGCCGCGCCAAGGACGCGCCGGAGCTCATCAAGGGCGCGTGCGGCATAGCGTTCGATGCCCGCTACTACTGCAGCTACCTGCAGGACAAGTTCACCACGCTGTACCAGCTGTAAAGCTTAGGCGACACGCCAACGCAAGGGGGCGCCGCAGGATCCATCCCGCGGCGCCCCCTTTTCCACCTAGTCATTGGGGACGTTCTTAAACGACTAGGTTGACGCCGATGTTCTGATAACGTCAGCGAAAACGACCCCAAGCGAGCAAGGTGACGTGAAATGAAAGGGCGCTGACCTTCTGGTCGCGCCCTTGAAATTGACCGTCAGATTGCCGCTTGGGGCCGTTTGCAGCGTCGAGCAGCTACGCGGTTTGGTAAAACCGCGTAGCTATAAAGCCTCGAGCGCGTTGGCGATGCGCTTCATGGCGGCATCGGCGGATGCTTGGTCGGGCGCCTCGGCCAGCACGCGGATAACCGACTCGGTTCCGCTCTTGCGCACGAGCACGCGGCCCTCGCCCGCCAGCGCGGCCTCGGCCTCGGCGATCGCATTCTGCACGCCCATGTTCTCGAGCGCGGCGTCCTTGTCGGCCACGCGCACGGCAACCTGCGCCTGCGGCAGCAGCTTGCACGGAGCCGTGAGCTGCGAGAGCGTCTCGCGCTCGGCGCGAATCACTTCCATAACGCGCAGCGAGGTCATAATGCCGTCGCCCGTGCGCTCGATATCGCCAAAGATCGTATGGCCCGTCTGCTCACCGCCCAGGCTGTAGCCGCCCTCGCGCATCTTGGCATACACGTGACGGTCGCCCACGCCGCTGGTCACGGCGCTCAGACCGGCAAGCTCCAGCGACTTGACAAGGCCAAAGTTGCTGGCGATCGTCGGCACCACGGTACCGCCCGAGAGGCGCCCGTGCTTGTTCAGATACACGCCGCACACGTACAGGATCTGGTCGCCGTCTACCACGCGACCGCGCTCATCCACGGCCAGGCAGCGGTCGGCATCGCCATCGTAGGCAAAACCCACGTCCAGGCCCTGCTCCACCACATGGCGCTGCAGGCGCTCCATATGCGTGGAGCCGCAGTCGACGTTGATGTTAAAGCCATCGGGCGCGGCATAGATCACGCGCACGTCGGCACCGAGCGCGTCAAACACCGGCTTGGCCACCGAGGAAGCCGAGCCGTTGGCGCAGTCGATACCGATCTTGACGCCCTGCAGCGAAAAGTTCGCACTTGCAATGAGCGAAGCAATGTAGCGGTTGCGACCCTGCATGTAGTCCACCGTGGCGCCGATGTGGTTGCCCGTGGCCAGCGGCACCTCGCTCTTGCCATCGATGTAGTCCTCGATGAGCTCCAGCACGTCCTCGTCCATCTTAAAGCCGTCGCTGTTGACGAGCTTAATGTCGTTATCGCAAAACGGGTTGTGGCTCGCGCTGATCATGATGCCGCAATCGAAGCAGCCTTCCACAGTCTGATGCGCTACGCCTGGCGTGGGGATCACGTGCAGCATATAGGCGTCCGCACCGCTCGCGACCAGGCCGCTCACCAGCGCCGCCTCAAACATATAACTCGAGCGACGTGTGTCCTTGCCCACGATGACGCGCGCCTTAGCACTGCGGTTGGCGCCGTAATACCAGCCCACAAAACGGCCAATCTTATAAGCGTGCTCTACCGTCAGCCCAACGTTGGCCTCACCGCGAAAGCCGTCGGTGCCAAAGTACTTCATATCTTACTTATCCTATTCGAACGTTTGAGCGGTTGGCGTGGTACGAACCTTAAGCTCTTTGTGCCCAGAGTCCTTCGAAGTCGTGACCGTGTACTCGACCTTTATGTCTTGTCCAAGAAGCATGTGGACACCGCCCCATGCAACCTTCAAGCCATCGTGCGTCGCTTCGTTCATCTCGATAGAACCGGAGCCCGAAGTCTTAATGTCCGAAATGCTGCCTCCCGCAGGAGCATAGAGATAAAGCCTCAGCACCTCATCATCAATATCCTGGCTAATGCCGTTATGGCCCTGGAAATAACCAGGCATCTCGGCCTTCTCCTGGGGGGTCATCGTGTTCTTGAGCGAGGTGGTCACTCGATACGTCGTCGAGCCATCGGCATTTTCAACCGAAGAATCGATGGTGACTCGCTTATCGAGGAACCAATCCATCTTTGAATAGCTGTAGTTGTTCACATAGACGCCCAAGATCGGAGCCTCCGACGTATCGGTTTGGAGGGCGCCCGATATTCCAAGAGCCTTCGCGGCCTTTTCCTCGTCATCGTTTCTCGAATACATGAGGATGCGACCCTCGGAAGCGCCCTTTTCGATGGCGGCAGCAATCTTAGTAATATCGCTGGAGCCCAGTTCGTCCACGATCTTGTTAAAAGCTGATCCGGCAACCGCCGCAAAAATGGCGTCCTGTTCCTCTACCGGGTAATTCCAATAAATATCGTGCAGCAGCACCTTCGCAGCGTTGCTTCCATCAACGACGGTGCCGTCAGGAAGCTGCGTGCCGCCTACAACGCCGAGCATATACTGCAAAAATACCGGATCGACTGCAAATACGCCGTCGATGTCATCTCCGACAATGGCCTTCTGCATATCGCTGGCAAGCTGAGCCGCACGCGGATAATCAGGCGTCATCGTAACGTCGCCCATCGTGTATCCGAGCGTGTTGAATCCGGTCAGGCCCCATCCGGTCGTGAATAAGTTTGCCTCTTCATCGGTGATGGGAAGCGGGCTCAAAGGCTCTTTCATCATGTCGACTTTGACAAAATCGCCCAGTTCGAGCTTACCGTCAGTCACCGACATCACGCCGCGAGAACCGGGGAAACCGCCGCAGGCGCGGATCTCGACATTGCTCATCGCGAGCACAAGATAATGACGCGTCTGGCCGTTGGCACCGAGCATCTGGGGAAGGACGGGGGCGACCTTCTCCGCCGCGTCAACCGCGCCGTTGAGGGTGGCAAAGCCGTCCTTGGCCTTATCGACCAGCTCGGTCACCTGGGAAATATGAGTATCGCCAATGCCCTGGACCTTCTCGTTGGCGCTCTTGAACACCTTCGAGCTGCTGGAAAGCGAATCGGCGACCGCCTGCAGCGCGGACACGTTAATCATGCCGTCCTGGAACAGCTTGCCGGGCGTAGCCTGCGAAAGGTTATCGGCCATGGGAACCAGCGCATTGCTCGAGACATCGGACAGGGCGTCAATCATGGTGCGGGCCGCATTGATATCGCTGCCATACACCGGGATAAACGAAGCCGCCGTCCACAGCGGGCTCGAGGTCTCCGCCTTCATGCTGTTACAGAGCTCATCGATCTTCTTCGCGTCGTCAGGCAGCGTCGAAAAATCGCCCGACGTGACCTTGTCCTTAAGGCCACCGACGATCTCGACAGCCTCCTTCGCTTCGCTCTTTACGGTCTTTGCCGAGTTAAGCAGCATAAAGCCGCTTGCGCCAAGCGCAACGAGAAGCACCGCGACTACAGCGGCAATAATGGCGCCGGTGTGACGCTTTTTGCGCTCGCCCTTGCGATGGCGATGACGGACCAGACCGTCAGAGGTCGAACTCGACGAAGCATCGCTACCGTAGTTCAAGCCAAAATCGTAATAATCTTCCTTGGAACCCGAGTCCGCAAACTCGGCACCGCTATCATCCAGGCGGGCGAACGTGCCTGTCTCGGAGGCGCCGGTGTAAATCGTGCCGAGGTTACCCGTAAGCCCCGCGCCACCGGCAGAGGGAGTATTGTTGTCGGCCTTGCCGGCATTAACGTTGCCGGCGCCATTCGCGGCGTTGGCAGCACCTGCGTTGTTCGCAGGTACCGAAGGAGCCCCGCTCGGCTGCGACGCAGAGGTTGCACCGCCCGCAAAGACATTTCCTCTTGCACGGCCGGTCTTTTTTGCCTTTTGAGACTGCTCGTACAGAGCGGTAAACATCGCCGTCTCGCCCGGGGACACGCGCTTACCGGAACCGCCCTGTCCAGCGCCGCCCGGCGTGCCGGCCTTACCAGCCCCGTTCGGACGCGGCGGAACTGCAGGGCGGCCGCTATCGCTGCCCTTAAAGTGATTACCAGCCATAAAGAAATCCTCGCAATTGAGTCGCAATGAAAAAGTCCATAACGTTACTAGTTTATGGCATTTTGAGCATCGACAGCTAAACTCCAGACACGGACATCAATTGGCGAAAATGCGGCACAACACCTTTTCCGTCTTGGCAGCGGCGCTAGCTACACCGTGAGGAACATCATCACGATGATCATGACAAAGCCGATAAGGTCGGTCGGCAAAAACACCGTCCCCAGCATAACGGCGCTGGTGATGGTCGCCGAAACCGGCTCCACAGTTCCGATGAGGCTCGCGCGCACCGAGCCGATGTCCTTAACGCCCTGCATATAAAGCATGTAAGCAAAAAACGAGCCGATAACCACGAACACCGCGAGCGCCTCGATGCCGGCAGCGTCGAGCGCCGGCATATGCGCCCAGGGCTGCACGAAGACGCACGAGACCACGCCCGCCGTGAGCATTGCCGAGCCCGTGACGATGGGGCTGCCGTATTCGGGCAGGATCTTGGCGGGAATCACCGCCATACACGCGGCGCTGACCGCACACATAAGACCTGCTGCCAGGCCAAGCGGCGAGATATTCAGGCTGGTGGGGTCGCCGCCGGTGGCGATTAAAAAGGTTCCACCCAGAGCCAGGCCAATGCCGATGACTTCGCGAGTACGCGGCATACGGCGATCGGTCACGCAGGCGTAGCCCATGATGATAACGAGCTGCAGGCACTGGAGCACCGTCGCGGTTCCGGCGTTCGTCAGGCGCACGGCCGAAAGATAGCAAAACTGGTTGAACAGCAGGCCAAAAGCGGTAAAGAGCAGCAGCTGCTTGCGATCAGCGGGCGTCGTCCAAAGCTTGACCAGGCGTGCGCGGTCGCGCGTGACAACCACAGCCATAAAGAGCAGGCCGGCGAGAATCTGACGCACGCTCATAAGCCACAGCGTATCGACATGGTAGGTATCGAACAAAAAACTCGCGCTGGTGCCCGAGAAGCCCCAAAACGAACCGCCCACCAGCGTAGCCAAGACGCCCGTGATCATCTTGCGCGTCGAAGCGCTGTTCAGGCGGTCGCGCCATGCGCGACGGGTGTTGCGGCTGAGCTCGTCGGTGCCCTCGGGCACATCAATGTTCGATATATCGGTCATCGGCACCGAAGCCCCTGCGCCTTCGACCTGCTCGACACACTCTTTGCTCATTCCACTCCCCCGAAACAGCCTGGAAACAATTCGGCTTACCTTACCACGGCGAAGTCACCAGCTGGAGGCTTGTCCGCTTATCGGTAGGACAATTCCGCAGGCGTCTTTCCATAGCTCGATACCGCAATGGCCTTGCATTATGCGACAGCCAAATCGCGGCAGCAGGCTCTTTTGAAATGGATGCGACAAAGCCCCCGAATTCCACAATGTAAGCGATTTTTAAAAATGTTCTTGCCACCGAGTTCAGGCTCCGTTATATTATCCCTTGCGCGCTTGCGCACCCTTGATCGGGCGTTTAGCTCAGGGGGAGAGCGCTTCCCTGACACGGAAGAGGTCAGAAGTTCAAATCTTCTAACGCCCACCAAATGTTCGCAGCTCAGAGGCTATGTCCTCTGGGCTGTTTTGTTTTATGTCGCCAAATCAGCTGGCAGCTCCAACCGCCCAACTAGCCAAAAGCCGACCATCTACTTGCCGATCTATTCATCGGCATAACCAATCAGTCCGCACCGCAACTTCTCAGCAAAACGCCGCGATGTCTGCGCCCTGCGGTATCCTTGAGCCACTTGCACCTGCAGCACCAAGGAGCCGCCATGCGCACCGAGCTCGATGTCCCCTTTTCGCACAAAGAAGAAGCCAAGGCGCTGGGCGCCAAATGGGACCGGACCAAGAAGATCTGGTATGTACCCAGCGGCGTCAACCCCGAGCCCTTTGCCGAGTGGCTGCCCGGTGTTGACCGATCCGACCCCTCAGCGCCGTATATATATCTAGTACTGGGCAAGCGCGAGTGCTGGAAGTGTCACAAAGAGACCTCGGTCGCAGCCTTCGGCATTCCCTATCGAACCGATAACGACGAGAGCATCGCCATCGCGCACGCGCCCAACGAAGCCGGGTACATTGCCATCGACACGGCCAACGCCAACGCACTCGCCATCGTGCCCGCTCTTGGCTGCGTACCGGGCGAGATCCGCGACTACCTTCATAAGCGCTGCGGCTACAAGCCCGTAGGCGCGCGAGCCTCCAAAGCCCCGTCGCTCGGCAACACGTGCACCAGTTGCGACGCGCTGCAAGGCAGCCGCTATCTGTTCGAGGAGCCCTCGTCCCCGTTTGCCCTCACTGCCATCAACAAGCTGCCGGCACTGGAGTTTATACGCGTCGAAGTTGCCGGCGTCTTTGGCGTCCCGGTCACGCGTACCGACTTTGACCAGGCGCTCTTTACCTGGGCACGCGACCATCACGCCGAGTTCCACAAGCAACTCGGTGAGGGGATTTATTTGTAGAGGCAAAAGACACTCACAGCCAACTCCTCCGCATCACCTATCCCTCGTCGCCGGCGTCGTACACGATATCGAGGCCACAAACAGGGCATTTCTCCGGATACACCGGCATATGAACGCCTGTCCGTTTTCTCACTTCGTCGCTGAGTCTGTCGCGCGCATCGATAAACCGAATGTCGAGACACGGTATTTGCGAGCCGCAGCAAGGGCAGGTGACGACAAACGACGCGCAATCAACCTCTACGCTCGGAAACATATTGTTGTCTATAAGGGCACACGGCAGTTTTCCGTACTTCCCCATCGCAATATCGCCTCGCCAGCTCATATACGCTCCCCTCTCGCTATACAAATCAGGAAGAGCATGCACCGGCGGGCGTGCGCGAGATTGCATCGCCACGCGATCCGATCAAACAACACGATCGTCAAAGAATGCCAAAGCCAAATACGCTAATACGGCAGAAGCCCCGCCTTTTCACGCTTCTTTTCCGAGCGATCGAACTCAATGCGATGGGCCTCAAGAAACACCGTATCGGGTCGCCACTGACGCTCATCCGGCTGCCTTAGCGTCGCACCCGCAAAGGAAGCGTAGTCGGTCTTATCCAGCAGGTACGATCCGCACAGCCGATATTCGCCGCAAACAGGCTCAAACGAAATCAGGTGAGCATCAAATAGGGAATGAAGATCGCGCCGAAGCAGAATACCGTTGCTGGCAACCTGCGATTTGGGTCCCGAGTAATTCTCGATATGTGCAGCCTCCAGAGCTTCGCTGACGCCGCAGTCCGACACCGCGCAACGGCCATCATAGGCGGCAACGAGCTGCTTGCGGAACCATTGCTGCCCCAATCGCTCGCGCCTTAACGCATAGCGGACCTTTTCGTCGTCGGTCACACCCTGTCCGGCAAACTCAATATCGACGGGTATGTGCTTCAGATAACTCATGTCGGGCGCAAAACGAGGGTCCGGTCCGCCTTTATGAACAGGACCGTGCAGAACAAACCATCCGTTTTCGGGCTCGAACCGCTCAACAAACGCAAGGCCGAGCACCTTATAGCCCACCTCGGTTGCAAATATGACTCCGACTGGGACGCCACATTCCATGCAGTTGAGCATTTTACGGTTGTAATTCTGGTCTCGAGAACCAACGGCGCCTGGCGCTTGGACCGAATACTTAATGACCCACGTACCGTCATCCAAATAGAGCGGAGGCACATCGGTGTAGAAGCTCTTTTTAGAGTTATGGACCGAAAGCGCAAAGATCTTATTGGGATCTTGCTTCACCCGATCCTGGCCCGGCCAGAAGATCCCTGAATCCCGCGTTACGGGAAAGAAGTCCGAGCCAATTCTCAAACGGTACTGATACTGAGGGCTATCTTCCTTGGTGTGGTGCGGAAGGCTGGTCCAAACGCCGCCGCGCTGTTCCTCACCCAGAAACCACTCCCATGCCTCAACGTATT
>JAXJEC010000048.1:0-7979 GCA_036301625.1 Collinsella sp. | reverse complement strand
TAGTGCTACCCAACTGGCAGAGATAACAAAAAGGCGATGCAGATGCACGTAGCATTCAGGCGGTTCGGACTCGGTGCCTTCACGCCATCGCAACGCTTTCAGATATAGTTCTCGTTCTCTTACTAAAGGAAACTTTAGTCTACGTCATCTTGTCGAGACAGAGGTGAAGCGAAGTGTTGTCGCGACGTATCTTATTCCAGGTGGCTCAGTATCAGCGTGAGAATCGCACCAAAGTGTACTTACGATTCTCGTGTCCCACGGACAACATGAGCTGAGCATTGAGGTTCCACCCTTTGCTGCAACTACACGGGGTTGGACGGCAATGAATATGCCGGGCCGCATACCACGCGCAGCGGGGGTCCATGTCCCAGTATGTTGCCTACAGCAGCCTCGATGTCCACGCACACATCATCTCTGCCTTCGCGTTCAATCCATTTGCCGGAGAGTGCGAGGGTTGCCAGGCCGTAGAATTCGAGCCGAACAAATGAAATGCGGTATCAGCGCATAGGATTAAACTGACGATTGCTTTGCACTGAGAATACGCTTGGAAAGCCGCTATGGGTGGCGGCCCGGGTTAAATAGAGAAGCCCGTCCGATCACTTTCATGTGGCGAACGGTCGGGCTTCTTATTCCACTTGCCAATGCTCGGCTCATATTGGAAGAAAGCTACGCTAATGTTTGCGTGACACTCCTATTTTCTCCGAAGAAAGAGTCGGATAATGAAGAATAGAATTAAAAAAGGTGCCAGATATAACGCAAGTATAAAGGCTAATCCAACGAGACCTTGCAATAATGGCATAACTCCTCCCAGACACGAGATTTTGGTATTTGTTCCCATCTTATTCTGAATTGGACCAAATAGTTCCTAGCCACAAAACTACTCGTCAACTGGATCGCACCAATCTGCTGGCAAAACACAGCTTGATTCTTTATCGACATAGCACCAATCCGCAACAGGGCACTCGGCGATGTCGTAAAAATTGCATATATCAACTCCAAGACAACAAGGCTCAACGGGAGGATGTTCATTTGAACCAACAGGATGGATATGCTTCATAACAGCTCCTCACCTTAATCCAATTAGAGACTACGTTTGATCAATGCCACAGTGATCTACAACGCAGATGCTGCCGCCATCCATGTCATAGTCGCAGTAATCGTATGCACCACAGCCATCTGCTTTATCATAAACAGTACAGATGTCAGTAATGCCCAAGAGGCAGTCAAAAGACATCGGCTTCACGCCTGCCTCGTCGCCACTTCCTGGATTAATCGGATGAATATGCTTCACGACTACCTCCCTTTGAGTGCAGAAAAACCTCAATATTGTGTATAACAAACCAAGATGTCTAGTTCACCATATTTCTAGAATGGTTTCGGCGAACGTAGCAATAAGCTTCGCAGACGGTAATCAGAAGAACGAACACCTCCACAATGGTGACAGCAATGCGCTGAACCGCTTATTCCGATACAGTAGCTTCTCGTTGATTTTTCTCCTGCGAAGATGAGTGGCGGGAAATAAGGTCAAAAGCCATCTCGTAGCACATTTTTCTATATTCACATGATGCAGGGTGTAGACTCTTGGGCAAGTAGCCGTGCTCGTCTGCAGCCTCCCAGCTACAGCCCCCACCACAGAAAGACCGAGCCCAACAGTCCGTACAGTCAATTCTTTTTTCGACACCCTGACTCCAGTTTTCAATATACCTAGTTTCGTCAATTCCGGTGACGATGTTGCCCATTTTGAATCGCATCATCCCGACAAACCTGTGACAGGGGTATACGTCCCCTTCGGGGGTCACGGAAATAAAACGCCTGCCAGCCCCGCATCCGACAAAGGCGATCCTGTTGCTCATAATCAAATCAACTGCAGTTTTCAATGTTCTAAACAAGGGCTTTTCCCCTTGATCAATCTGTTTGAGATATTGATCCGCCAAATCTATTAGGCCCGCCCTGATTTTGTTTAATGAGTGTTCGTCGAGTTTGATATTCTCATCGAATGAGCTCACGGGCGAGAAGTAAATCCTTCTGAAGCCCATCTCTTTAAACTGAAGATAGTCTTCAACAAGGTTACAGTTATTATTTGTTAAGGTCGCTCTTGCGCCGAAGGGGAACGACTCGGAAAAACGACGAACGTTTTTGTCGATATCGGAGAAAGAGCCGCCTCCCGTCTTGTACGGGCGCGATGCATCGTGCTTGCATCCTGTACCATCGAGACTAATCAGAACAGAAAACCCGTGCTCTTTGAAAGAATTCACAGCAGTGTCATTCAAAAGCGTTCCGTTGGTCGTAATAGAATAGGTAAAGTTTCTATTGGGGTATATTCTTTTTGAATAGTCGACCGTTTTCCATATCAGCGGCTCGTTAATCATGGGTTCCCCACCAAAAAAGACGATCGCAAGCGTTTCGTTTTCCGATGAACTTGCGACGAGGTAGTCGACCGCCTTGAAGGCTATCTCGTCTGTCATCAGCAGAGGAGACGTTCCATAATCTCCTTTACCGGCAAAACAGTAACTACAACCAAGGTTGCATGCATGTGAAACGTGGAGTTCGATGGATCTAAGTTTTCGAGGCGTGTCTTTTGTTAAGAAAGTCCGCTCAGACAATCGTTGATACTCATCAATGTCGTCTTCAAGTTCTGCTATGGTCGTTTGGTCGTAGCCTTTCGCAGCAAGTGACTTTGTTAGCAACTTCGAGTTGACCGTTCTTCCCGATGCTTCAAATATGCGAAGCGCATCTTCTGATGCTTGGTCAACCTGAAAGCAATTGCGAGTGACCTCATCGAAGCAGTAACGACGATCACTTACTGAGAAAAAATGCATACGTTCCTCAATTTCATGCTGGACTGGCACTAACCTTGTTTATTGTTGCGCAGCTATAAAAAACCACCAGCGGGGATTCGGTGTGCGGCCCAATCGGACTCCCAAAAGGTTCTATTTGAGACTGGCAAGCTTTGTGTTGTTGGCACTTCGACAGCGCTCTTTATTCCAACATGGAGCCTCGCAGTTTGAGTCGACTTGCCTCTGGAAGGTCCGATCTTAACTTGATTTAGGATGAAAACAGATTACAGGCGCGCTCCTCTAGAAAGAAAGGAAACCAATCGCCGCCTTTCACCAGGAAAGTTTTTATAGCCCACCTCGAGCAAAATGAAAGATGCGAGAGCGATTGGGGAACAACGCGAATCTCCCCTTTTGGGTGGGAGCGAGCCTTCAGCCACCGGCGAACGACTCGCCCTGGTCAGAATCTGGAAGTGGTGCCGGGCCGCTTGGGCCTCCCCGGTGACTTCGTGGGGCTTACCTGCCTGACGTCGAGGAGTACATCCGCAAGATTCGTTCCCTATGCCGTTTGCTCTCACGCCCGCCTTAGTTCCAAGTCGGGCGAGCCGCCGCGCTCATGCGACCCGTGGCGGCGACACGTCGACGCCGCGCTCGCTGAGCACATCTTCGGTCGCGGGCGAGCACGAGGTCGCGCCGGCGCATCCGCTGGGACTGCTGTGCGTGCAAAACGGCTACGTGGTGAGCGTCCCGCGCTGGATTCAGCCGAGTGAGGAAGGCGTTGAGATCGGCGCGCTGGCAACGGGGGAGGGCGGCATCACCGACGACGTCTCGGCCCGCCATGCCCATATCTGGTGCGATGCTCAAAATATCTGGCACGTCGAGGACTTGTCGTCCACCAACGGAACCATGGTGGTAAACGGCGCGACGAACGTCTGCATCCAGGTCGAGCCCGGCCGCTCCGCTCAGCTCAACCCCGGCGACGAGCTCAGACTTGGCGAATCCACCACCTACGCTATCCTCCTCGGCGTCGGCGCCCTCTAGTCGGCAGATGGGGACGTTCCTTTTATGCCGGCACTCCGGGACACTCCATGGCGCGCCAGGGCCAATCGCCCGGGGACGAAGCGTTCATTTTGGCCCTTGGCGGTCACCCGAGGTAAACCTTTACCGCCCACCTATATTTGTCGAAATTACACTTGGCGGCGGGGTACAATAAACCCGCATGCGGATTTCCGTTGCGGGTGCCTCCCATCGCCGGGGCGTGCCCGGGAGCATCCGGCATGCGGCCTTTGCGGCGCTCGGTCATGTGCAAGACGGGCAGCTGGGCCTGTGGAGTGCGTGCAGCCCTCCTCGCCTCGGCATGCCTTCTCTCCACGCCATGTACCTGCTGCTCAGCCTGCCTGCCAGATGATGGAAGCAACAGCGAAAATCCCATCACGCCAATATCCCGGCGATCGCCGGGGCCTGTATACCTATATGAGAGGAGAGGGGTATATGGCGCGTAAGTTTAAGTCTATGGACGGCAACGAGGCGGCCGCATATGTTTCGTATGCGTACACCGAGGTAGCGGGAATCTATCCCATTACGCCGTCCAGCCCGATGGCCGACCATGTCGACCAGTGGGCGGCCCAGGGTCGCAAGAATATCTTCGGCACCCCGGTCAAGGTCGTCGAGATGGAGTCCGAGGCAGGTGCAGCCGGTACCGTTCACGGTTCGCTGGGCGCCGGTGCTCTGACCACCACCTACACGGCTTCTCAGGGTCTACTTCTGATGATCCCGAACATGTACAAGATCGCGGGCGAGCAGCTCCCGGGCGTCTTCCACGTCTCCGCGCGTTGCGTCGCTTCCCACGCCCTGAACATTTTTGGCGATCACTCCGACGTCATGGCCTGTCGTCAGACCGGCTTCGCCATGCTCGCCGAGGGCAACGTCCAGGAGGTCATGGACCTCTCGCCGGTGGCTCACCTTGCCGCCATCGAGGGTAAGACCCCGTTCCTTAACTTCTTCGACGGCTTCCGCACCAGCCACGAGATCCAGAAGGTCGCCATGTGGGACTACAAGGATCTGGCCGAGATGTGCGACATGGACGCCGTCCAGGCTTTCCGCGACCACGCGCTCAACCCTGAGCACCCGCACACCCGCGGCAGCCACGAGAACGGCGATATCTTCTTCCAGAACCGCGAGGCCTGCAACAAGGTCTACGACGAGCTCCCTGCCGTCGTCGAGGGCTACATGAAGAAGATCAACGAGAAGCTCGGCACCGATTACGGCCTGTTCAACTACTACGGCGCTCCCGATGCCGATCGCGTCGTCGTGTGCATGGGCTCCTTCTGCGACGTGCTCGAGGAAGTCATCGACTACCTCAACGCTCGCGGCGAGAAGGTCGGCCTGGTCAAGGTTCGCCTGTTCCGCCCGTTCTCCATCAAGCACTTTGTCGACGTTCTCCCCGAGACCGTCAAAAAGATCGCCGTCATGGACCGCACCAAGGAGCCGGGTTCCATCGGCGAGCCGCTCTACCAGGACGTCGTCTCCGCTCTCTACGAGGCCGGCAAGACGGGTATCAAGGTCGTCGGCGGCCGTTACGGCCTGGGCAGCAAGGACACGCCTCCCGCGTCCGCGTTCGCTGTCTTCGAGGAGCTCAAGAAGGACGAGCCCAAGCGCGAGTTCACCATCGGCATTGTCGATGACGTGACCAACCTGAGCCTGCCCGAGGCCGAGGATGCGCCCAACACCGCAGCCCCCGGCACCATCGAGTGCAAGTTCTGGGGTCTGGGTGGCGACGGTACCGTCGGCGCCAACAAGAACTCGATCAAGATCATCGGCGACCACACCGACAAGTACGTTCAGGCCTACTTCCAGTACGACTCCAAGAAGACCGGCGGCGTCACCGTTTCGCACCTGCGCTTTGGTGATTCCCCGATCCGCTCGCCGTACTATGTGACCAAGGCCGACTTTGTCGCCTGCCACAACCCCAGCTACATCGTCAAGGGCTTCAAGATGGTCCGCGACGTCAAGCCGGGTGGCACCTTCCTGGTCAACTGCCAGTGGAGCGACGAGGAGTTCGCCGAGCACATGCCCGCCGTGGCCAAGCGCTACATCGCGAACAACAACGTCAACGTCTACCTGATCGACGCTATCGATCTGGCTGCCAAGGTCGGCATGGGCAAGCGCACCAACACGGTGCTCCAGTCCGCCTTCTTCGCGCTGGCCAAGGTCCTGCCCGCCGAGGACGCCCTGCAGTACATGAAGGACGCGGCTACCAAGTCCTACATGAAGAAGGGCCAGGCCATCGTCGACGCCAACCATAAGGCCATCGATGCCGGCGCTACCGCCTTCCGTAAGTTCGAGGTTCCGGCCGACTGGGCAACTGCCGAGGATGCCGCTCCCGTCGAGCTCTCCGAGGAGACCAAGTCCGCTATTGCCCAGCAGGTCAAGAACCTGCTCGAGCCCATCGATCGCATGGATGGCGACAGCCTGCCCGTTTCCGCCTTTGTCGATTGCGCCGACGGCCAGTTTGAGCTGGGCGCCTCCGCATACGAGAAGCGCGGCGTCGCCGTGGTCGTTCCTCACTGGGACGAGACCAAGTGCATCCAGTGCAACCAGTGCGCCTATGTGTGCCCGCATGCCACCATCCGTCCGTTCGCGATGACCGAGGACGAGGCTGCCGCCGCACCCGAGGCTACCCGCACGCTCGACGCCATGGGCCCCAAGGCCAAGGGCATGAAGTTCACCATGGCCGTGTCCCCGCTCGACTGCATGGGCTGCACCAACTGCGTCAAGGTCTGCCCCAAGGGCGCCCTCGAGATGGTTCCCACCGAGCAGGAGATGGACCAGCAGCCCGTTTGGGACTACATGGTCGAAAACGTCTCCGAGAAGAAGGAGCTCATCGCGGCCAACGTCAAGGGCAGCCAGTTTAAGCAGCCCTACCTGGAGTTCTCCGGCTCCTGCGCCGGCTGCGCCGAGACCGCCTATGCTCGTCTGGTGACCCAGGTCGCCGGCGACCGCATGTTCATCTCCAACGCCACCGGCTGCTCCTCCATTTGGGGCAACCCCGCTGCCACCGCTCCTTACTGCAAGGACAAGGACGGTCACGGCCCGGCGTGGAACAACTCCCTGTTCGAGGACAATGCCGAGCACGGTCTGGGCATGGCCGTTGGCTATGAGGCCGTTCAGAAGAAGCTGATCGCTGCTACGCAGGAGATCATCGCCGCTGACGGTCCGTCCGACGAGCTCAAGGCCGCCGGTCAGGCTTGGATTGACTCCGTCAACGACGCCGAGGCCTCTAAGACCGCTGCCGCCGCCTACGTTACCGAGCTCGAGAAGTGCGGCTGTGACGCTTCCAAGGCGATCCTCGCCGACAAGGCTTACCTCACCAAGAAGTCCTTCTGGATCTTCGGCGGCGACGGTTGGGCCTACGACATCGGCTTCGGTGGCCTGGACCACGTCCTGGCTTCCGGCCACAACGTCAACGTCTTCGTCTTCGACACCGAGGTTTACTCCAACACCGGTGGTCAGGCCTCCAAGGCCTCGAACCTGGGCCAGGTCGCTCAGTTCGCCGCTGCCGGTAAGGTGACCAAGAAGAAGTCCCTGGCCGAGATTGCCATGAGCTACGGCTACGTCTACGTGGCGCAGGTCGCCATGGGCGCCAACCCGGCTCAGACCCTCAAGGCCATTCACGAGGCCGAGGCCTACGACGGCCCGTCCCTCATCATCGGCTACAGCCCCTGCGAGATGCACTCCATCAAGAAGGGCGGCATGCAGAACTGCCAGGCCGAGATGAAGAAGGCTGTCGAGTGCGGTTACTGGAACCTCTTCCGCTTCAACCCCGAGGCTGCTGCCGGCAAGAAGTTCTCGCTCGATTCCAAGGAGCCCGCGGGCGGTTATCAGGAGTTCCTGATGAACGAGGCCCGTTACGCTTCGCTGACGCGTTCCTTCCCCGAGCGCGCCGAGGAGCTCTTCAAGGAGAATGAGCAGGCTGCTATGGACCGCTATCAGCACCTGCTGAAGCTCAAAACGGTGTATAACGAGGCCTAGGTCTCCCACCGCAGGATCTGAGGGCTGACCTTCGCGGACGTCCTCGGACATGAAAGAACCCCCGCCGCACGTAGTGCGCAGCGGGGGTTCTTTCATGTCCGAGGACGTCCGCGAAGGTCAGCCCTCAGATCCTGCGGTGGGAGACCTAGGCCTCGTTATACACCGTTTTGAGCT
>JAXJEC010000047.1:0-3481 GCA_036301625.1 Collinsella sp. | reverse complement strand
TCATGATCTCGACCAGCGAATCGTTAAAGTACGAAACCGGGGTCTCGGTGACGGGCAGGCCCATCATCGTCGAGAACAGCTCCGCGATCTCCAGGGCGTCTGCCGGGTCGGTGGCGTTAATGCCCACATGGGCAACGCGCATACCAAAGAGCTCTACCGGGTTGGCGTTCTGCTCACTCATGCAGTCAGCGCCTACTGAGCCATGACGTCGAGAACGGCCTTCTCGGCGGCAACGCGGTTCATGCCGGTCATGAAGGGCACGCCACTCACGTACGGGCAGGTGAGGCCCTCGGGGGCAACGGTGGTGGCGATCAGCAGGTCAGCGCCCTCGTCGCAGTAATCCTTGGCCTCGGAGATGGCGCACTGCACGATCTCGTACTTGTCGGCATAACCGTTGGCGTCGAGCAGAGTAGCGACCTTCTGGGCAACGAGCGTGGAAGTAGCAGCGCCAGCACCGCAAGCCAAAACGATCTTCTTCATAGGTAATGTCTCCCTTCATGGTTTACTTTAGGTAAGTGTACCGCAGCGAGCGATGGCACTCGGCCTCGATGAGCTTTTATGCCAGTTTGCTTGCGCGCTGCGTATAATACATCTAGTACGTGTTGTCATACCGCTCGCTTTATGAGCGACTAAGGACCCTAATATGCCCGATTCCCGCACCCTCTGGACCGCCGTCGTTATCATCTGCATCGCCGTGTCGGTGTTCTTTAGCGTCAAAAAACGCACCACGTTTAAGCGCCTGCAGCAGCTTATGGCTGCCAAGCAGTGGGACGAGTTCGATCGTTTGCTCGACGGCAAACTCACCAGCATGCTGTACCCGCGCTACAACCGCGACTACCTGCGTCTGAACTCCTATCTGCTGCGCGAGGACCACGAGCGTGCCAGCGAGATGTTCGACCTACTGCTGGGACTCAACCTCCCCAAGATGCAGCGCGTCGACTTGGTGATTAAGGCCTTTAACTACTATGTTGGCCAGGAGGACCGCAAAAAGTCCAAAGAGCTGCTGCACGAGATCAAGGGCTTTGAGGGCGGTCAGGCCGAGGCAGTTGCGCACGAGTGTCAGCTGATGTACGACACGATGATCCTCAAGCGCCACAACGACATTCCCGAGCTGGAGCGCATGCTCGAGGATGTCGGCGACGACCCGGTCAAGCGCTGCCGCTTGGAGTACCTGCTAGCCCTGCAGTACCAGAACAAGGGCGACGAAGCCAAGTTCCAGGAGTTCCTGGAGAAGTCGGGCCAACACTCGATGGCCGTCAACGCGTAACGGACGGCTTGTGCTAGACTTCTAGTCTCACGGGGGCGTGGCGGAATTGGCATACGCAGGAGACTTAAAATCTCTCGCCGCAAGGATTGTGGGTTCGAGTCCCACCGCCCCTACCATATGGAGCTTGCGAGCCCGTGTTCCCCAGGGATGCGGGCTCGTTTCTTTTGGACGCCGTCAACTGCAGAGCAGCTCATTTGGGACGGGGCTTTTTTGACTACTTTTTCCGCCCACCCAATGAGTTTCCTACCACATTTTCCGATGGAAAAACGTGGTTGTCTCGCACATTTTCCGATGGAAAAACGTGGTTGTCTCGCACATTTTCCGATGGAAACACCCAAATGGCCTTATACTAACCGAGAGGGTTGGGAGGCAATATGCAGCGACAGCTTATGAGCGAACTTATCGCTTGGAAATCAAGGACGAATCGCAAACCTCTCTTGCTTAAGGGAGCCCGCCAGACAGGAAAGACTTGGCTTCTTAACGAATTCGCAAGCCAGCAGTATCGAAACGTCATTCGTTTTGACTTTATGCTCGAGCCGAGCACACGCTCGCTGTTCGATGGGGACCTCGACCCCAAGCGCATCATCTCCCAGATAGAACTCCTACGTGGCCAAACTGTAACGCCAGCAGACACGCTCATCATCTTCGACGAGATCCAAGAGGCCCCGCGCGGGATCACCTCGCTCAAGTACTTCAACGAGCTTGCACCCGAATACCACATCGTAGCAGCCGGTTCCTATATGGGCCTCGCGCTCCGACGCGAAAACGAGTCATTTCCCGTCGGCAAAATCGACCAGCTCACCATGCGTCCCATGGGGTTCGCCGAGTTCGTTCGTGCCGTCGACGGCGACCCGCTCGCCGACGCCATCCTTGCCGCAGACATGAACCTTCTAGCAAACGTTACCGAAAAGCTCGAACACTTGCTCAAGGAATACCTTGTTGTCGGCGGTATGCCCGAAGTTGTCTCCGCTTTCGCCGAGACACGCGACTTCATCGAAGCCCGAAGGCTTCAGCAGCAAATCATCGAGGCTTACGAATCCGATTTTGGCAAACATGCACCCGCCCGCATCATCGAGCGCATGAGGTTGGTTTGGAAATCCCTTCCCGGCCAGCTTGCCAAAGAGAACAAGAAGTTTGTCTATGGCGCCCTTCGCCCCGGAGCGCGCGCACGCGATTTCGAGGAAAGCCTCCAGTGGCTCACGGACTACGGAATCGTTCATAAGGTGCCACGTGTTTCCGCTCTAAAGGCGCCGCTCTCGAGCTACGAAGACCTCTCGGGCTTCAAACTGTTCTGCATCGACACCGGCATCCTCGGAGCGCTCTCCGGTCTCTCTCCGGCCATCGTTCTTAACGGATCCGCTGTTTTTACCGAGTTCAAAGGTTCGCTGACCGAACAATACGTCGCGCAGGAGCTTTTGCTCCAGGACAAAACTCCCGCGTATTGGTCCTCTACCTCTGGCAATGCCGAAACCGACTTTGCCATCGACCATGCGGGAACCGTGCTTCCGCTTGAGGTCAAGGCGGCAGAGAACCTTAAAGCGAAGAGTCTGAAAATAGCCTGCGAAAAATTCAAGCTCGAGCGTTGCGTGAGGAGCTCCCTGGCGGCATATAGAGACGAGGGCATGCTCATCAATATTCCGCTTTGGGAGATTGGGCAGATCGACAAGCTGGCATAGGCGCTGTGGGGACGCCCCGCAAGGACTGTCCCCAGGTGCCGGCTGTTGAGTTGCGGTGGAATAGGGACTGTTTGGTGCCCGAAAGGGCGATTTTAGTCCGTATTTCACCGCAACTTATTTAGAGGGCGCTGAGAGTGGGGGTCCAGGCGATGGTGGGAGTCGCGCCGTCGAGAACCTCGTTGATGGTGGCGGCCATGCCAGCGAGTAGGCTGTTCTCGCTTACGGTGAGCGTCTTGTAGCCGCCGGCTCGCATGAGCTCGCGAATCACCACGGCACCTGCCAAGATCACGTTCGCGCGCTTGGGCTGCACGCCCGGCAACGCGGCAATGCCTGCAACATCCAACGCAGACATGCGCTCGATAGCGGCCGAAATCTGCTCCATCGAAAGCTCGCGCAGGTGCACAAAGTTCGAGTCGTACGGCTCCAGTTCGTGGACCAGCGCCACGAGCGTGGTAACGGTACCGCCCACCGCGACGAGGCGCTCGGCGCGCTCAAAGTCGACAGGCAGGCCCTCAAAATAGGCGGCGAACTGCTCGCC
>JAXJEC010000046.1:0-3017 GCA_036301625.1 Collinsella sp. | reverse complement strand
GAGACGGCCGACACTCTCGCCGCCATCCGCGACGCGCGCATCAAGGGCGCCAAGGTCTTCGGCATCACCAACGTGGTGGGCAGCCCCGTGGCGCGTGAGAGCGACGGCGTCATCTACACTAAGGCCAACAAGGAGATCGCGGTCGCCTCGACCAAGAGCTTCATCGGCCAGGTCGTGAGCCTTACGCTTTTGGCCCTGCTGCTGGCGCAGGTCAAGTACCGCTTGACCACCAAGCAGGCGCGCATGCTGTTCCGCGAGCTTTCCGATACGGCCGAGCAGATCCAGTGGATTTTGGATACCCAGACCGAGGCCGTTCATGAAGCTGCCCTGCTGTGCAAGGACGCGCGGTCCGCACTGTTCGTGGGCCGTGGCATGGGTGCCGCCATTTCCTACGAGGGCGCGCTTAAGCTCAAAGAGGTCAGCTACCTGCACGCCGAGGCATATGCCGCCGGTGAGATGAAGCACGGCCCTATTGCCCTGATCGACCCGGGCTTCCCTGTCATCGCCGTGGCCACCAAGAGTGCCACCTACGACAAGACCGTGTCGAACCTTATGGAGTGCAAGGCGCGCGGCGCCAAGGTCTTCGTCGTTGCCACCGAGGGCGACGAGGAGATCAACAAGATCGCCGACTGCATCATCCGTGTGCCGGCAGTCCGTGACGTGTTCATCCCCATCACGGCGAGCGTCCCGCTGCAGTTGCTCGCTCGCGAGGTCGCCATCCTGCGCGGCTGCGACGTCGACCAGCCCCGCAACCTGGCGAAAAGCGTTACTGTCGAGTAATCGAGTTCCGTCATCCTAACAACTAAGGCCCGGCTCCGCATCATCAGACGGAGCCGGGCCTTTATGTGCGGAGAAACCACCACAAAGGTGCCTGTCCCCTTTGTGGTGGTTTCGGCAGGTTAGCGGAGCTTGCTGGTCTCGAAGTACTCGGGGAACTGGTCCAGAACCTCGGTTTGGTTGCGGAACATCATGTGCAGGTGCTTGCTGACCAAAAAGCTCGCTTCGATGGGGTCGCGACCGGCGATAGCGCGGCGAATCTGCTTGTGCTCGTTCACGATGTCCTGATTGTCGAGAACCTGCGTGGCAGCGCGCAGCCAGCGGAAGCGCTCAAGGTCGGCATTGGTCTCTTCGAGCCACGACCACACGGTGCTGCGACATGCGATGCTAAAAATCATGTGATGCATGAGGTTGTCGCTCAAAAAGAAGCCGATGCGATCCTCTTCGGCCATGGCCTTTTCCTGCAGCGCGATGGCGCGGTCGAGCTGCTCGATGCCAGCCGACGTGGCGCGCGCGCAGCACTCCACGATCACCTGCTTTTCCAGATGTTCGCGGATGTAACAGGCACTCTCGGCAAGGGTGAGGTTGATGGGTGAGACGTAGGTGCCGCTCTGGGGCACGGTGCGCACCAGGCCTTCCTGCGCCAAACGAACCAAAGCCTCGCGCACAGGGGTGCGCCCCATATCTAGGTCGTCGCAAAGTTGCTTGACGCCCAGCTTTTCGCCCGGCTTGTAGTCCAGGTAGACGATTTTGCGTCGAATGGTGTGGTAGGACTGGTCCTGTAGGCTCGTTTCCTGCTCGCCGACGTGCATCGATTCTTCCATAGCGCCTCGCAACTGTTCTATCAAACTCATATGCCAGTTGTTAATTATGCCGCGAATCAGCTCTCCGCGGTGGGTAATTCGGCTGTTGCCTGAGAACTATTGCGGCATCTTAGTCTGTGTTTGCGCAAGGCTGCGCTCAATGTTGCCGTATCATAAGCCGTCGCAAACGTGAAATAGAAAGAAGGAATCCCATATGCAACTGGCAAATATCGTTCGCGAGCGCTGGAAAGGCGTCTTGTTCTGCCTGATCATTGCCATTCCCGCGACGTTGCTCGGCAAACAAATTGAGGTGGTCGGCGGTCCGGTATTCGCCATCCTCTTTGGCATGGTCCTGGCGCTCGTCTTTCCCAGGAAGCGTCGCGAACAGCTCGCCGCCGGCGTCACCTATACGTCCAAAAAAGTCTTGCAGTACGCGGTTATCCTGCTTGGCTTTGGCATGAACCTCTCCCAGATTCTGTCCAAGGGCGCCCAGTCGCTGCCGATTATCGTGGCGACGATCTCGACCTCGCTTGTCATCGCCTTTGTGCTCTGCCGCGTCATGAACGTACCGGGTAAGATCGCGACGCTTGTGGGTGTGGGTTCGTCGATTTGCGGCGGTTCGGCCATCGCTGCGACCGCGCCCGTCATCGATGCCGACGATCGCGAGATTGCCCAGGCCATTTCGGTCATCTTCCTGTTTAACGTTATCGCGGCGCTCGTGTTTCCGACGCTCGGCGGCATGCTCGGGCTGACCAACGAGGGCTTTGGCCTGTTTGCCGGCACCGCCATCAACGACACCTCGTCCGTAACGGCCGCGGCGAGCGCTTGGGACAGCATGCATCCCGGCGCCAATGTGCTCGAGAGCGCCACGGTGGTCAAGCTCACCAGGACGCTGGCCATCATTCCCATCACGCTGGCGCTTGCTTGTTGGCAGATGCGTCTGGCACGCAAGGCCGGCGGCGATGCCAAAAATACCTTCTCGTTTAAGCGGGCTTTTCCGATGTTTGTCCTGTTCTTTGTGCTGGCGAGCGTGGTCACCACGGTGTTTCAGCTTCCCGTGTCCATCACGGCGCCCATCAAGGAACTGTCGAAGTTCTTTATCGTGATGGCCATGGCGGCTATTGGCTTTAATACCGATATCGTCGAGCTGGTCAAAAAGGGCGGCAAGCCCATTGCCCTGGGTTTTTGCTGCTGGATTGGCATTGCCTGCATGAGCCTTGGCATGCAGCACGTGCTGGGAATCTGGTAGGCAAGGCAGCCGATTTGCGCGCTACATGTTGGCTGCCGCACGCCTGAGGTGGAGCGATAGGAGCTCTTGCGGGTATGGCTTGTCCGCAGGTTTATAAGTCCCGAAGAGCTCTTATCGCCCCGCCAGGATGGCGATGCGGGGCAACACCTATACTCGCAGGACGGCGCTTTCTGCCCTATAGTGTTTGG
>JAXJEC010000045.1:0-30498 GCA_036301625.1 Collinsella sp. | reverse complement strand
GCCGGGCGGCAGACATATAAGGTCGATCGCGAGTTCCGCACGAGCCGGAGAGCACTAAATGTGCTCTCCGTGCGAGTCAGGACTGTCCGAGCAGGCGACCTTATATGTCTGCCGCCCGGCGGCGGGGCTCCTCGCCCGAACCCCTCAGCTAGTTCTTCAGCGAGTTCAGCGGCGCCGGGAAGCGTCCACCGCGGTGGGCAAGCACGGTGCCGGCGTTGGGGTTCACCGGCATGATGGGCGCACGGCCAAACAGGCCGCCGTACTCGACGCAGTCGCCCACGCCCTTGCCAATGGCGGGAATCACGCGGACGGCCGTGGTCTTGTTGTTGATGACGCCGATGGCCATCTCGTCGGCGATGATGCCGGCGATGGTCTCGACCGGGGTGTCGCCGGGGATGGCGATCATGTCCAGGCCAACGGAGCACACGCAGGTCATGGCCTCGAGCTTCTCGAGCGAAAGCGCGCCGGCCTCGACGGCGGCGATCATGCCAGCGTCCTCGGACACGGGGATAAAGGCGCCCGAGAGACCGCCCACGCTGGAGCTGGCCATGACGCCGCCCTTCTTGACGGCATCGTTGAGCATGGCGAGCGCACAGGTCGTGCCGGGGCCACCGCAGGTGCCCACGCCGATGATCTCGAGGATGCGCGCGACGGAGTCGCCGACGGCAGGCGTGGGAGCCAGCGACAGGTCGACAATGCCCTTCTCGACACCCAGGCGATGGGCGGCCTCGCGGCTCATGAGCTCGCCGGCACGGGTGATCTTAAAGGCGGTCTGCTTAATCTTCTCGGCGACTTCCATCATCGAGGCGGAGTCGGGCAGCGTCTCCAGGGCTGCAGCCATAACGCCGGGGCCCGAGACGCCTACGTTGATGACGGCGTCGGCCTCGCCGCCGCCGTGGACGGCGCCCGCCATAAACGGGGAGTCCTCGACCATGTTGGCAAAGCAGACAAACTTGGAGGCGCCAACGGAATCCTCGTCTGCCGTAAGCTTAGCGGCATCGATGATGGTCTGAGCCGCCATGAGCACGGCGTCCATGTTGATGCCGGCACGCAGACTGGCGACGTTGACGCTGGAGCAGACGCGGCTGGTGGTGGCGAGCGCCTGGGGGATGGACTGGATGACGCGGCGGTCGGCGTCGCCGATGCCCTTCTGAACGAGCGCGGAGAAGCCGCCCAGGTAATCGATGCCGAGCGTCTCGGCCGCGCGGTCGAGGGCATGCGCGATGGGGGTGAGGTCCTCATCCTTGCAGCATGCGGCGATCTGCGCCACCGGGGTGACAGAAACGCGCTTGTTGACGATGGGGATACCGTACTCGCGCTCGAGGTTCTCGGCGGTCTCGACCAGGTGCTCAGCCGTGTGCGTCACGTGGTCGTAGATCTTCGTGCACATGCGGTCGAGGTTCTCGTCACCGCAACCCATGAGCGAAACACCCATGGTGATGGTCCTGATGTCGAGGTTCTGCTCCTCAACCATGCCGCGGGTTTCCGCGATTTCTGCGGGCGTGATCGCCATCCTTGCACTCCTATCTGCCAAAACGAGCATAGTCTTGTCTATTCTAACGTGCCGCACGCGTCTCGTGGCGCGTGCGGCACGTTTTGGTGCTCGGTTGTTTCCGTTGTGTTACTGTCCAAAGACCTCTTCGGCGATGCGCGCGCTTTCGGCGGCGTCCTTGGCGTAGTAGTCAGCGCCGATCTGCTTGGCGTATTCGGGGGTGAGCACGGCACCGCCTACGATGATCTTGACGCCTGGCACCTCGGCATGAAGCAGCTTGATGGTCTCCTCCATGGCGACGACCGTGGTAGTCATAAGCGCCGAGAGGCCGACGAGCTTAATGTCGCGTTCCTTGACGGTCTTGAGCACCTCCTGCGGGTCGACGTCGCGACCCAGATCAAAGACGGTGTAGCCGTAGTTATCGAGCAGCATCTTGACGATATTCTTGCCAATGTCGTGGATGTCGCCCTTGACGGTGGCCACGCAGATCTTGCCCTTGTCGGCAATCTCGCCGGCGGGCATCAGGCGCTTGATGGTGTCAAAACCCACGCGCGCGGCCTCGGCCGAGGCCATAAGCTGCGGCAAGAAGAACTTGCCCTGGTCAAAGAGGATGCCAACCTCGTCGAGGGCGGGGATAAAGTGATTGTTGATGAGGTCCATGGCGTCGTGATCTGCCAGCAGGCGCTCGGTCTCGGCCGCGATCTCGCCTTTGCGGCCCGAGACGACCATGCGACGAATCGGGTCGTCGTTGCTGTCAGTGCCGGCGGTGCCAGCAGCGGGCGCGGTGTCGGTCGATACTACCTGAGCCGCCGCCGGGTTCGCGGCGATCTTGTACGGATCGGTCCAGCCGGCGTAGCGTTCGATGTATCCGGTCGAGCCCTCGTCCTCAACGCTCAGGACGCGATAGCTGTAGACGGTATCCATAAAGCGCTTGGAGCCCGGGTTCATGATGGGGGCATCGAGGCCCGCGCCAAAGGCGGCGGCCAAAAAGACCGAGCCCAGCAGCGGGCGGGCAGGCAGGCCAAAGCTGATGTTCGACACGCCGAGCGCGCACTTGACGCCCAGGCGTTCCTTGCACAGGGACATGGCGCGCAGGATCTGTTCGGCCTGGCGCTGGTTGGTCGAGGCGGTCATGACCAGGCAGTCGATGAGGATGCGGTCCGGTCCGATGCCGTAACGGGCAGCCTCGGCCACGATGCGCTCGGCGATGGCGAAGCGAGCCTCGGCAGTATCGGGGATGCCGCCTTCGTCGAGTGTGAGGCCGACGACGTTGGTGCCGTAGTGGGCGACTAGCGGGAAGATCTCATCCATGATCTGCTGTTTGCCATTGACCGAGTTGATGATGGGCTTGCCGGCGTAGCGGCGCACGGCTGCCTCGACGGCTGCGGGGTCGGTGGAGTCGATCTGCAGCGGCAGCAGCGTGGAGCCCTGGAGCTGCTCGGTCGCCTGCTGGATGATCTTGACCTCGTCGATCTCGGGCAGGCCTACGTTGACGTCCAGGATGTCGGCGCCCTGTTCCTGCTGGCTGATGCCCTGGCTCACGACGTAGTCTAGGTCGCCGTCGCGCAGGGCCTGTTGCAGGCGCTTTTTGCCGGTGGGATTGATGCGCTCGCCGATGACGGCGATCTTGTGGCCGTCACAGGGAAGGTCCACGACCGTCTGGGCGCTCGTGACCGACATACTGGGCTTGCGGTGACGTGGGCTGGGCGTGTGGTTGTCGATGAGGGTGCGAAGTGCCGCCATGTGCGTGGGCGTGGTGCCACAGCAGCCACCCACGACGCTCACGCCGTCCTCAATCATGCCGGCGACGGCCTCGGCGTATTCGGGTGCCTGGATGTCAAAGACGGTATTGCCGTCATCGTCCACGCGGGGCAGTCCCGCATTGGCCTGCACCATAACGGGCTTGTCCGTAACGGTGAGCATGCGTGCGGCGAGCCCTCTGAGTTCGGCCGGTCCCTGGCTGCAGTTGATGCCCAGGACGTCGGCGCCGATGGCGTCGAGGGTGATGGCGGCGACCTCGGGGCTCGTTCCCAAGAAGGTGCGGCCGTCTTCCTCAAAGGTCATGGTGGCAAAGACGGGCAGGTCGGAGTTCTCGCGGCAGGCGAGGACCGCCGCCTTGATCTCGGCAAGGTCAGTCATGGTCTCGATAATAAAGAGGTCCACACCCGCATCGACGCCGGCACGCACTTCCTCGGCAAAGAGGTCATAGGCCTCGTCGAAGCTCAGGGTGCCCAAGGGGCGAAGCAGCGCGCCGATGGGACCGATATCGCCGGCGACGTAGTGGGCGCCGGCCGCGCGGGCGCAGGCGACGGCGGCGGCAAAGACATCTGCCACGGTGGCGGCACCGTCGAGCTTGTGGGCGTTGGCACCAAAGGTGTTGGCGGTGATTACGTCGCAGCCAGCCTCGACGTACTGACGCTGAATATCAGTGATAACCTGGGGCTCCTCAAAGTTGAGCAGCTCGGGCAGGGCGCCGGCCTTCATGCCGGCCGCCTGCAGCATGGTGCCCATGCCGCCATCGAACAGCAGGTGCCCCGTGCCCTCGATGGCGGCGCGCAGGCGATCGTCCTTAATGCGAAGGTCGCCGATCGTGCGCGTCTTGTACGTGGCGCCGTTACAACGCGCAGTATTGACGGGCGCTGCCAGCGCGGTACCGTCGGAATCATGGGTGATAAGCGGAGTAAACATCGAGGGCTCCTAATGGCTGGAATAGCAGGTGGTGTGGGCGGCGCGGAAACGGCAGTGCTCGCGCATGCGGCAGATATTGCAGGTGGGGCGGCTCTGGGCGTCGCGGACCTTGCCATCAAACAGACCGATCACCGCGGTCACGCTCTTGGTGGGCATGAGCAGGCTGGTCGGCGTGACGGTAAGCCCGATGAGCCGCGTGGCGTTGAGCGCAGCCACGATTGAGTGCTGGGCCGTAAGCGGGCAGTCGCCGTAGCCGGGGCTGAAGCGCCAGTTACCGGCGAGTCCGTGTGCGGCGGCCGCAGCCTTGACCTGTTGGTCCATCTGCTCGACGGCGGCTTCTACATAGGCAGAGCATGCGGCGTCGAGCACGGCTCCCTCTAGGGGCTGCTGGGCTCCCGTGGTTCGCAGGCGACGCTCGGCGTCCATGCCGAGGGTGCATGCCATGAGTGCGGCAAAGCGGGCGTCTTTGAGGTGGCGATAGATATCGCGGCCGCGCAGCTCAACGTTGGTGCCGACCAGGCGGATGCAAGGCTCGCCCTGCTCGTCGACGCCCGTGGCATCGACGGCAAACACGCGTCGCACACCACGGGGCTCAATGTCCAGTTCCAAACGCTCAACGACAAGCTCAATACGCTGCGACAGCTCGGGCTCAATCTGCTGACCGCCGTAGCCCAGGTAGCGCAGCATTTCGGCACGGTCGACTCGGGGGCGATGGGCAGCATCGATACGGTAGAGCGCCGGCGACGCAAGGTCGGCCGGCACTTCACCAAAAGCTGTATCGATGTGCGGTTTTTCCATTACCCCAGGCGCTCCATAATGGTTGCGGCGATCGCAGGACGATTCATAGTGTACAGGTGCAGGCCGTCGGCGCCGTGCTCCTTGAGGTCGCAAAGCTGACGGGCGGCATAATCTACACCGGCTGCCTGCAGGCTCTCGGGGTCGTTCTCGTACTTGGCGAGAATCTTGATGACGGGGGAGGGCAGCGACGCGCCGCACATAAAGACCATGCGGCTGATCTGTGACTTGCCCATAAACGGCATGATGCCCGCGGTAATGGGCACGGTGATACCGGCCTTGTCGGCAAGCTCGCGAAAGCGGTAGAAGCACTCGTTGTCAAAAAAGAGCTGCGTCACAAAGAAGCTCGCGCCGGCGTCCTGTTTTTGCTTGAGGTATTCGACCGAGAGGTTGAGATCCTCACAGGCAATGTGGCCCTCGGGGTAGGCTGCGGCGCCCACGCAAAAGCCGGCATCGACGAGCTCCGGGATGAGGTCGCGGGCGTAGGCGTAGTCCGAGGCGGGCTTGTCGTCCTCGGTTGCGCCGGCGGGAAGATCGCCGCGCAGGGCTAGCACGTTTTCCACACCGGCCGAGCGATACTCGTCAATCTTGGCGGCGATATCGGCATGCGTGCGGCCCACGCAGGTGAGGTGCGCTACCGAGGGCGTATCGAATTCGCTCGTAATCATATGCGCGATGGGGGCGGTGGTGGCACCGTTACCCGAGCCGCCGGCCGAACAGGTGACCGAGACAAAGCTCGGCGAAAGCTTGCACAGATTGCCTGCCACTTTGCGAGCCGTATCGAGGGTCAGCTCGCCCTTGGGCGGGAACATCTCAAACGAAACGGGCGCGGTGCCCTGGGATGCTGCCTGCTTAAAAACCTCGTCGACGCGCATATCGTGCTCCTCTAGATACGTAATAGTGTGATGTGTTGTAAGGATTCTACAGCACCGCTGTGCCACGATGGAGTTTCACTCGCTATTTGGGGATACTAATCGAAAATGCTTCGCTATCGACATTTCCTATAACAGGGCGGTCAATGTAGGATGGGGCTATATTGAATGGTATCTGATGCGAAATACCAGTTAATAAAGCCCCATCCCAAATTGACTACCCTTAAACCATGGAGAGAGGTCTGCAATTTATGCAGTTGATTGGCTGTTGAGGGTGGCAACGTCGCCTCGATAGGGTAACCTCATTGATTGGTTTCGCGACAGCAACATAACGGTAATGTCGCGGAAACACGGCGAGTCTAAGCTATGACTCGTTCGTTAGTAATCAACACCGCTTCTCACGCGGTGCCGATACGAAGGGAGTTCCGTATGGCCGAACTTACTGACCGCTTCGGGACCATGGTGTTCTCTGAGGAAGTCATGAAGGACTACCTCCCCAAGGACATTTGGAAGCGCCTTGCTGCAACCCTGGAGGGCGGTGAGCCGCTCGACCTGGATGTGGCCAACGCCGTTGCCCATGCCATGAAGGTCTGGGCCATCTCCAAGGGCGCGACGCACTACGCGCACTGGTTCCAGCCGCTTTCGGGCATTACTTCCGAGAAGCACGACAGCTTCCTGGAGCCCAACCACGACGGCACCGCCATTACCAAGTTTACGGGCAAGAACCTCATCCAGGGCGAGCCCGATGCCTCGAGCTTCCCCAACGGCGGCCTGCGTGCTACCTTCGAGGCCCGTGGCTACACCGCCTGGGATCCCACCAGCCCCGCCTTTATCAAGGACGATGTCCTGTGCATCCCCACGGCTTTCTGCTCCTACACGGGCGAGGCCCTGGACAAGAAGACCCCGCTGCTGCGTTCCATGACCGCGCTCTCGCGTGAGTCCAAGCGCGTTTTGGCGCTGTTCGGTAAGACCCCCAAGAAGGTCGTTCCTTCCGTGGGCGACGAGCAGGAGTACTTCCTGATCAAGAAGGACGCCTACCGCAAGCGCAAGGACCTGGTCATTACCGGCCGCACCCTCTTTGGCGCCGCTCCCTGCAAGGGCCAGGAGCTCGAGGAGCACTACTTTGGCGCTATCCGCCCCACCGTCTCGGCCTATATGAAGGATCTGGACGATGAGCTGTGGGCGCTTGGCATTCCCGCCAAGACCAAGCACAACGAGGTTGCTCCCTGCCAGCATGAGCTCGCCCCCGTCTATGGCGAAGTCAACGAGGCCATCGACCAGAATCTGGTCATGATGGAGAAGATGAAGCTCATCGCCTCCCGCCACGACTTGGTCTGCCTGCTGCACGAGAAGCCCTTCGAGGGCATCAACGGCTCGGGCAAGCACAACAACTGGTCGCTTGGCACCGAGTCCGAGAACCTGCTCGATCCGGGCGACACTCCGCTCGACAACCTGCAGTTCATCGTCTTTCTCACCGCGGTGATCGAGGCCGTCGATAACTATCAGGAGCTCCTGCGTGCCTCCGTTGCCTCGGCCGGCAACGATCATCGTCTGGGCGCCAACGAGGCTCCTCCGGCGATTATGTCCATCTTCCTGGGCGACCAGCTTACCGAGGTCGTCGAGAAGATCATCGATGGCAAGGCTTCCGTCCATGCCACGCGCGGCGTGCTCGACCTGGGCGCCGATACCCTGCCCAAGCTGATGCAGGACAACACCGACCGCAACCGCACCTCCCCGTTTGCCTTCACCGGCAATAAGTTCGAGTTCCGTGCCTGCGGCTCCGAGCAGAACGTCTCCGACTCCAACCTGGTGCTCGATGCCGCCGTGGCCAAGTCGCTCAAGTCCTTCGCCGACGCGCTTGAGGGTACGCCCGAGGATGAGTTCCAGGACGCCGCGCTCGAGTACTGCAAGAAGGTCCTGACCGACCACCAGCGCATCCTGTTCTCCGGTGACGGCTACTCCGACGAGTGGCCCGTTGAGGCCGAGAAGCGTGGTCTTGCCAACAACAAGACCACGGCCGACGCCCTGCCCGCCTTTGTTTCCGAAAAGGCCATCGCGCTCTTTGAGGAGACGGGTGTCCTGACCAAGGCCGAGGCTCAGTGCCGCTACGACTGCAAGCTCGAGAAGTACAACAAGCTCATGAACATCGAGGCCACCACGATGGTTCGCGAGGCGCGTCGTACCTATCGCCCGGTCATTACCGCCTATGCAACCAAGGTCGCTAAGGGCCTTGAGACTATTCGTGCCGCCGGTGCCGAGGCCGCCATGCAGTGCGAGCAGAACACGCTCAACAAGCTCTGCAACGGTATCACCACCATCAACGACTCCATCAAGGCGCTCGACGCCGTGCATCAGAAGGCTGAGGCCCTCGATGGCCAGGAGCAGGCCAACGTGTACGCGCACGAGGTCGTTCCCGCTATGGATGCGCTGCGTGCCGCCGTGGACGCCATGGAGGAGATCGTGGCAGCCGACTACTGGCCGGTCCCGACCTACGACGACATCCTGTTCTACGTGTAGGGCGTAACTGACATATCGTCACGGTATTGAGCCGGGGTCCGCATCATGCGGGCCCCGGTTTTTGTTTGCGAAGGACGCTTTGAAGCCCGTTTTGCCGCCGATTTGCCTAGGTATAAAGGGCTATGGGCAAAAAACGTCAAATATGAGTACTGTCACAAGTCCTGTAACATTATTTATTTGCAAAATATGTAGTGTTACGCAACATATGTCCAAGTACTTAGCCGATAAACGTCTGCAATTCTTCCGCCGTAGGACACCTGACGTCTAAATCGATTTCTGAAGGCATGAAATCGCTGTTACTAAATCGGTAACAGTACTCATATTTGCCATTTTTTGCCCATGGTCCATCGGAAGATGCCGGGATCCGCACCCTGCCGGGTCCGAATCCCGGCATATCGGTAGCAAAAAGCCCGCTACCGAATTGGTAACGGGCTTCACATTTCAAATGGTGCCCCCAGCGGGATGTCCGCGTGCGGCTGGCGCCGCCCGCTTTCGCTGCGTCGCTCCGCTCCTTGCGTGCTGCGCTGGAAAACGCTTGCGCGTTTCCTCAGCTCCGCACCCTGTCGGGTTCGAATCCCGGCGTTGGGGAAGAAAAAAGCCCGTCACCGAATTGGTAACGGGCTTCAGATTTCAAATGGTGCCCCCAGCGGGATTCGAACCCGCGATATCCACCTTGAAAGGGTGGCGTCCTTGGCCGCTAGACGATGGGGACAGCGGGAAAGAGTATAGCAGACTTTTTTAGCCGTTCACATATCGTTGGCAAACTGAAAAACCACCACATAGGAGCTGGCTCTCTATCCCGATCATCAAACATCTCAACCTGTAACATCTGGGCTGATAAATCGGCTCTATGTGTTACAGATCGAGACAAAAGGCAGGCGTCGGGACGAACATCTCATTCTGTAACAGTAAGACGACTTTTAACGGTCTAGATGTTACAGATTGAGACAAACCGCTGGGACGGGTCAAAACCACCACAAAGGTGCCTGTCCCCTTTGTGGTGGTTGGGGCGTTAGGGGAGGAGCTTCATGGCGGCGTCGTGGGCGGCGTGCTCGTAGGTGTCGTCGAGGGTTTTGAGCGGCAGCAGGGCCGTGGCCTGCGCATCGCCGCGGCGCTCGAGGGCGTGCGCGATCAGCCAGTCGGCGAGTTCGGGGTTCTTGGGCAGTGCCGGTCCGTGCAGGTACGTGCCGATGACGCCCTTGTAGATGAGACCCTCAAAGCCATCGTCGCCGTTGTTGCCGGTGCCCGTGACGACGGACGTTCCGAGCGGCGTGGCCTCGGCGTCCAAAAGCGTGCGGCCACCGTGGTTCTCGAATCCCACAAAGGGCTCAGGTGCCAGATCGGTTTTGACGGCTACGTTGCCGATCAGGCGGTCGGAGCCGCGTACGGTTTCGGCGGCAATGACGCCCAGGCCCTCAATGCGATCGTCGCCCATGTAGTACGAACGGCCGAGCAGCTGATAGCTGCCACAGATGGCAAGCAGTGTGCCGCCGTCCTCAACATAGGCCGCGACCTTGTCTTTTTGGGCGAGCAGCTCGTGTGCCACGGCTAGCTGGTCGCGGTCGGAGCCGCCACCCATCATGACGATATCGGCATCGGTGAGATCGAGTGACTCGCCCATACGGACCTCGTCCACGCGCACGGGAATGCCACGCCAGGCGCAGCGGCGCTCGAGGGCGATGACGTTGCCGCCGTCGCCGTAGAGGTTAAGGGCATCGGGATACAGGTAGACGATGCGCAGCGGGCGCGAAAGCTCGACTGGCGCGATGCTGACAGGAAGAGCGCTGCCGTCGGCACGGGCTACGGCGCGCCCGGCAACAGCGTCGGCGGTGGCGCCTTTCAGCCCGTCGAGCTCCTTGACCAGCGGCGGGAAGGCCGTGTAGTTGGCGACGGCGTAGAAGGTGTCATCGGCGGCCTCGTCTGCCACGGCGCCAATTGCCTGCGCGACGTCCGAGATAATCGCGGCATCGATGCCGGCGTACTTGAGGCGCACCTGCATGTCGTGCGCGCGCGTGCCTCCGGCAAAGGCGACAAGACCCGGCGTGTCGGCGATGCGCTCAAAGTCGACGTCGTAGATCCACGATACATCGTGGCCGTCGGCATCGTTATCGTTGAGGAAGAAAGCGCAGAGTCTGCCGCCTGCCGTCTTGATGGACTGGATTTGTCGATCGAAGCCTACGGGATTCTTAGCCAGGTTGGCCTCGACGGTGCGGCCGGCGATATCCCAGCGGCCCATGCGTCCGCCGGCGGGGACGTAGGCATCGAGCGTGGGCTGCAGGTGCGCCGTATCCACGCCTAACTCATGTGCGGCAAAGAATGCAGCGGCAACGTTGTAGACCATGTACAGGCCGTTGTAACGCGTGACGATGTGTGCGGCTGGCGCGCTGGAATCAGATCCAAACACCAGGTCAAAACCATAGCCGTCGCAGCCGAGCTCCACGCCCGTCACGCGACGGACAAGCGCAGGGCGGGCCCAGCCGCACGAGGGGCAATGGTAGGCGCCGAGCTGGCCGTATTGCACGTAGTCATACTCCAGCGGCGCGTTGCACTGTGAGCAAAAACGTGAGTCGCTAATACGGTCGGACTCGGTGTTGGTGGCGCCGTCGATGCCAAAGGCAATACTCGCGTTGGGAACGCGCGCGGCAATCGAGGCGCACAGCGGGTCGTCGGCGTTGTAGATAAGCGTTGTTGTCGGCGAGAGCTCCAACGCATGGGCGATGACCTCCTGGGTGTGATCGATCTCGCCGTAGCGGTCTAGCTGGTCGCGGAACAGGTTGAGCAGCACGAAGTACGTCGGCTTGAGCTTGGGCAGGACGCGTACGGTGTAAAGCTCATCGCACTCAAAAACGCCCACGCGCTTGCCGCCACCGGCTCGCTTAAGGTTGCCGCGCGCCTCGAGCAACGCGCCCACCACGCCCGGCTCCATGTTGTTTCCGGCACGGTTGCATACCACGGTGGTGCCGCTGGCGGCAACGGCATCGGCGATGAGGTTGGAGGTGGTGGTCTTGCCGTTGGTGCCGGTGATCACCACGCTGCGGTCGACAAGGCCCGCGAGGTCGCTTAGCAGCTCGGGGTCGATCTTCATGGCGATACGGCCGGGGAGTACGCCGCCCTGGCGCTTAAGGACGGAGCGCAGTCCCCAGCGGGCGATATCGCTCGAGGTGCAGGCGAGAGATGAGCGGAAGTTCATGAAACCGTTCCTAACGTAAACGACATGGTCGGGTCGAGTGCGTCACTAAAATCCGTAGCGGCGCGCAAATTCCTGGGCAAGCTGTGACACGTCTTCACAGGCATTGGCCCAGGGGGCAAAGTCGGGAGTGTCCGAGATAATACCGTCCGCTTCCCAAACGGCCTGATGCGAAAGGTCCCAGGGGTCGTGCGGTTCGGGCCGGCAGGGAAGGTACGGCGTCTGATACATGGGGTTCAGCAAAAAGAACGCGCCGCCCTCGCAGCGGTTGGCAAACTCGCGCAGCGCGCGTGTCGCCGGGCGCATCTTGTTCGTTTTGAACAGCAGAATCGTGCGGGCGAGCAGATACCAAGGAGAGTTCTCGAGCGCGTCAGCCCCGATCTCTTCCTCGAGTTGGTGGGCCAGGGCAAAAAAGCCGTCCTGGTCTTCCAGGCGAGCGAGGACGAGCAACACGGTGCCTGCGGCTCGGGTGGGATAGCCTTCTGCTTTAAGGACGCGGCGGGCGTAGTTGGCGGCAGCACGGTAGCGAGCGCTCGCCATACATAGCTGCGAGATGGCCTCGAGTGTATGAAGCCACCCGATAAGAGCCGGCTCGCTCACGGTAAGGTCTGCTGCAGTGACACCGTCGGCCAAAACATTATTGGCCCAGTAGTGCGGGGCTTCCATGTCGAACCCGGGCACGCTTTGCTGCAGGTAATCGGCCGTGGTCGCCTCGAGCTTCATCAGGTCGCCCAGGCAGGCGTCAACGGGCGTGTCGGCCAGGATGATGGCGAGCAGCTGGGCATCGAGGACATGCGCATCGACGCGGACGATCTTGAGCAGTTCATCACGCATATCGTCGAACAGGCGGTTGCGCGTCTGCTCAAACTCCTCGTCGCTGCCCATGTCCTCGATGCGATGGAGCTCGTCGAGCAGGTGGCGATGAACACCGGCATAGGACAGCAGCGCTTGGGCATGCTCGGACTGCGCATACTTTTGAGGATTCGCGCTAATGTCGTTATGGACAAGCTCGCGTGCTGCATCGGTGAGCTCGGGGTGCGACGCCAGATAGGTGCGCTCCAGGTAGGCGGGGATGTAGACGCTCGGATCCATTAGAGGTCCCCTCCCTTAAATGGAAGTCCCTGCTCGGCTGCGCGCAGGATGCGCTCGTCGATCTGGGAACGCACGATATCGTTGGTGGCGACCCAGGCGGCAAAACTGGCGTTGTCGGGGGCGCCCAGGCCCTCCTGCAGTACCGGCGTCGCCTCGGACAGCGCAAGGACAAGTTCGTCGGTGGAGCCCGCACCCACGTTGACGCGGGCATAGACGCCATCGGGAAACTCGGTTTGGAAGTAGAGTGCCTCGGCTGCGTGCGGACACGAGCGCGCAAGGATGCGCAAATAGCGCTCGGCGCCCTCGTAGTCCAGCTCGCGCCAGGCAGCGCTCATCAGCGCGATGAGCGTCCACGGGTCCAAGTCGCGCTCCGCATCCTTGGGACGACGGCGCAGCGGCGTGTTGGCGAGATAGGGGACGGAGTGGGCAGAGCGAAAGCGCTTGAGCTCCTCGGCGGGGTATTCGAGCTTTGCCATGGCGAGCATCGCGGTGTGGCGGACACCAGCGGGGTCGTTGGGCGCAAAGTCGAGGCTGCGGTTTGCGGCTTCGAGCGACATGCGATAGCGGCCGCTAATGAGCGCGCGTGACGCAAGGGCGGCAAGCCAGCGCAGATAGGGGCGGCGCGTAAGGTCGCCTGCGGCCTCACGCTCGTAGGGGTCCTGCGCCGAGGCGATTTTGAGCGCCAGGTCATGCTCCACCTCGTCGCACTTGGACACCAGATACTGCACGTATTCCTCGTTGGATTCGGCGGTGAGCGCCGTCAGCATGCGCTGGGCATCCCAGTTGGCCGGGTCGAGTGCGGCTGCCTCGCGGAGCATGTTCTCGGCTGCGGCTTCTTCTTGCTCTGCCTGGGTATCGTCGGGGATAAAGGGAATGCGGTAGTCGACAGCCTCGACCACCTTGGCAATCAGATGCCCGGCGCGGTCGCGGTCGTGCACGATGAGCGGTGCGGGGTTGCGGGTGAATTGTTCCATCAGACGCTCTACGGCGGCAGCGTCGGTGAGCGGGATATTGTCGCGGCGCAAGGCCTCAAGAACGAGGCGATGGCAATCCTCTTGAATGGGATCGAATGCCATGGGGCCTCCTTTGCTGCGGTTAGGGTTCAAATGTTTCTATATAAGGTTCTAGTTTACCCGCATGTGGCACACCGGGGGTGCCGCACTTGGACTTGCACCTTTGCACCACGAAGACGGATGTCGCACAAATGTCGGCACCTTGGACGACCGAGTGGTATCACGGTGCCGCAAACGGTCGATTTTTGGCGGCGAACGGTGCATATTTTGGAGGGGCACGGTCCTGCCCGGGATATGTAGTCAACCTTGATAAAACGTTTGCCCAGCTTGGGAGTATGAATGCCGCACAAGGGTCTTCAGGGATAGAAAAAACGTTTCATCATTGGCGGCTTTAGGTGAATAACTGACCAACCAGAACGGTAAAATAGTGTTTGTCTGAGCGTTGAGACGTTTAGACATCGCGCATTGTCATCGCCGGCAACGCGCAAACCGGTCCTAACGGAGCCAATTGGGTGCTCCGTTATATACGCAAGTCTAAGAGGGGCTTGTTTAGGAGGCACAGTATGGGACGTTTTACCAATCCTCGCGATCTGTACTTTGGTGAGGGCGCTCGCCACGAGGTGAAGAACCTCAAGGGTAAGAAGGCCATCATCGTTTCTGGCGGCAGCTCTATGCGCCGCGGCGGGTTCCTGCAGGACGTTGAGGCCGACCTCAAAGAGGCCGGCATGGAGGTCAAGCTGTTCGAGGGCGTCGAGTCCGATCCCTCCATCGAGACCGTCATGAAGGGCGCAGCCGCTATGCGCGACTTCGAGCCCGACTGGATTGTTGCTATCGGCGGCGGTTCGCCCATCGATGCTGCTAAGGCCATGTGGGTCTTCTACGAGTATCCCGAGGAGTCCTTCGACAACATTATCCAGCCGTTCAGCTTCCCCGAGCTGCGTCAGAAGGCTCACTTCTGCGCCATTTCCTCTACCTCCGGCACTGCTACCGAGGTCACCGCATTCTCCGTCATCACGGATTACGAAAAGGGTATCAAGTACCCGCTGGCCGACTTCAACATCACCCCTGATGTCGCCATCGTCGACCCCGAGCTCACCTACACCATGCCCGCCAAGCTGTGCGCTCACACCGGCATGGATGCTCTGACCCACTGCATGGAGGCCTACGTTTCCACCTGCGCCTCTATGTTCACCGACGCCAACGCTCTGCACGGCATCCGCGAGATCGTCGAGTGGCTGCCCAAGTCCTATGCTGGCGACCATGAGGCCCGTCAGCACATGCACGAGGCTCAGTGCATCGCCGGTATCGCCTTCTCCTCGGGCCTGCTCGGCATCGTTCACTCCATGGCTCACAAGACCGGTGCTGCCTTCGAGAACGGCCACATCATCCACGGTGCCGCTAACGCCATGTACCTGGGCAAGGTCATCCAGTGGAACTCCAAGGATCCCCGTGCTGCCGAGCGTTACGCTTACGTGGCCAAGGAGATCCTGCACCTTCCCGGCGAGACCAACGAGGAGCTCATCGCTGCGCTCGTCCAGAAGATCCGCGACCTCAACGACCAGCTCAACATTCCGCAGTCCATCAAGGATTACGCGAATGGTGGCGTGAAGGTCGACGCCGAGAACCCGCAGATGGTTTCCGAGGAGGAGTTCCTCGCCAAGCTGCCCGAGATTGCCGCGAACGCCGAGCAGGACGCCTGCACGCCCGAGAACCCGCGTGAGACCAAGGCTGCCGACTTCGAGAAGATCCTCAAGGCCTGCTACTACGACACCGACATCGATTTCTAATCGACTCTTGTTATCGTAACGAGGGGCTCCGCACGTATCTGTACGGAGCCCCTTTCTTTTTTCTTTTAGAGAATGGGATAGTTATGGCTGCAATTTTCAATAGCCCCAGCAAGTACATCCAGGGTCCGGACGAGCTGGCCAAGCTCGGCTCCTATGTCGAGCCGCTCGGCGCTAAGGCCCTCGTCATCGTGACGCCTTCGGGCAAGAAGCGCGTCGGTGCCAAGATCGAGGGCGGCTTTGCCGAGGCTAAGGCCGAGCTGCTGTTTGAGGATTTTAACGGCGAGTGCTCCAAGGGCGAGGTCGATCGCCTGGTTGCGCTCGCTCGCGACAACGGTTGCGATATCGTCGTCGGCGTCGGTGGCGGCAAGATCCTCGACACCGCGAAGGCCGTCGCCTACTACCTGGAGTCCCCGGTTATCATTTGCCCCACCATCGCCTCGACTGATGCACCGTGCTCGGCACTTTCGGTGCTTTATACCGATGACGGCCAGTTCGACAAGTACCTCTTCCTTAAGGCAAACCCCAATATTGTCCTTATGGATACGACGGTTATCGCGGCGAGCCCGGTGCGCCTGACGGTTTCCGGCATGGGCGATGCGCTCGCAACCTATTTCGAGGCCCAAGCAACGCACGATGCCGACGGCGGCACCTGCGCTGGCGGCAAGGGCGGCATGGCCGGTCTGGCGCTTGCCAAGCTCTGCTACGAGACGCTTATGGCCGATGGCGTTAAGGCCAAGGTTGCGCTGGAGAAGGGTGCGCTCACGCCTGCCGTCGAGCATATCATCGAGGCAAACACGCTGCTCTCCGGCATCGGCTTTGAGAGCTCGGGCCTTGCTGCTGCTCATGCCATCCACAATGGCCTGACGATGCTGCCCGAGTGCCACGGCATGTATCACGGCGAGAAGGTCGCCTTTGGCACTATCGTCCAGCTGGTACTCGAGGATGCTCCGACTGAGAAACTCGAGGAAGTCTTGGGCTTCTGCATTGAGCTGGGCCTGCCGGTCACGATGAAGGAACTTGGCGTTGCCGAGCTTACGCGCGAGCAGGCCATGATTGTTGCCGAGGCCGCCTGCGCACCCGATGACACCATGTGCAACATGCCGTTTGAGGTGACGCCCGAGATGGTTGCAAACGCCATTCTGGGTGCCGACGCACTGGGTCACTACTATCTCATGGATGAGTAAATCAAGCTAAGGAAGGGGCAAAGCCAACAGATGGCTTTGCCCCTTTTTGCTATGGTGCAAAGGGGTCAGGTTACTTTGCACCAATCGTTGTTTGATGAAGGGCGGATTCTCGTATGGCGCTTCCTGTGGTTTACGGCGGTCCCGGCCGGTATGTTCAGGGGCCGGGCGAACTGTCGCGTCAAGGCAAGTATTTGTCATGGTTGGGCTGCGCTGCCTATGTCTTGTTTGACCGGGGCACCGAGGATCGGCTGTGCAGGCAGATCGTCGATGGATTTCTGGACGAAGATCTAAGCGAGCCGTTCTTTAAGATTTATGACGGTCCGTGTACGGAAGAGGCCGTTGTCGAAATGGCTAAGGAAGCCCAGGCCGAGTATTGCGACATGGTGGTGGGTATTGGCGGCGGCAAGATGCTCGATATCGCCAAGGCCGTTGCGTTTTATGCCGAGTTGCCGTTGTGCGTATGCCCCACGGCGGCTTCGATGGACGGTCCGTGCAGCGCGATTTCGGTGTTGTATCACGAGGATGGGTCGTTCGACCGCTACCTGATGCTCGAGAAGAATCCAGACCTAGTTGTGGTCGATACCAACGTGCTCGCGGCAGCCCCGCTGCGTATGACGGTCGCTGGTATGGGCGATGCGCTGGCAACGTACTTCGAGGCGCGTTCGTGCGCCGCGGCGCATGGCGCCAACGAGCACGGTGGCGCGCCGGGACACTTGGCCTTGGTTGCGGCTCGTGCCTGCTATGACACGCTTATGGAGTGCGGCGTCGCTGCCAAGCGCGATCTCAAAAAGGGCCGTATATCGCCGGCGGTTGAGCGCCTGATCGAGTGCAATATTCTGCTCTCGGGTGTTGGCTTTGAGAGCGGTGGCCTAGCGCTTGCCCATGCCATCGCCAACGGCCTGACGATTCTGCCCGAGTGCAAGGCCATGCATGGTGAGGCCGTGGCATTTGGTCTGGTGGTGCAGCTGCGCCTGGAGTGTGCGCCCGAGCTTGATCAGGTGCTCGAGTTTTGCCAGCGCGTCGGTCTGCCGACGACGCTCGAGGAACTGGGCCTTGACGAGATTTCCGATGCCGACCTGATGAGCGTTGCAGATGCGGCCTTTAGAAACGAATGCAATATGGCCAACGAGCAGACAAAGGTAACCAGGCAAAAGCTCGCCGAGCTCATGCGCGAGGCATAGTTTGGCGCTTGATTGATCTTGTGCAATCGAGACGGCGATAGGCCATGGGCTATTTGCCGCAAAGATGCTCCGCGTGTAATTTGCCCGAGGCGTGGGCCGATGGCGTATCATTATCTCTTGCTTGTTTGCACTGCTCAGGGAGGGGCCGCGCATGGCGCAGGAACACGATCTGTTTGATGACATTATCGAGATCAGCAAGGGTTTCGACTTTCTTAAAAACCCGCTTGGCGGTGTGACCGATGCACTCGATCCGTCGGCGCCTCAATGGAATCCTGCTGACTACAAGGAGCGCCCGCGCGGCAACACCATTCCGTGCCTGACCTGCAAAAACGAAAAGAGCGGCTGCACCGCGTGCATGGACGTGTGCCCGGTCAACGCTATCGAGGTCGAGGAAGACTCCATCGAGATCCTCGACTCCTGTCGCAAGTGCGGCCTGTGCGCCGCTGCCTGTCCGACCGAGGCGATCATCTCGCCGCGCCTGGCGCCCAAAAACGTCTACGACGACATTGTCTCGGCGGCTACGAGCCACGAGACCGCCTACGTCACCTGCACGCGTGCCCTTAAGCGCATGCCGCGCGAGAACGAAGTCGTCGTTGCCTGCGTGGGCGATATTACGGCCGAGACCTGGTTCTCGGTACTGGCAGACTATCCCAACGTGAGTGTGTACCTGCCGTTGGGCGTGTGCGATAAATGCCGCAACACCGGCGGTGAGGACATTCTGGGCGAGGCGATTGCGAAGGCCGAAGAGTGGTCTGGCACGGGTATGGGCCTGGAGGTCGATCCCAAAAGCCTCAAATGCCATAAGCGCCGCGAGTACGAGCGCAAGGAGTACATGGAAAAGATTGCCCGCACCACGGGCCTGACGGTGACCAAGCTCAACCCAGCGACGGCGGCGCTGGCCTCGGTGACGCAGAAGCTCAAAGCCCATCGCCATCAGATTACCCAGCTGGAGCGCACGCTCAACACCATGTGCGGCACCACGACGACCAAGCGTCGCCGTTCGCTCACGCACGGGCGGCAGCTGGTGCTCTCGACGCTGCAAAACCACCCCGAGCTTGCCCAGAACATGCAGGTGAGCACGCCGGAGTGCGATTTTGACAAGTGCACGTCGTGCGGCGAGTGCGTCAATGTATGCCCCACGTTCGCCTGCGATTTGGTGGGAAGCGGTCGCTTTGCACTGGAGTCCACGTATTGCCTAGGTTGCGGAGCTTGCGTCAAGGTGTGTCCCGAGCATGCGCTTAAGTTGGTTGAGCATGATGCATCCAACCTGGTGGTCGTCGATCCCGAGGCCGAGGAAAAGGCCGCCCAGAAGGCGAAGGCTCATGAAGAAGCTGAGAAGGTCAAGGCCGAAGCAAAGGCCAAGCTCGACAAGATGCTCGATCAGGTGGAGAAGCTCGCAGACTAGCTAAAAGAACGTAAATGATGGCCGGTGGGACAGGTACTGCCCCACCGGCCAAAAAAGTTGCGGTGGAATAGTTCCTGTTTTGCCCTTAAGCTGGCCATTCTAGGAACTATTCCACCGCAACTAATAAATGGTTAGTTCATGCTGCTTTGGTGGCCGGTTCGACCGGTACCGTTGCGCGTCACGGTTTCATGGAGCAAAAAGAACCCGGGGACCTGTTTTGTCTCGGTGTATTCCATAAGGATGCCGTCGGCGTTGTAGGTCTGCCCGCGTATAACGGCGAGTGCGTTAAAGTCGTCGAGATCGAGCACGCGCGCATCTTCGGGCGTGGGGTGCTCAATCGTTACATCGCGTTTGCCCGTGGCAATCTTAATGCCAAGGTCTTCTTCGAGGTAACGATAAATCGAATCGTTGACAATCTCGGGTGTCAGTCCCGGTACCTGTGAGCTTAGGTAATAGGAGTCGTCGGAGCACACGGCATGTCCGTCTGCATAACGAATGCGTTTGGCGCGTGTGAGCTCACAGCCTTCGGGAAACCCGGTAATCCCGGAGAGTGCCTTGCTACAGATGAGGAGCTCAAAGACGGTGGTGACAGTCTTGAGCTCAAAGCCTCGGCTGGTCGCGATTTCCTTAAAGGTCTCGAGTCCGCCGCCACCACGACTCTTCTCGTCACTGATGTTGCGAATGACGCGCATGCCTTTGCCTTGCTGGGGGAGCACGTAACCATCTGCCGCAAGCATCGAGATGGCGCGACGGACCGTCATGCGCGAACAGTCAAACAGCTGCGTGAGCTCAGTCTCCGAAGGCAGATAACTCTGATAGGCGTATGTGCCGTCGTCAATCGACTGCTTCACGTTGTCGTAAATAGTTTGGAAGATGGCTCGCGCCATGACGGTCTCCTAGAGCTGAGTGCGCGAGCGGTGGATGAGGACCGCTCGCGCAGGTGCCGATCGATTTACTTGCTGGGGTCGATTATATATTTACCCATGGCACGCAGAGCTGGGTCTGACAGGATGGCGCCGAGTTCGTCGAGGGAAGCCACCTTGGCGACCATCGAGGATACGTCGAGCCTGCCAGAGTCGATGAGCTCGAGCGCACGACGCTGCGTATAAGGGTTAATGTAGGACGAAGTAAGCACAAGCTCCTTCTGGAAGACCTCGAAGGGCTTGACGGTGATTGTCTCATCGGGCTTGGTGAGGCCGAACATCATGACCGTAGCCTTGTGGCCGGCGATCTGGATGGCCTGCTCGATGGTGACGGGCTTGCCAACACACTCGATAACGACATCGACGTTGCCGACGCCCTCCTGCTTCAGGCGGGCCGGGACGTCCTCGTGGATGGAATCAATTGCCAGGTCGGCGCCGAGTTTGAGCGCAACCTCGCGCTTGCCTTCGACAGGCTCGAGCAAGACAACCTTGGTGGCGCCGGCGTTTTTAGCAAGCTGCATCATGAGCAGACCGATCATGCCGCCGCCGATAACGACAACTGTGCTGCCGGGCTTGATGTTGCACATATCGATGCCGTGCAGGCAGCAGGCGACGGGCTCGGTCATGGCGCCCTGCTCGAAGCTGGTGTGATCGCCCAACTTGTAGACTTGCTGCATATCGACGGAGCAGTACTCGGCAAAGCCGCCGTTAACGGTGGTGCCGTAACCGGTCATATGCTCGCAGTAGTGGTTGATTCCGTCGCGGCAGGGTTCGCAGCAGCCGCAGGGATGGTTTGGGTCGATGCACACGCGATCGCCCGGTTTAAAGCCGGTGACATCGCTGCCCACGGCCTCGACAACGCCCGCAAACTCATGACCAAGGATCGTGGGCGGGGTAACGTCGGCCGCACCCTTGTCGCCTTCATAGATATGCACGTCGGTGCCGCAGACGCCGCAAGCTTTGACGTTGATCAGAACGTCGCGCCTGCCCACGGCCGGCTTTGCCGATTCCTCGACTCTGAGGTCGTGCTTTCCATAGAAGACCGCGCTTTTCATGGTGACTCCTTAACGTGGCGGTGAATGTTGTAATGAAGTATAGGCATGTCTATAGATATAGACAAGCACATCTAGACAAGTAGAAAAGAAAATTGAAATGCAGCCATCAACTATGTCAGATTTAACAGGCGAAATACTGGACATATACCGTTTACGGCCAATAATCAACCGTTTATCGACCGTTGTATTTATGCTAACTTGTCTAGATAAGTGATATGATAAAAATGGAAGCGCAAGAAGTCAGGGAAGCGGGCCCACCCGTCCTATTGCACGAGGTACACGCAAACGGCGCGTCTGCGGTCTCGAGTGAAGCCAAAACCGCAGTCGCTCCGAATGAAGAGAGGGGGATTCCCCGTCATGATGCAAAAGATACAACGTTTCGGCGGTGCAATGTACACGCCTGCAATTCTTTTCGCATTTTCCGGAATCGTCGTCGGCCTGGGTACGTTGTTTACCACCGAGGCGATCTTTGGCGAGATGGCCACTGCGGGCCATCTTTGGTTTGATTGCTGGAATGTGCTGCTCCAGGGTGGTTGGACGCTCTTTAACCAGATGCCGTTGCTGTTTTGCGTAGCGTTGCCAATCTCGCTCGCGAACAAGCAGAACGCTCGCTGCTGCATGGAGGCTTTGGCCATCTACCTTACCTTCAACTACTTTGTTAGCACAATCTTGGGGCAGTGGGGCCCTGTCTTTGGGGTCGACTACTCTGTCGAGGCGGGCAGCGGTACTGGTCTTGCCACTATCGCAAGCATCAAAACGCTTGATATGGGCATCATGGGCGCGCTCATTATCTCTGGTATCGCCACGATGCTGCATAACAAGTTCTTCGACACCGAACTTCCTGAGTGGCTGGGCGTGTTCTCGGGCTCCGTGTTCATCTATATGATCGGTTTCTTCGTTATGGTTCCGGTCGCTCTTATCGCCTGCCTGGTGTGGCCGCATGTTCAGGCTGCTATCTCCGCCTTCCAGGGATTCATCCTTTCCGCCGGTACGTTCGGCGTTGGCGTCTTTGCTTTCTTCGAGCGCGTGCTGATTCCTACAGGCCTTCACCACTTTATCTATACGCCGTTCTATTACGACAACGCGGCGGTCAATGGCGGCATTTTTGCCGCTTGGGCTAACATCCTGCCCCAACTGGCTGCCGATCCGAGCATTGCTCTTAAGGATGCCGCACCCTGGGCTGCCTATACCTGCCCTGGTTGGACTAAGGTCTTCGGCTCGCTTGGCGTCGCCATTGCGTTTTATATGACCGCCAAACCCGAGCGCAAGCAGCGCGTCAAGGCTCTGCTGATCCCGGTCACCCTTACCGCTATGCTTTGCGGTATTACCGAGCCGCTTGACTTCACCTTCCTGTTCATCGCGCCTGGCCTGTTCGTCGTCCACTGCGTGCTCGGAGCGCTTGGCTGCATGGCTCAAAACCTCCTTGGCGTCGTGGGCATCTTCGACGGCGGCATCATCTCGATGCTCTCGTGGGACTGGCTGCCCCTTTGGGCCGCACATGGTCTGCAGTACGCCATCTCCATCCTTGTCGGTCTGTGCTTTACCGCTCTTTGGGTCGTGGTCTTCCGTTTCCTGATCGTCAAGTTCGACTTTAAGACCCCCGGTCGCGAGGATGACGATGTTGAGGTCGAGCTCAAGTCCAAGGCCGACTACAAGCAAAAGCAGGGCGGTGCTGCTGGCAAATCGGTCGCCCAGAGTAAAGATGATGAGCGCTTGGTGCTTGCCGAGAACATCCTTGATCTACTCGGTGGCGCGGATAACATCATCGATGTAACTAACTGCGCTACCCGTCTGCGCGTTAACGTCAAGGACAAGAGCGTCGTTGCACCCGAGGCTTCCTTCAAGGCGATCGGTACGCATGGCTTGGTGGTCCAAGGTCAGTCAATCCAGGTCATCATCGGCCTTACCGTTCCGCAGGTTCGCGAGAAGTTCGAGAGTCTTCTGAAGTTCGAGAGTCTTCTGTAAACCATCGTCCATCGAAACAATCGGCCTTGCAGAGCCGGTATGCACCGCAAGGCCGATTCTAGAGATAAAAAACTCCACTTCTAGGTAACAATTCCAAACCGTACAGGCCGCGTGCGGGGATGGATTGAGCAAGCGGCCAGAATGAGGAGGACATCATGTCCAAGAAAAACTATGCCGTGACCATTGCCGGCGGTGGCTCCACCTTTACCCCGGGCATTGCCCTGATGCTGCTCGAGGAGCGCGACCGCTTCCCGGTCAACAAGGTGACCTTCTATGACAACAACGCCGAGCGCCAGGAGATCGTTGCCAAGGCGTGCGAGATCTACTTCCACGAGAACGCTCCCGAGGTTGAGTTCAACTACACCACTGACCCCGAGACCGCTTTTACCGGTACTGACTTCGTCCTCGCTCACATCCGCGTCGGCCTGTACGCCATGCGTGAGCTCGACGAGAAGATTCCTCTCAAGTACGGCTGCGTTGGTCAAGAGACCTGCGGTGCCGGCGGTATCGCCTACGGCATGCGCTCCATCGGCGGCGTCATCGAGATCCTGGACTACATGGAGAAGTACAGCCCCAACGCCTGGATGCTCAACTACTCCAACCCCGCAGCTATTGTTGCCGAGGCCTGCCGTGTGCTGCGCCCCAACAGCCGCATCATCAACATCTGCGACATGCCGATCGACCTCATGGATAAGATGAGCCGTATGTGCGGCATCAAGGATCGTCGCGAGCTGCAGTATAGCTACTACGGCCTCAACCACTTTGGTTGGTGGAGCAAGATCTACGACAAGGAGGGTAACGACCTCATGCCGCAGATCAAGGAGCACATGGCAAAGAACGGCTACTTGGACGGCATTGAGCACGAGGCCGGTAAGGAGCAGCACGTCGAGGAGAGCTGGATTCACACCTTCGGCAAGGCCAAGGATGTCTATGCTGTCGATCCCGAGACGATTCCCAACACCTACCTCAAGTACTACCTGTACCCGGACTATGTTGTCGAGACGTCTGACCCCAACTACACTCGCGCCAATGAGGTTATGGACGGCCGCGAGAAGAAGGTCTTTGGCGCTTGCCGCGACATCATCGCCAAGGGTACTGCCAAGGACGGCGGCTTTGAGCCCGACGTACACGCCAACTACATCGTCGACCTTGCCTGCGCACTGGCCGAGAACACGCTCGAGCGCTTCCTGCTGATCGTCCCCAACGATGGCGCTGTGCCCAACTTCGACCCGACGGCCATGGTCGAGGTGCCTTGCATCGTCGGTTCCAACGGCTTTGAGAAGATCTGCCAGGGCCCGATTCCGCAGTTCCAGAAGGGCCTGATGGAGCAGCAGGTTTCCGTCGAGAAGCTCGTTGTCCAGGCTTGGGTCGAGGGCAGCTACCAGAAGCTCTGGCAGGCACTCACGCTCTCCAAGACCATTCCTTCGGCAAGCGTTGCTAAGCAGATTCTGGACGAGCTCATCGAGGCCAACAAGGATTTCTGGCCCGAGCTTAAGTAAGGACTACTGTCTCGAACTCTTACGCATCTCTGCTTCATTTGCGCCGCCGCGGTGTCCGGATTCGCCCGGATGCTGCGGCGGCGCTATACTTATGAAGTTTGAAGTACCTGTACCAAAAGGAGCTGTCGTGTCCCTTTCCATCGGTATCGTGGGCCTGCCCAACGTGGGCAAGTCGACGCTGTTCACCGCGCTTACCAAAAAGACCGGCCTTGCCGCCAACTACCCGTTTGCCACGATCGACCCCAACGTGGGTATCGTCGATGTGCCCGATAGCCGCCTGCAAAAGCTTGCCGACATCGTCAACCCCGGTCGCATTGTGCCGGCGACGGTCGAGTTTGTCGACATTGCAGGTCTGGTGAAGGGCGCTAACGAGGGCGAGGGCCTGGGCAACCAGTTCTTGGCAAACATCCGCGAGACCGATGCCATCTGCGAGGTCGTGCGCTACTTTAAGGACCCCAACGTCATGCGTGAGGTGGGCCGCACGGGCGAGTTCGTCGATCCCGCCGGCGATGCCGACACCATCATGACCGAGCTCATCCTGGCCGACATGGGCACGCTCGAGAAGCAGCTGCCCAAGCTCGAGAAGGAGGCCAAGCGCGACAAGGAGCTCATGCCCAAGTTCGAGGTCGCTAAGCGCCTGCTTGCCTGGCTCAACGAGGGCAAGCGCGCCGCATCCATGGAGATGACCGATGAGGAGCGTGCCGCCGCCAAGGGCCTGTTCCTGCTCACCATGAAGCCCATCCTGTATGTGGCCAACGTGGACGAGGATATGCTCAACGACGATCTGGCGCCCATCGATGGTGTCAAGCCGCTGCCCATCTGCGCCAAGATCGAGGCCGAGCTTTCCGAGCTCGATCCCGAGGACGCCGCCGACTACCTGGAGAGCCTGGGCCTGGAGCAGCCCGGCCTGGACGTGCTCGCTCAGGCTGCCTACAAGCTGCTCGGCCTGCAGTCGTTCTTTACGGCCGGCGAGATGGAGGTCAAGGCCTGGACGGTGCGTCAGGGCGCGACCGCCCCGCAGGCCGCCGGTGTCATCCACACCGACTTTGAGCGCGGCTTTATTAAGGCCGAGGTTATTGGCTACGACGACTACATCGAGCTCGGCGGCGAGCAGGGCGCCAAGGCCGCCGGCAAGCTGCGCATTGAGGGCAAGGACTATGTCATGGCCGATGGCGACGTCGTGCACTTCCGCTTTAACGTGTAAGGACGACGCATATGTTTAAATATGGCAAAAAAGCTGGCTACATGGGTATTGCGCTGCTCGTACTTGCGGTGATTCCGCTGGTGGTTGCAGCGTGTGTTATCCCCAACATTGGCTCCGAGGTGGCAACGAAGTTTAACGCCGCCGGCGAGGTGACGCGCTGGGGTAAGAGCTACGAGCTGCTGGCACTGCCGGTACTCAATCTGCTGCTGAGCGTGGCGACGTACTTTACGGCGGGACGCCAAGCCAAGAACAATGACGACTCCGCCGCCATGGCGCGCATCGTGTGCGAGCGCTACCTGCGCAACGGTTGCATCACGGGTGTGTTCCTCAACGTGATCAACGTTTACTTTATGTACTCGGCGATTACCGGAACGGGCTTTGGCTTTGGTTTCTAGCTTGTCCTTTTAGACAACGAGCCTGCAAGCATATTCGATGGCTGCTGCGAGGCCGCCGCTCGATCGTGGTTGAAAGACTGCATCGGCGGCGGCCTCGTTTTCGTATCCGGCGCCGCGAAGGGCGAGTGCTATGCCGGCTTCTAAAAGGAGCGGCAGGCCGCGTTGGCTGGTTGCGATTACGGCAGCCTGATTGAGCGAGCAGCCGTGCGTTTGGCATCGGATGGCAAGTTCACCTCGCGCCGGGCAAGGGACCAGAACGGCGGCGACGCGACTTGATAGCAATGCAAATGCTGTGCGCTCATCGGGCGAAAGGCATTCAGCTTCAACGACGACGAGCTTGGGCGGCGCGCTGTTTGTGCGAAGCGCGGCTCGGTACATGCGGACCGAAGAACCCGACATAGAAAACTCCTGTGTATTCGGGAAAACGTAAACTATAGTTTACGTTTATGTTCGGCTCCATTTCAAACTCGGCTGCATGGACGAACGTGCGAAACAGATTCTTGGCAGGCGGGTCGAAGAGACACGCAGGGACCTTGGTATCTCCAAGGTTGATTTTTGTGTGGCGACAGGAATCAGCCGACCCTACCTCGACCGAATCGAAGATGGGACGGCAAATTTCACGCTCAAGGTTCTATTTAAGATCGCGCCCGCACTCGGCATGACGGTGTCAGAGCTTCTCGAGGGTATTGAATAGGGCGTTCCTCCGCTGTATTTGACGCTCTTTGGACGGGTCCCCCTGGTTGCGATGTGCAAAATCGCGAGTATTCAGCACCTGTTCAGCCGTAGATGGTAGCTCGGACGGCTGGCTTTGCTTTTTTGGCAGTATTTAATCCACACGCTAAATAAAAATGTGGAATAAATATTTACTAGACGGCTCCTTCGTACTAAAAGTTCGTCTAACAATCGGCTGATTCTATGCCTCCGGCGGAGAAACTGCAGAATACTCCGTTTTTTGCACGGCCCGAGGGGGACCACCTGTCGTTTGGGGCTGCGATAAGCGGAACTGCCTTAGGGATTACGCCATCGGGATACGGTCGTGGTTGACTTGGCTGTAGAACAGGCGCTGAATCTCGTCCGCATCACGTGACTGGCCGAGTGCCCACATGGTCTTGGCCACGAGCGTCTCGGTGGTCATGTCGTCGCCGCGCAAAATACCCGGATGATCGGCGTAAGCTCGGCCGACCTCATAAACGCCCAGATCGAGGCCCTCTTCGGGGACCTGCGTGGTCATAACGACGGTGCGGCCCGAATCGACCCAGCGGAAAATTGCCTCTTGGAACGACTCGCCCGACTCGCCAAACTCGGGAATACCGCCAATGCCAAAGGTCTCCAGAATCACGGCATCGTAGCTATTGGCAAGGGCGTCGAGGATGCCCGGGTTTACGCCGGGCGTAAGCTTGAGTACAAATACGCGCGGATCGATGCTGTCGTAGAAACGCACCGGGTTTTCGCCCTGATGCGTGCCGTGAAGCCCGTTGCGCACGATGCGGTCGTTGCGGATATAGGCGATGGGCGGATAGTTGACGCTGATGAACGCGTTAAAGCTCATGGTGCGCTGCTTGCGGGCGCGCGTGCCGGCAATGGCGACGCCGCCAAACACAATCGACACATCGTGCGAATGCTCGTCGAGCGCATAGAGCAGGCTCTGATACAGATTGAGCTTGGCATCGGTAAAGGGGTTGCCCATGGGCTTTTGCGAGCCGGTGAGCACGATGGGCTTGGGGCTGTCCTGAATCAGGTAGGAAAGTGCTGCCGCGGTGTAACTCATGGTGTCGGTGCCGTGCAGAATCACGAAGCCGTCGTGATCGGCATAGCCTTCGACGATGACATCGCGGATACGCATCCAGTCGCTCGGGCGCATATTGGTGCTGTCGATGTTCATGGGCTGCACCACGTCGAGCTCGCAGAGGCCCGAGATCTCGGGGACGCTCTGGGCGAGCTCCTCACCGGTCAGGGCGGGGGAGAGGCCGTTGCCGTCCTCGGTCGATGCGATGGTGCCGCCCGTGGCGATGAGAAGGATGCGCTTCATGCTGGTATTCCTATCGTATTTGCCGCCGCAGAGGCGGAGTCGTTCGGCAGTATTGTGGCACAGGGCGTCCAATGTTCAAACGTATTACATCATCTGTAACGTTTGGTAACACTTCAATTGCCGTCAAATAAGGGCCTAGGTCGTGCGTTTGCCGTGCGCTGATGGCTGCGAGGGGCGAGAAACCCCATATAACGTGTACACTATGAAGGCTATTTTCGTTCATTCACGCGGGTGGGCACCGGCTCCCCGCCAACAAGAGGGGGAACCATGGATCAAAAGGCTTCCGCAAAGGTCCTCGTACTCGACTTTGGTGCGCAGTACGGTCAGCTCATTGCCCGTCGCGTCCGCGACCTCAACGTGTATTCCGAGATTGTCCCCTGCGACATCTCGGCCGACGAGATTCGCGAGATGAACGCCTCTGCGCTCATCCTTTCTGGCGGTCCGGCTTCCGTGTATGCCGAGGACGCTCCGTCTATCGATCCCGCCATCTTTGACCTGGGCCTTCCCGTCCTGGGCTTCTGCTACGGCCATCAGATCACGGCCGTGACGCTCGGCGGCAAGGTCGGCCACTCCGAGGTGGGCGAGTACGGCCGCGCCACCATCACGCGCACGGCCGGCGCCAAGCTCTTTAACTCCACGCCCATGGAGCAGACCGTGTGGATGAGCCACCGCGACGCCGTTTCCGAGGTGCCCGAGGGCTTTACCGTTACCGCCAGCACTGACGTGTGCCCGGTTGCTGCCATGGAGTGCGTCGAGCGCAAGATTTTCACCACGCAGTTCCACCCCGAGGTCAAGCACTCCGAGTATGGTCAGCAGCTGCTGAGCAACTTCCTGTTTGAGATCTGCGGCCTGGAGCCCAACTGGAGTATGGACAACCTGGTCGAGACCATGACGGCCGAGTTCCGCGAGAAGGTCGGCGACGACCGCGTGATTCTGGCCCTGTCCGGTGGCGTCGACTCCTCCGTCGTGGCTGCGCTGGGCGCTCGCGCCGTGGGCAAGCAGATGACCTGCGTGTTCATCAACCACGGTCTGCTGCGCAAGGGCGAGCCCGAGCAGGTGGAGGAGGTCTTCACCAAGCAGTTTGACGTCGACTTTATCCACGTCCACGCCGAGGACCGCTATGCCGAGCTTCTGGCCGGCGTGACCGAGCCCGAGGAGAAGCGCCGCATCATCGGTACGCAGTTCTGGAAAGAGTTCTTCGCGGTTGCTCAGCAGCTCGAGACCGATGGCAAGCCGGTCAAGTACCTGGCTCAGGGCACCATCTACCCCGACATCATCGAGTCCGGCGCTCGCAAGACGGGCGGCAAGACGGCCACCATCAAGAGCCATCACAACCTGATCCCGTTCCCCGAGGGCGTGCACTTCGACCTTATTGAGCCGCTCGATCACTTCTTTAAGGACGAGGTCCGTGCACTTGGTCTGGCGCTGGGCCTGCCGGGTCACATCGTGTTCCGTCAGCCTTTCCCGGGTCCGGGTCTGGCCATCCGCATCATCGGCGCGGTCGACAAGGAGAAGCTCGAGATCCTCAAGAACGCCGACGCTATCGTGCGCGAGGAGCTCGACGCCTACAACCAGCGCCTGTATGAGCAGACCGGCGAGCGCAACTCCGAGCACAGCTGCTGGCAGTATTTTGCGGTTCTGCCCGACATTAAGTCCGTCGGCGTTATGGGTGACGAGCGCACCTACCAGCGCCCGATCATCCTGCGTGCCGTCGAGTCCAGCGATGCCATGACCGCCGACTGGGCCAAACTGCCTTACGACGTCCTGGCCCGCATCTCCGGCCGCATCGTTGCTGAGGTCCCCGGCGCCAACCGCGTGTGCTACGACATCACGTCTAAGCCGCCCGCGACGATCGAGTGGGAGTAGGCTGACAGGGTTCTGACCTGCACTTTTGAGTGCCGCACTGTGCTCCTGAGTTTCGTTTCGTACGAGAGTTACGGCAAAACCACCAGCGACATTGGTGAGTAAACTCGATTATCGAGCCTCCGTTCCCATGTTGGAACGGAGGCTTTTTCTTTGCCTTTTTACTCTCTTTCACCTGCGATTTCGCGATTTACTCCCCGTGTTTCAAGATGGAAGCGTTTGGTTGCGAGCCACGCCGCTGTGAGGGCCTGAGTCGTCAGGCCCCGCACAGGGGGACCGCGATGGTGGCCACCGCGCCGCCCGAGGGGCTGTTGGCGAGCGAGACGGAGCCCCCGTGGGCGCTCGCGGCCTC
>JAXJEC010000044.1:0-3894 GCA_036301625.1 Collinsella sp. | reverse complement strand
GCGTATTGGGGCCGGCGGCCGGGCCAAACGGAGTCTCGATGCGCTCGTCAAAAATGGGAAGCGCGCCCTCCTGGTTGGTCGTAACCATCTTGCGCACGCCAAAGACGGCGCCCTGAGTCTTGTGCTCCTCGATGATCCAGTTCATCAGCTGCGAAAACGGGATCGGCCTCATGATGTCGCTCATAATGAGTTCCTCTCTGTAACGCCCGGCGAGACCGCGCGGCGAGCGCAAATACGGTGTAGCGCTAGCACAGCGCCGGCGACCCCGCGGAGGCCGCCTATGCGCGCGCCGGATGTGGCGAAACATCCGACGCGCGCGAATCTACTTGTGAATTAGTAGGTGCGATCGTTGAGCGTGCTCCAGAGCTTCTTGGACTCGACCATGGTCCACGCGTTGATCTTGTCCTCATCGATACCGACAAACTCGCGATCCTTGTACAGGACACGACCGTTGATGATGGTGGTGCGGCAGTTTTTGCCCATCATGCCAAAGAGCATGTGGCCGTCGATATTCTCCTCGCTCAGCGGCGTAAAGGGCTTGTAGTCCATAACGATGACGTCGGCGGCGGCGCCGGCCTCGAGCACGCCGAGTTTGCGATCGAAGTACTTGCTCGCCATCTTGGCGTTGTTCTCAAACAGCATCGTCATGGCCTCGCACCAGCCCACGTTGGGCATGGCGGCGTTGTGACGCTGAATGATCAGGAAGACCTTAAGGCTCTCGAGCATATCGTGGGTGTAGGCGTCGGTGCCCATGCACACGGGGATGCCACGACGGAAGAACTCGAGCACGGGGGCGCAGCCCACGGCGTTGCCCATATTGGATTCGGGGTTGTTGACGAGCCAGGTGCCGGACTCCTTGACGATATCCATCTCGGCAGGCGTCACGTGGATGCAGTGGCCGAGCATGGTGTCGGGACCCAGCAGGTTGTGCTGCAGCAGGCGCTCGACGGGGCTGATGCCACCGCGATTGAGGCGGGAGTCCCACACGTCATTCATGCCCTCGCACACATGGATGTGGAAGCCGGTCAGGCCGTTGTTGGCCTCGGCCATCTTGTCCATGGTCTCGTCCGACAGCGTAAAGGTGGCGTGACCGCCAAACATGGCGGCGATCATGTGGTTATCGTTATCGCGACGCTCCTTGGCGGCCCACTGGGCAAACTCGGCGTTCTCGGCAATGGCCTGGTCGCATTTTTCCTGGCCGCGACGATCGGAGACCTCGTAGCACAGGCATGAACGCATGCCCAGCTCCTGAGCTGCATCCTTAATGGTAAAGAGGCTTCCCGGGATCTCGCAGAAGCTCGCATGGTGATCGAAGATCGTGGTGACGCCATCGCGGATGGAGTCCAGAATCGTGGCATAGGCGCTCGCCTTGGTGCCGTCGAGCGTCAGGTTGTCATCGATCTTCCACCACTGCTGCTCAAGATTCTCCAGGAAGTTGGTGGGGTTGCAGCCCTTAATGGCAAGGCCGCGAGCCAGACCCGAGTAGATGTGGGTGTGGCAGTTGATGAGTCCGGGCATGATGAGGTTGCCCCGGGCGTCGACGTACTCGGCATCCGGGTACTTGGCCTTGAGCTCGCACTCGGGGCCCACTTCGACGATCGTATCTCCGTCAATGGCGACCGCACCGTTTGGAATAAACGGGGCCTGAGCATTGCGGGTAAAGACGGAACCGTTAGCGACCAGAAGCATAAATGCTCCCTTCAACATCAGGGGCGGGGTTTGACACCTCTGACATGGCGGAGTGCGAAGCGCCGGCCTACACCGGAAACGGGCCCTCTCCCGTCAACGCTTCACCAAAGGGACAAACCCTTTGAAGTGCGGCTTGGCGCCGCATGGCGTCGGCGGACGAGGCGATGCGCCCGCCGACGAATAGCACCGAATTGGTTACTTCTTGCTCTCGGGCAAGACCAGATCCACGGCAGCGTCCTTGGCAGCATCGATGTGCTGAGCCACGACCGGCGTCTGCGGAAGGATCAGGTTAAGGACAATGGCCATGATGGCGGTGGGGGTTACGGCATTGGAGCCGATGACGGTGGACACCCAGGCGGGCATACCCTCGCCGGCAAGGCAACCGCTGGCCATCCAGATACCCAGGCCAAAGACGACGGAGGTGCCGACGATAGTGGTAGTGCGCTGCGTGAGGCCCTCGCGGGTGAACATGCGCACGCCGTTCATGGTGATGGTGCCAAAGACGCCGACGGTCGCGCCGCCGATGACGGGCTGCGGGATAGCGGAAAGGACGGCAGAGAGCTGCGGAAACAGACCGGCGATGGCAAAGACGGCCGCGATGATCACAAAGACCCACTTGTTGACGACTTTGTTGGAGCAGATGATGCCAACGTTCTGGCCAAGGGCGCTGGTGGGAAGACCGCCCAGCAGGCCGCCGACCATAGAGGTGAGGCCCTGGGACACGATAGCGCCGGAGAGCTCGCGCTCGGTGGGCATACGGTCGATGGAGCCCAGGCAGGCGGCAGAGACGTCGCCGATAACCTGGATGGCAACCATGGGGAACACGACGGCAAGGGTAATGCAGACCTCGGGATCAAACTCGAGCGCATAGGGCATGAGCTTGGGAAGGGCGAAGACCTGGGCGGTGGCGACGCTGGAGAAGTCGATCATGCCAAAGGGGATGGAGACGATCATACCAACGATCATGCCAAAGAACACGGATCCCAGCTTGAGCGTGCCCTTGCCAAAGTTGGCGAGCGCAAAGACCACGGCGAAGGTGATAAGAGCGACGCACCAGGCCTGCGGGGTGCCCCACAGCGGCGTACCCATACCGCCGGCCATATACTTGACAGCCGTGGGATAGAGAGAGACGCCAATGGAGAAGATGACCGTACCGGTCACGACGGGCGGGAACAGCCACTTGATCTTGCTGTAAGCCAGACCAAAGAGGACCGCGACGGCGCCGCCGACGATCTCGCCGCCCAGCAGTGCACCAAAGCTAAAGCCCGAGGCACCCATGGCCTGCAGGGCCGGCAGGAACGCGAACGAAACGCCCATGACGATGGGCAGGCCGCCGCCGATGCGACGGAAGGGGGCGAAAGCCTGAAGGGCCGTGTCGATCGCCGAAAGAATGAGCGCGACCTGGATGATGTCGGTGCTCTGCTGGCTATTAAAGCCGTAGACGCCGGCCATGATGACCGCCGGGGTAATGATGCCGGCAAACGATGCCAGTACGTGCTGAAGGGCACACGGGATCATTTCCTTAACGGGAGGCATGCCTTCGCGAGTGAACAGGGCTTCAGTGCCGTTCGTAACCGTCTCCTGGGTCATTTGACCACCAATCCTCGAAGTAGTTGTTTTCGCATCTAACGCTCTATTGTGACGCAGTGCGGGGTTGAGGTTGTGCCTTCATTGCATATCGTATTAAAGATGATTCTCATTCTCAATAATAATTTTTTGTTATCAGACCATTCTTCAGCTGAAATAACGCATTTCCGCAGGTCAGGAAAGTGTCTGGTCAAAATAACATCTAACTTTTCTTTTGGTCAACCGTTTACCGCTAAATTCCTACCGTTCGTCTGCATTACGCAATGTACCTGCGGATATACGAGATGGTGGGCAGCGTGTTACCATGAGAAAAAATTGTTATGAACATTTCCGTTTTCACCCAAAGGAGTTGCCCGTGAACGAGACCGTACGTCGCTTTTTGCCGATGGTCGATTTTCTGGAGCAGATACTCGGCAAAAACAGCGAAATCGTGCTGCACGATTTCTCGGATCCCGACCACGCCATCGTCGATATTCGCAACGGCATCGTGAGCGGCCGCAAGGTCGGCGGTCCCGCCACCGATCTGGCACTCAAGATCATGCACGACGCCAAGTATCGCGACCTGCCGTTTATTACGGGCTACGAGGGGCGCGGTGCCGGCGGCAAGACGTTGGAGTC
>JAXJEC010000043.1:0-26608 GCA_036301625.1 Collinsella sp. | reverse complement strand
GGGGTTTCTCTCCGGAACATTCCGCAGGACGCAAAGAGGCTCCGCAGCGCGAAGCGCGATGCGGAGCCTCTTTGCATGTCCGAGGACGTTCCGGAGAGAAACCCCGTCACGCCCCCGGATCCCCGGTGGGAGTTCTAGACCTTGTCGGCCTTAGTACATACCGCCGCCCTGCTGACCAGCGGTAGCAGCAGCGATAGCGTCCTCAAGCTGAGTGTTCTTGGGTACATCGGAGACGGTGGCCTCGGTGATGAGGATCAGGCTGGCGACAGAAGCAGCGTTCTGAAGGGTGACGCGGCTGACCTTGACGGGGTCGAGGACGCCCATCTCGATCATGTCGCCCCACTCGCCGTTGGCAGAGTTGAGACCCTGGCCGGCGGGCAGCTCGGCAACCTTGTCGACCACGACAGCGCCCTCAAAGCCAGCGTTCTTGGCGATGGTAGCAACCGGAGCAGTCAGAGCCTTCTTGACGATGTCGACACCGATCTTCTCCTCGGGGTCGTCGAGCTCAACGGCGTCGAGCGCAGGAGCAGCGTCCATGAAGGCGACGCCGCCACCGGCGACGATGCCCTCCTCGACAGCAGCGCGGGTAGCCTGCAGGGCGTCCTCGACGCGGTGCTTGATCTCCTTGAGCTCGGACTCGGTAGCAGCGCCGACCTTGATGACGGCAACGCCACCGGAGAGCTTGGCCAGGCGCTCCTGGAGCTTTTCGCGGTCGAAGTCAGAGGTGGTGTTCTCCATCTCGCCCTTGATCTGAGCGATACGGGCGTCGATGGCCTCCTTGGAGCCAGCGCCGCCGACGACGACGGTGTTGTCCTTGGAGATGGTGACGGACTTAGCGGTACCGAGCATATCGGCGGTGATGTCAGCGACCTTCACGCCCAGCTCGTCCAGAGCAGCCTGGCCACCGGTGAGGACGGCGATGTCCTCGAGGATGCGCTTGCGGCGATCGCCGTAGCCCGGGGCCTTGACGGCGCAGACGTTGAGGGCGCCACGGATCTTGTTGAGGACCAGGGTCGGCAGAGCCTCGCCGTCGATGTCCTCAGCGATGATGAGCAGGCCACGGCCAGCGCGCTGGACAGCCTCGAGAACGGGCATGATGTCCTGAACGCTGGAGATCTTCTGGTCGGTGATGAGGATGTACGGATCCTTCATCACGGCCTCCATGCGGTCGTTGTCCGTGACGAAGTAAGCGGAGACATAGCCCTTGTCGAACTGCATGCCCTCGACGGTGTCGATGGTGATGTCGAACGTCTGGGAATCCTCGACGGTGATGACGCCGTCCTTGCCCACGACCTCCATGGCCTCGGCGATCTTCTCGCCGACCTCGGGGTCACCGGCGGAGATGGTACCGACGGAAGCAATCTGCTCCTTGGTCTCGACCGGCTTGGCCTGCTTCTTCATCTCGGCGACGGCGGCGTTAACGGCCTTGTCGATGCCGCGACGGATGGCCAGCGGGTTGGCGCCAGCGGCGACGTTGCGCAGACCGTCGTTGACGATGGCCTGTGCGAGCAGGGTTGCGGTGGTGGTGCCGTCACCCACGGTGTCGTTGGTCTTGGTGGCGACCTCCTTCACCAGCTGGGCGCCCATGTTCTCGATGTTGTCCTCGAGCTCGATCTCCTTGGCGACGGAAACGCCGTCGTTGGTGATGGTCGGGGCACCGAACGTGCGCTGCAGCGCAACGTAGCGACCCTTGGGGCCCATGGTGACGGTAACGGCGTCGGCCAGAGTGTTGACGCCCTTGGCGAGCTTAGCGCGGGCATCGGTGTTGAACGTAATGTTCTTTGCCATGGTAGGTAATCCTCCAAAAGAAATGTGACTCGCGTCGCCGCTTCCGAGTCCTATGCGGCGGCCGCGTTCAAAGACGAATCAGAGATTCTGACGAGACTAGGCCTCGACGACGGCGTAGATGTCGTCGGCGCGCATCAGCAGATACTTCTCGCCGTCGACCTTGACCTCGTTGCCACCGAACTTACCGTAGATGACAACATCGCCGACCTGAACGTCCATGGGGATACGCTCACCCTTGTCGTTGACCTTGCCGGCGCCAACGGCAACGATGGTGCCGCGCTGCGGCTTCTCCTGAGCGTTGCTGGCGATGTACAGACCAGAAGCGGTCTTCTGCTCGGCCTCGTCGGGCTTGACCAGAACACGATCTGCAAGCGGCTTCAAAGACGACATGCTTGTCTCCTCCTTTTTGGGCCGCGCGGTTATGCCGCACGGGTTAACCCATTTGTTTGCGTACGCGTTGAATGGTACCCACGAATGGCGGGTTATACAACACGGAGTCAAAAAATCTTATTTTTTGGCACTTAGATTTTCTGAATGTCGAGGGATAACTTAGCGGTGGCTCCCGTGTGGCTCCGGAGGGGCGGGGCATAAGGTTTCCTGCTCGGGCAGTCCTGCTCGCACGAAGGCCACATTAAGCGGCTTTCGGCTCGTGCGGAACTCGCGATAAACCTTATGCCCCGCCCCTCCGGAGCCACACGGGAGGCAGGTTAACTAATTCGAGCCCGGCATTCAGAAAAGTCAGTGCAGCAAAATGGCGATGCGGATGGTGCGAACAAGAAAGGAGCACGTTGCTGAAACGTGCCCCTTATGGGTGGGGTATGGGGCTAGCGCTCGTAGATTAAGTTGCCTGCCAGGTAGGTGGCCTGAACCTTGGTGGCCTGGAGCTCTTGGGGGTCAACGGTGAGCGGGTTTTGGTCCAGGACTACCAGGTCGGCGTACTTGCCAGGCTCCAAGCTGCCGAGGTTTTGCTCATCGCCCGCTGCATAGGCGCTGCCCAGGGTGTAGTTGCGCAGGGCCGTTGCTGCATCGATGCGCTCGCTCGGCAACCAGCCGCCCGCGGGCCAGTGACTTTTGGGGTCCTGGCGAGTGATAGCCGTGTAGAGCACGTTCATGCTGGTAACGAGCGTGATAGGGCTGTCGGTACCGAAGGCTTGGCGAATACCGCGCTGCTTATAGGTTGCGAACGGCCACATGATGCGGCTGCGCTCCAGGCCCAGATCGCGCTCGGGTCCACCCGGGTCGAGTGTAATGTGGCAAGGCTGGCTCGAAGCAACCACGTTGAGCTTGCGCAGGCGGTCGATGTCCTCGGGCAGAAGGTTCTCCAGGTGCTCGAGCGTGTTATGGCCGTGCTGGGGCAGGCCGTACAGATCGGCCGCCTCCTCGAAGATATCCAGCGCGGCATGAATCGCACCGTCACCGATGACGTGGATGCGCACGGTGTGACCGCGCTCCGCGGCCGCCAGAACCAGTTTGCGCATGCGCTCAGCCGGGACCGTCAGACGGCCCTGGTCGCCCGGGAAGCGCGGATTGGTATAGGGCTCGGTGAGATAGGCCGTGTGTTCACTCGACACGCCATCGAAAAACTGCTTAAAACCTGGCGTCGAAAGCAGCGCGTTGTTCGCGTAACGTACCTGGAGCTCTTCTAGACGCGACTGGTCATCCAGCAGCGTGGGGAACAGATGGGCACGGATGCCCAGCTTGCCGGTCGTCTGCAGCTTGTCGTAGACATCGTCGCGGATAAAATCACAGCCCGGCATGGGCATGAGCGACATATCGCAGATCGAGGTGATGCCCTGCTCGGCCATGCGCCTCATTTGATCGGCGTAAGCGCTTGCGATGCGATCTTCGCCCAGCCACTCAAGGCAGCGCGGCAACAGCTGCATGGCAGCCGCCTCATGCGCAATGCCCGTGAGCTCGCCGTTTGCGTCTTTGTCGTAGCTACCGCCCGCCGGCGGCTCGCTGTCGCGCGTGACGCCGAGTGCCTCGAGTGCGCGACTGTTCAGCCACAGCGTATGCCCGTCGCCCGAATACATAACGCAGGGACGATCGGGGAATGCCGCATCGAGCGACGCCTTGGTAGGATGCTCGGGCGGGTCCCAACGGTAGTCGCGCCAGCCCTGCGTCACAACCCAAGCGTCGTCGGGCAGGTCCTGGGAAAACTCGAGCGCGTGTTGCACCAGCGCCGCCTCGGACGTGCCCATATCCATGAGCATGTACGGCGAGGAGCCGACCGAGGTATGGAAGAAGTGCAGATGAGCGTCATGGAAACCGGGGCAGACAAACTGCTCGCCGTAGTCGATAACCGACGTGGCGGTGGGAGCGGCGGCGATCACGTCATCGGGCGCACCGACTGCGACGATACGGTCGCCTGCGATGGCAATCGCCAGCTCGCGGGCGGTATCGATGCCGTCTTGCGCGGTAAAGACGTTCTTGGAGCGGATAATCCGATCAATATGTTGCATGGGCATCCCCATCTCTGGCAGGAAATTCAACACCCCCGAGTGTACTCCCCCGCCCTTGCAACAAAACCCCAAGCGGCAAACGGCAACTTTACCAGCCCTAGCGGCAGGTGGCATACTGGAGAGAGCCTGTACGATTTTGCGATCAACCCAGCAAGGAGCAAATCGACCATGACGAAGACCAAGGCACAGCAGATTATGGCGGCAACCGCGGTTCGCGCGGCAGACGACGTCACCGCGGCCATCCGAGATATCGCCGCCGAGTTTGAGCCCTACATCATCAAGCAGCGCCGGCACTTCCATAAGCATCCGGAGCTGAGCCTTGCCGAGGAGCGCACAACCTCCGACATCGCCAACCAGCTCGACGCCATGAATATCCCCTATGAGCGCCCCCTCAAGACGGGCCTGGTGGCGACCCTTCGCGGCACCGCACCCGACGCCTATCGCGAGGACGGCACGCCGCGCCGCCGCATCCTGCTGCGTGCCGATATCGACGCCCTGCCCGTCACCGAGCAGACCGGCGAGGAATTCGCCAGCGTCAACGAGGGCTGCATGCATGCCTGCGGCCACGACTGCCACATCGCCATGATGCTCGGCACGCTGCAAATCCTGCGCCATATGACCGACGACATCCACGGCGAGGTCCGCATCGTCTTCCAGCCCAGTGAGGAAAACGGCCAGGGCGCCAAACTCATGATCGGCGCGGGCGTGCTCGACGGCGTCGATGGCGCTTACGCCGCGCACATCTGGAGCGAGGTCGACGCCGGCACCGTAAGCTGCGAGCCCGGCCCGCGCATGGCCAATACCGACTGGTTCCGCATCGATGTCCGCGGCACCTCGTGCCACGGCGCCATGCCCCAGCGCGGCCACGACGCCGTCATGGTGGCCGCCGAGATCGTCAATGCCCTGCAGACCATCGTTTCGCGCGAGATCAGCCCCTACGAGCCGGCTGTCATCACCGTCGGCGAGCTGCACGGCGGCACCGCGCGCAACGTTATCGCCGGCACGGCCTACCTCGCCGGCACGGTGCGCACCTACGGCGATTCGACCCACGAGGAAATGCCGGAGCTTATGCGCCGCATCGTTGAGCATACTGCGGCCGCCTTGGGCGCCGAGGCAGAGCTCACCGACTATACCATCGCCAACTACAAGGTCGAAAACGACGCAGCTTCGAGCGAGCGCTGCCGTCAGGCCGTAATCAAGTGCCTGGGCCCCACCGGTCAAGGCCATTACCGTGGCACGCTCTCGGGCGAGGATTTTTCGGAGTACCTGCGCCGCGTGCCGGGCGTGCTCGCCTTTGTAGGTACGCGTAACCCCAAGATTGGCGCCACGTACGCCCAGCATTCCTGCTTTTACAAGATCGACGAGACCGTGCTGGCAAAGGGCTCCATGGTGGCCGCCCAGTATGCTATCGACTTTTTGGCCGAGCCCACGCAAGAGGAGCTCGACGGCCCCGCTATCGCCGCGGTCGCCGAGACCAACCCCGACCTAGCAGCCAAGTTGCGCTCTGCCAAGGCCACAGCCGCCGAAGCACGCGACGCCATGCACGACGCCCGCACGGCTCGCCACGCCGCGATCAAGGGCATCCACGATGCACGCGCCGCCGCGCGCCGCGAGGAGAAGCACGACGAGTAGCCGATTCGCGACCGTCTCGCAGTCATAGCCACATCGCGATAACAAAGCGGGGGCGGACGTTTCGGCACGTCCGCCCCCGCTCATTTGTCAGGCTCTATTTCTACCATTTCCGCCCCGTCCCCAAATGGCAAGTGGCAGGGCTACTCGTCCTGAGAGTCCTCGTCGGAGCTTGGCTCGGACCCGGGTTCCGGTTTCGGCATGGGCTCGGATGCAGACTCGGGCTCAGGCGCCGGCGCAGGTTCAGGCTCCGGCGCAGGTTCAGGTGCCGGCACGGGCTCGGGTGCAGGTTCGGGCTCGGGTACAGGCGCGGGCTCCGATTCCGGCTCAGGCGTCGGCTCAGACTCGGGCGCAGGCGCGGCATCCGGGGCGCTATAGCCCGAAGGAGCAGACTTCTTCTCGAAGGGCAATACAAAAGTCAGGACGTCGTCCTTGTCCTCGTCGGCCCACTCGCTTGCGTAGCGCGCTACCCAATAGCCAACGGCACGGTGCTTGAGCATGCTGCCAAAGACCGTAAGAAATACGCTTACGAATGCGACCAGCACCAAGAACAATACGAGCGTAATGCCGCCGCCGCGAGCAAGAGCCTCGATACCCGTAGGACGATAGTAGTAGCTATACATACCGACAGAGGCAATGGCGCCAAAGATGGCCGTCAAGATCCATGTAATGACGTTGGCGACCAAGCCCGTCAAAAACTCGGGAAGGAAAGAGGCGCAGAACAGCTTGGTCTTGTTGTTCTTAAAGGCCGCCCAGACCTTATCGAGCGAAAACGCGCTCTCGACGCGACCGGTCACCGCAAAGTGCATCACGGCAATGTCGGCGAACATCTTAAAGAAAACACCCAGGACCGCCGTGGCGATCATAGCCAAGACGAGCAGGCCCAGCGAACCGAACAGCGCTGCCTCCAGGGCATAAGAGCCGTAGTAAGAGTACGAGCCCGCAGCGCCAATTACCACGCCCTCCACCAGCGAAAGCACTACACCGATAACGGGAATGGCAGCGATAACCTCGAGCACGACCGAAATAACGCTCGAAAAGACTCCAAGGCCAAACGACGTGGAGCGCATCAACGGACGATCCATCCCGTCATCGATCTTAAGCGACAGGTCGCGACCCCACTCGATGCCAAAACCCGAACCGCACACGCTCGCGACGCCAGCCGCCAAAAAGCCGATGGCAGCTGCAATACCGCCGATAACGGGAATGAACAGCACAAGCACCGACACGACGCAGATAAGTGCCGGCAAAAAGGCAATCTGGCACACACGCTGCAGCACACCCGGAGTCTTGGTCATGTCCTCAAACGCCTGAGCCGTGCAGCCCTTGGGCACGTTCGCCACGGGCGGCTGCGGAGTAAACGATTGGGGCTGTCCCTGGGGAGCGGGCCCGGCGGCACCGGCATTAGGAGCACCGCACACGCCGCAGAACTTGTCGTTATCGCCCATGGGGGCGCCACACTGCGAACAGAACATCGAGATCATCCCTTCGTATCTTGAGCGAATCACCTGGATCGCAAACGATGTCTTTAGCATCATTATCACCCAATGTGAGGACAAATACTCCTAGATGACGTTTTTGCAATGCGCGGGGCGCTATTCGATTGTTCGATGGGCGCGCCTGCGCTAGTTCGTTCCGCGGAAGCCCTTGCCGACAATCTCGGAGCTGTCAACGATCGTGATGAAGGCACCCGGATCGATCTCGCGCGCGTAGCGGCGCAGCTGCACGGCCTCGCGACGACTCAGCACGCTCATGATGACCGTCACGCACTTGCCCGAAAAGGCGCCGTAGCCGCGGCTGATGGTCGCCGTGCGGTTGAGATGCTTGACGATAAACTCTTCGACCTTAAGGGGCTCGGAGCAAATGATCGTGCAGACCTTACGAAGGTGAATGCTCTCGATAGCCTTGTCGACCACAAGCGTCTTGGCAAACAGACCGAGCACGCAGTACAGACCGACGCGCGGGCCATACAGGAAAGCCGCGATGGTCACGATGCCGATATCGACCAGCAACAGGGCACGGCCGATCTCAAGCGTCGTGCGGCGTTTGAGAATCATGGCAAGGATGTCGGTGCCGCCCGTCGAGGCGCCAATGTCAAAGACAATGGCACTGCCCAGCGCCGGCAAGATGACGGCAAAACACAGGTCGAGCCACATATCGCCCGTCATCGAAACATCCGTCGGAATGAAGAGCTCAAACAGCGAGACGTAGGCCGAAAGCGCAAACGAGGCAAAGACACTCCAAAGGATTGCCTTGCGCTCCAAAAAGATAAAGCCCAGAACGACCAGGACCGCGTTGATAATCCACATAAAGACGCCGACGGGCAGAGTCGGGAACAGCGTGGAAAGAATGACCGACACGCCCGAGGTGCCGCCGAAGGCAAAGTGATTGGGGGTTTTAAAGGCCACGATGGCAAAGGCCGTGAGGACCAGGCCCAGATTGAGCTCGGCAAAAAAGCGCGGAAAGCCTGGTTCCTGGCTGCGCTTGCGGCCGGCGCGCTCGCCACGTTCGATATCCTCGCGACCGACAACGCGCTCCATCGGCACCACCGGAGGACGATGCATCTCCTCGGCGGCACGCGACGCCGCCTCTGCCGCAGCGGCTTCAATCGCCCATGCCTTGCTTTCGGTCTCGTGTTCGTCGGCCATTACGGCAACCCCTCGTTAACAATTTGGAAACAATGCGCCCATTAGGGTAACGCGGAACGCGAAGATTGCAACCCTTAGTTAGACGAGCGGTATGCCTGCATCGGGGGCATACAAATAACGGCCGGCCGCACATACATCCGTGCGACCGGCCGTTTGACGTTTTCGCAGATAAAACCTGCCAAAATAAACATCCCTTTTTGGTAGGTTACTCGTGCTGGCTGGTGCGATGCTCGTACTCCTCGGGGGTGATGACATCCTCGATGCGCAGGTTGACGCCCGCCACCTCAAGGCCGGTCATCGCGGCAAGGCGCTCGGTGACACGTGCCTTGACATCGTCGAAGATCGCGGGCGCATAGGCGCCGTACTCGATAATGACGGAGATGTTGACGACCACGCGATTGTCATCGGTGACCTCAACCGTCACGCCCTTGGTCAGATTCTCGGCACCAAACTGCTCCTGCACAAAGTGCATAAGGTTACCCTTCATGCCCAGGACGTGCGGCACCTCGCGGGTGGCCATGGCGACGATCTTCTCGATCACACCGTTGGAATAGGTCAGCGAGTCCTCGGACTCGTCCGCTTCCTCGTCATCCTCATCCACATCGGACTCGGCCTCGACGAGAGCCTCGTCCTCGAGCGTCACATCCTCGGCTTCGGCGACGACCGCTTCGTTCTCCTCGAGCTCGGTATCGGCTACATCGACCTTCGTATTAAAAGCCATGGTTCCTCCTTATGCCTGCCGCGGATGCGACAGTCGAATACATATTAGCGGCCGCTAAACAGACGGCCGAAGAAGTTGACGATCCCGTTCTCGCCGTCGCGAATTTGGCCGATCACGGCGCCGATCAGCACGAAGAATGCAATGACGAGCGTGTCCCACAGGCCGAGCGTGAGCACCAACACGGCAAGGATAAAGCCAGCGACGGCACCGAGCGTGGTGTTGGGATGACGCACAGCATAGCTCCAGATGGCAGCGCCCGTACCCTTGATGAGACCCATAGCCTCGTCAAAATCCGCGGCCGCTGCGTCTTGTAACTCAGTTGCCTCTGCTTTGGAATCAACAGTTTCGCTCGCCGGCGTGGCGCTCTGGTCAATCGTCAGGCGCGGCGTACGAGCGGTCTTATCTTGATTGGTGTCACTCACCGGAAACCTCCACGGTCTGGACGGTAGTCTTGGACGGCAAAAAACGGACGCGCGTGGTCGTACCCGGCGTGCCGAGCATGGTGTCGCAAGCTTCCTCGATGCGCTGCTGCATCGCGGTAGCCAGAGATGCCACGTCCTTATCGTCAAGCGCGATAGCCTCGACCTTAAAACGGACATGCGAATCGTCGGAACCTTGGACGCGGGCCTCGACATGCTCGATCATCACGCGATCGTCGCGCTCTGCAGCAGCCCTGGCGCACGAAGAAAGCGCCGCGAGCGTGACCTCGATATTGCGCTCCCCCGCCGGATGCACGCAGGACGGCTCGCGACGAGCAAACATCAGGCGGAAGAAGCTTACCAGCACGCCAATCGCCACAACTCCGCCGCATGCCGTCACGACAATGCGCGGCATGGGGTCGCGCATCAGCAGCATAAAGCGATACGTATACGGCCCCCAAAACTGGCAGACAAGCGTACCCAGCGCCACGATGGTGGCGGCAAGATACACGATCGCTAGGGCTCGTTTGAGTACGCGCACGCGGCGCTCCCTTCAAATCTCGGCTCTCGAAATGCAAAACGGTTCGCATCATTATAAAAGAGCCGGGTCCGGTGCTCTACGCACGCGGATCCGGCTCATCTATTCCACGAGGCTTGCATGCTCGCTTCATTATGCCCAGATATGCACGGCTTAACCCGTGCGGGCGCTACTCCTCCTCGAGGGCAGCGATGACCTCGTCGGTCATGTCCATGGTGCTGTAAACATCCTGGACGTCGTCGAGCTCCTCAAGACGGTCGATGAGGCGCTGAACCTTCTTGGCGTCGGCGCCGGAGACCTCGGTCGGGGTGGTCGGGACCATGGTGGTCTCGGAGCCCTTGACCTGGACGCCCTGCTCCTCGAGCGCCTTGGAGACAGCCATGACCTCGTTGGCAGTAGTCCAGACGATCCACTCCTCGCCGGCGTCCTCGTAGTCCTCGCCGCCGGCCTCGGCGATGGCCATCATGAACTCATCCTCGTCACCGGCAGCACCGTTGGCGATCATGGTCTCCTTCTTGGCGTTCTCGTCCAGGATCTCCTTGGCGACGACGATCTGGCCCTTGCGCTCAAACTGGAAGGCGACGGAGCCGGAGGTGCCCAGGTTGCCACCAGCGTGGGAGAAGGCGGAACGGACATCAGCGGCGGTACGGTTGCGGTTGTCGGTCAGGCAGTCGACGTAGACGGCGACACCGGCGGGACCGTAGCCCTCGTACACGATGTTCTCGTAGACGGCGGCATCGGCACCCGAACCAAAAGCCTTGTCGATAGCGGACTTGATCTTGTCCTTAGGCATGGACTGAGCCTTGGCCTTGGCAACGGCAGCGGCGAGGCTGGCGTTGTTCTCGGGCAGCGGGTCACCGCCGAGACGGGCAGCAACGGTGATGTTGCGGCTGAGCTTGGAGAAGAGGGCGGAACGCTTGGCGTCCTGCGCGCCCTTACGATGCTTGGTTGTGGCCCACTTAGAGTGTCCGGACATACGTGTCTCCTATCGGTTTCGACCTAAAGCCCAGCGCAGATGCTCGGGCAATATAAACAAACGTCGTTATGATATACCTACTGGCCTGCGAGATAAACCCCAAAATGAAGGCGTCGTGATGATGGCCCCTTTGGTGCAAAGAAACCTGACCCCAATACACCAAGCTAGAACCAGAGGAAGTCGCTACGGGTGACGGTGGCGCCGATGGCGAAGGGCATGCAGGCGATGACCGGATACAGGTAGCGCATGTAGGTCGAGCCGTTACATGGACCGATCAGGCACACGGCGAGCACGCCCAACAGCGGCACCCAGATCGCCAGCGCACGCCATGAATGACGACGCAGCAGGTAGACCACCACGGCGATCATGATCCACACATAGGTGGCCGAGCTCATGGTGAGCGAAATAAACGGGATGCGCTGCACCGCCACACGGTACAGATTGATCAGGTGGTCGCACCAGCGCACCATGTTGCTGTCAACCGGATGGAAGTCGAAGTACTTGAGGTTGTCGGGGCGCGCCATAATCTCGGCACTACGCGCTGTGCTGTAGACCCAGGCATCGCGCGCGCTCGGATAAAAATAACCATAGTAGTTATTGATAAGCGCCGAGATATAGCACTCGGGATCCTTCTTAAACATCTGAGCCCATACCTCAAAATAGGCATCGATGTCCTCCTGCGAGGCATACTCGTTAAAGCAGTTCTTGACGGCATCGGACTTGTCGGGGTTGTAGCGGCGGCCCAGGTTCTCGTACTTGAGCACACGGTCGATCACGGCACGCTCTTCGTCGGTCACCAAGCCGTCGCAAGGAGCCTCCACAATGGTGCCGTCCTCCTTAACCGTGGGGTTGACGCCCGAGTTGAGGCCGTCGTGCTTTTGGACGAAACGAGCCGTCTGCTGGAACGGAATCGAGAGGATTTCGCGCTTGGAACCAGGCGTGATATCGTGCGCCGGCATAAAGACCTTGGTGAAGTACATATTAGAGGCAAGGCAGAGCGCGAGCACCGCGAGGACACCGACCCAGCGGAAACGCGGGATGGCGCCTGAAGGCGCAGCACCAGTCTGCTTGGCTGCACGACGAGCCACATGCACGTCCCATACGCAAAACGCCGCCGCGATTACGCATGCCGCCAGGGGAAACACCAGACCGCCGTTGCGCAGGAACGTGGAACCCATGGCGCCCAGAGCGAGCAGCAGCCAGTCGTGGCGCGCAAAGAGCACGGGGGCTTTCTCGCCCGCTCGCTCGGCATTGGCATCACGACGGGGCAAGCCACATGCCACGAGCTTGACGGTCTGTACCAGCAGCACCAAAAACGCGTCGGCAAAGAGCACGTCTTTGGTGAGCAACGCCGCGTAGTTAGAGAACATCGGCATAAACGCAAAGAACAGCAGGATCGCACCGCGAACCGGCAGGCTCACGCCCAGTTTGCGCAGCGACGAAATGGAATAGGCCATGCAGGCGGCCGTGATGACAAATTGAACGCAGGTATAGATGATGAGGCCCGCGTTAGCGCTGTTGAACAGTGAAAGCCCCAGCTGGACGCACGAACCGATGATAGCCGTGTGCACCACGGGGTGATGTCCGTTGAGCAACACATTGGGATTGAGCAGACGCAGGTAGTCACTCGTGCCGTTGGGGTAGTTGAACCACTGGCGAATCTGCGCGCCCGTATCTCCCATAAAAAGACCGGGCAGCGAAGCGATGAGCGTGGGCGCCCAGGCGATCATAAGCACCAGGAAGGGCCCGGCAAAGGGATGGACCGAGAGCACGGCGTGAGTCACACGCCATACGCGGCCAAAGTGCGCTTCGGAAAACGGAATGCGCCGAGAGCTCAGCCAATCTAGACACTCAAAGGCAAGGTAGAAGGCAACGACCGCCAAGAGCATCCAGCCCGCGCCGCCAATCCAGGCGCAGATGATGCGGGCTTTGTCGCCAAGGACAATCTCGGCCGAGTCGGTGAGATCGTAGCTGCGGCCGAACACCATGCAGATGGCGAAGAACAGCGACGGCAGAATGATCGATGGACGCCAGGCGTCGCCACGGCCAAAGAACACGTAGCGAAACGGCAAGGTGAGCAGGCAGGCAAGTGCAAGCAACATGACCGCGTCGGTATGGCCGGCAAACGAGAGGAGCACCTCGTAGCACACGTACAGCATGCCCGAGGCTTTGGGGTCAATCGCCAAGACTGCGTTGCTCGACACCGGGGCGGGATCGATGGAAAACGCCGTGGTCGCCAACAGCGCGAGCAAAAATGCGATGAGCGTCTGCTTGGCGGGGTAGCGCTTAAACCAGACGATGCGGGCAGCGTCGCGCGCAGCCATTGTGGAGAGGTCGGAATCCTTCACAGTCCGAAAGCCTTTCTAGAAACCTGCCAAAAAGGGACAGGTTTATTTTGGCAGGTTTTATCTGGGGAAACGTTACGGTTCTGTCATCGTCGCCCAGCGAACCACCACAAAGGTTCCTGTCCCCTTTGTGGTGGTTTTGGTGGTTAGGCGTCCAAGTAGACGCGCTGGGGCTGGTTGCGGCGACGGGCAAAGATGATGAGCGCCAGGCCCGCGATTACGAGCGGCAGGCTCAGCAACTGGCCCATGGTGATAACGCCACCCAGTAGATAGCCCAGCTGCGCATCGGGCACGCGCACGAACTCAATGAGGAAGCGGACGATGCCGTAACCCATCACAAACACGCCCATAAACGTGCCTTGGGGCAGTAGCGGCTTTTTGCGGCTGAGCACCTGCAGAATGCAAAAGAGCACGATGCCCTCAAGAAATGCCTCGTAGAGCTGGGAGGGGTGACGCGGCATATCGCCCGCGGTGCCACCGAAGACCACGCCCCAGGGCAGATCGGTCGGCTTGCCCCACAGCTCACCGTTGACAAAGTTGGCACAACGGCCCAGGCACAAGGCCAGCGGCGCGCCTATGACGGCAAGGTCTGCCAAAGTCCATGCGTCGAGCTTGTACATGCGGCACACGAGCACGCCGCCGATAACGCCGCCCACCAAACCGCCATGGAAGCTCATGCCGCCCTCGTTGGTGGCAAAGATCTCGAGCGGATGCGCCCAGTAGTAGCCGTCGCCGTAAAAGATGACGTAGAACAGGCGGGCGCCAATGATAAGGCCAAAGACCACGCCGACCACGACACTCGTCAGGTCGTCGACCGTAATGTCAAAACCCCAGCGACGCTGCGTGCGGTACATGACGACCGCCGTGAGCAGGGCGCCGACCACGTAGGCCAGGCCGTACCAGTAGATGGTGATGGGGCCCGCCGAGATCGCGACGGGATCAAGCATATGGTAGAAGTCGTTGAGCATGTCGACCCTCCTACTCCCTACATACAAATGCGGCCGCGGGCCTTGCGCTCGCAGCCGCATATTTGGGCGTAACGTCTATGCGGAGTATGCCGTCCGCAGCTTTCGCATCTTAGAACGGCGCGTACTCGTCGTACAGGTCATCGGTCTCGCCGGAGGCATTGACCTGCTCGACACGCGTAACGCCGGGCACGTGCTCCTTGAGGATACGCTCGATGCCCATGGAAAGCGTCAGGGCGCTCATGGGACAACCGGCACAGGCGCCCTGAAGCTCCAGCTTGACGACGCCCTCGTCATCAACGCCTATATACTCCATGTCGCCGCCGTCGGCCTGTAGGTTGGGGCGAATCTCTTCAAGAACCTTCTTAAGCAGCTCTTCGTTAACAGCCACAGGGGCTCCTTTCTCACAATAACGCGGGCGCGCCCGCGGACAGAGCTATGTTACTACAGCCGTGTACCCGCTCACGAGCCGTCCATGCGCGCAGACGCGACTTTCACGAGTAGTCAATTTGGGACGGGGCTCTTTTGGCTGCCTTTTGTTGCCAGCTGGCGTTGCCACGCGCTACTGCTGAGCCCGCCCCTCGGTGCCGATGTGAACATCGACGATAACCTGGCGGTAGCTGATGCCACAGGAGTCGAGGATGCGGCGGCTGATGCGTCCGTCATCGGTGTCGGCGTACTTGTTGTCCAGGTAGACGACCTCGCCCACGCCCACCTGAGCCAAAATCTTGGCGCAGTCGTGGCACGGGAACAGCGTGACGTAGACCGTGGAACCCTCGAGGTCCTTGAGCGAGCCACGGTAGTTGAGCACGGCGTTGGCCTCGGCATGCACCACGTAGTTGTGCTTATCCTGCAACGGGTCGTCGCTCGTGCCCCACGGGAAAAAGTCGTCGTTGAGTGCCGAGGGCGTACCGTTGTAGCCCACCGAAAGGATGCGGTGGTTGGTGTTGGCGATGCACGCGCCCACCTGCGTGTTGGGGTCCTTACTGCGGCGCTGCGCGGCGATGGCCACGCTCATAAAGAACTCATCCCAGCTAATGACGTCGCGGCGCTTGCCCGACGCGGTTTGATGAAGATCGTCCGACATGGCAGACACCTCCGTAATCGCAACATTTTGACCCATTGTAGCAGGTGAAAGGTAGGGGCGCTTATCCCACCAGCCCCTCGCCCTACGCGCGGCGGGGCTTTTGATTGATGTGGTAGAGCTCGGCGAGACCCCGCAGCGTCAGCGCATCGTCGACCGTCAGGCTATGGCCGACCAGCGCCGCAAGCGCCTCGGCATCGTCGCCAGTAATGACGATGGGCACGCTGCCTTCCCCCGCGGCCTTGGTCGCACGCATCTCGGCAAGCACCATGTCGAGCATGCCGTCGATGCGCGCCACCTCGCCCAAAACCACACCCGAGCGCATGGCCTCGCGCGTGTTGCGGCCGATGACGTGCGTCGGCGCCGAGGGCTCAACCTGGGGTAGGCGCGCTGCTGCCGCCGAGAGCGAGCGGGCGCCGAGGGCCAGCCCCGGCGCGATAACGCCGCCGACAAAGGTGCCGCGCGCGTCGATGACCTCGATATTGGTCGTCGTGCCCAGGTCGATCACGATGCACGGCGAGCCGTAGACGGCGCGGGCCGCCACGGCATCGGCGATGCGGTCGGGGCCGATCTCGGCCGGGTCATCGTAGTGCACGGGCATGCCGGTCTTAAGTCCCGGCCCTACGGTGAGCACGCGCCCCGTACAGGTACGGGAAAGCGCTACCTTCCACGGGCGCTCGAGCGCCGGGACCACGCAGCTCAGCACGGCAGCCGCGGGCACAAGCGCACCCGGCATGCCCGCATCGGCCGCCAGTGCGGCCATGACCTGCACGAGACGCATGCGCACCTCGTCTGCCGTGATGCTCGACGGCGTGGTGATCTCGCACGTCGCAAGCGGACATTCCTGCGCCGCGGCCGAATCCTCTGCAAACAGGCCAAAGCGAATGAACGTGTTGCCCACATCGACCGTCAAAATATATGCGCACCCATTAAGCATCGTCGGCGCTCCTTTCGTCTGCCCAGCAGTATATCGCCCACCTAAACCAGTCATCCCAAAATGACTAGCTTGCGGCTATACTGGTGCGCGGTCGTTTGCGAGCTCACGCGGCGGCCCTTGGTAACCCGACTTCCCGCGCCGTATCCGTAACGGCGCTCCCGGGGGAAGCGGATATACGCAAAGGAGTTTTATATGAGCAATCCCTCGAACCGCGCTTCGATGCGCGGGCAACTCACGCTGCGCGGCGTCGTCATCGGCGTCCTTGGCTGCGTGATCATCACGGCAAGCTCGGCCTACACCGCCCTCAAGATGGGCGCTCTCCCCTGGCCGATCGTCTTCGCTGCCGTCATCTCGCTGTTCTTCCTTAAGCTCATGGGCAATGCCAGCCTCAACGAGGCCAACGTCACCCACACCATCATGTCCGCGGGCGCCATGGTCGCCGGCGGTCTGGCGTTTACCATCCCGGGTGCCTGGATGCTGGGCTATGCCGACCAGATCAGCTGGCTCGACATGTTTATCGTGGCACTCGCCGGCACCATCCTGGGCTTGCTGGCCACCGCGCTCATCCACCGTCACTTTATCGTGGACGCCGCGCTTGAGTTCCCCACCGGCAACGCCGCAGCTCAGACCCTGCGCGCCACCGAGGCCGGCGGCAAAACCGGCAAGCAGCTCTTTGGCTCCATGGCCATCGCCGGCATCTATAGCGTGCTGCGCGACGCCCTGGGCGTGGTGCCCAGCATGCTGTGTACGCTCAATATCCCCGGCGTGACCTTTGCCATCTACAACTCGCCCATGTTGCTGTCCATCGGCTTTTTGGTGGGCTTCGCCCCCGTCGCGTTCTGGTTTGCCGGCGCGCTGCTGGGCAACTTTGGCATCATTGTCGGCGGCACCGCTGCCGGTCTGTTTGACGTTATGACCGCACAGGGCATTGTTAAGTCCCTGGGTATGGGCCTCATGATGGGCTTTGGCGTCGCCGTCGTCCTCAAGGACATCCTGCCGCAGGTCGCCGGTATCGTCCGCGGCCTCGCCGCCGACAGCTCCACCGACACCGACGAGCAGTCGCTCATCTCGGGCTCCCTTAAGCTCGACGCCGGTATCATCGGCCTGGGCGCTGCCGCCATCGCCGTGATCGTTGCCATCGTACTCGATCTTGGCCCCGTTCCAGCCGTCATCGTCACGCTGTTCACCTTTGTCACCACCATCATGAGCGCGCAGAGCTGCGGCCAGACGGGTATCGACCCCATGGAGATCTTCGGCCTCATCGTCATGCTCATCGTGGCTGCCTTCGCGCAGCTCGCGCAGGTCAAGCTGTTCTTCATCGCCGGCATCGTGGCCGTGGCGTGCGGCCTTGCGGGCGACGTCATGAACGACTTTAAGGCCGGCGCCGTGCTGGGCACCAACCCACGTGCGCAGTGGATCGGCCAGGCCATCGGCGGCATCGTGGGCGCCCTGGTCGCTGCCGCCGTCATGGTCGCGCTCGTCACTGCCTATGGTCCGGACGCCTTTGGCCCCGACAAGAGCTTCGTTGCCGCGCAGGCAAGCGTGGTCGCCACCATGGTCTCGGGCATCCCGAGCGTGCCGTGGTTCGTGGGCGGCTTTATCGCCGGCATCGTCATGTACTGGCTCGGCATTCCGGCCATGATGATCGGCCTGGGCGTGTACCTGCCGTTCTACATGTCGCTCACGGCCTTCTTGGGCTCCTGCGTTAAGCTCGCCTACGACAAGTGGGCCGCTCACCGCGACGCCACGGCCGGTCTTTCGGACGAGGAGAAGGCCGCCAAGGACGCCGCCTTCCAGGAGCAGGGCCTGGTCGTCGCCAGCGGACTGCTCGGCGGCGAGTCCATCGTCGGCGTTATCCTGGCGTTTGTCTCCGTGGGCTTAAGCCTGCTGGGATAAACCCAACAACAACGTACCCGTGCAGAGCGCGGGGTCGGAGACCATCCGGCCCCGCGCTTTTTGTATCTGCCGAAACCCTCGGCAGTACTTGTATGTGGCGTGTCTTCCTTTGCCTGCTCGCCTAAGTTCCATGTCAAGATGACCGCCCCGCCCGTCACGGTGTAGAGTACATGCTGCGAACGCACCCGCGTTCCTACGGCAATACGAGGTGGACATGGAGCTCGACAAACAACAGATCAAGCGACTGCGCGAGCGTCATCATCGGCGTCACGGCATCCGCCCCGCTCATAGCGAAGCCATGGAAAACATCACCCGCTTCCTCAAGCGCGCATTCAACATTCGCGAGGGTCGCGCGCCCTATCACGTGATCCGCAAGCGTTTTGTAAACGGGGCACGCCTGACCGGCTCTCACCTATGCATCCTCATCATCGCCATGCTCATCGCAAGCATCGGCCTCGATATCGACTCGGACATCGCCATCGTGGGCGCCATGCTCATCTGCCCGCTCATGGGCTCGGTTCTTGCCATGGCATACGGCATTGCCACGCTCGACCGCGAGATCACCGTCGAGGCCATTGCCAGCCTCGCACTGCAGATGGTCTTTTGCCTGGTCACGTCCACGCTGTATTTTAAGCTCTCGCCCCTTGGCACCACCACGGCCGCCATCATCGACAACTCGACACCCACCATATGGGACCTTGCCGTCGCGCTCGCGGGCGGCTTTGCAGGCGGGCTGGGCAACTCGCGCGACCAGGAACCCGCCACGCTCATCGCCGGCGTGGCCGTGGCGACCGCGCTCATGCCGCCCCTGTGCGCGGCGGGCTATGGCATCGCCATTGCAAGCGGGTCACTGTTCCTCTCGGCCCTCTACGAGTTTGGCATCAACGTCGTCTTTATCGCGCTGGCCGCCGAAGCCGTATTGCTTCTTTTGCGCGTGCCGCTCAAGCGTGACCTCAACGGCGACGGCATTGTGACCGCCGAGGAAAATGCCGAGGTCAACGAGCTGTCACGCAAAGTGCGCCGCCGCATCATCGTGGGAACGGCCATCTTTGCCATCCCCTGCATCGTTATGACCGCGGGGTCTATTGGCTCGGCGCAGGCCGGCGTGCAGGACGGCTACGGCGTCACCGAAACCACGCGCGAGCTTGCCGCGGTACTGCCAGGCTTTAAGGATTACACCGTCGCCGTCGAAACCTCGGCCACCGAAGGCGACGAGGAGGGCATCGTCGAGCGCGAGATTGTCGCCCATGTGACGACAAGCGAGGCGCTTGGGGCACACGACCGTCACGTCGCCCGCAAGCTCATTGACCTCAACGTGCCCGAACTCGATCGCGTGGAGTTTGATGTGGAGTAATGCGGAGCATGGGATGGCTCCCGCGCACAGGCGCAAGTCGCGGCGAGGCTCAGACGCGACGCAGGCACAAGCAAAAAGCGGGACGTAGTTCACACCCGAGCCCCGCTCGCTGTTTTATTGCCGTGAATCAGACGTCCGCATCGACATCGCCAGACTCCACCGTAAACGCCGGATCGGTGCTCACAAGATAAAATCGGGTCACCTTAGTATCTCTAATTAGGTAAATCTGCCCCTGATTGCGTCGGCGCGATATATACGCAACGTGAACCGTGCCGAATTTTTCGCCGTTTTCCTTCTTTAATATCAGGATGTTGGGGTCATCCGTACGCTTAAACTGCCCGTCAACGTTGCTTCCGTCTTTGTTGACCAGTTGCCATCGACAGCCATCCTCCTCAAGAAAGGCCAGGGTTTCCCGACTCGTTCTGTCATCCCGATAGTAACCATCAATGGCAAACCCTTCGGAAGCGCATTCCTGCATATAGGACGTTTCTCGACTTATAGCAAACAGCCCTGTAGCGCCCAGGAGCACAGCCAGGCAGACCACTGCAAGGGTTATCGAAATAGCACGGCGACCCATGTTAGCCCAACCGATAGTTGTTTAACGGAGCGTGAAACATACCTGGAACCTCCGATATCAGGGGGAACGTCGCCAGCAGGCTGGCGACAACTATATGTTTCTGACATCAAACCATATGGCTGCCACTCGCGGAGGGGGCATCGGCGAACGGCGTGTTTTCATACTCCATTGGTCAAACCTAAGCGCAACGCTACAGCTCGTACTTGTACACGCGGTAGATGTACTTTTCGGCTTCCATCTCGTAGGTGGCGATGGGTAGACCGTAGCGATCGTCTCGTCGTTTGGCAGATAGGTCACACTGTGCTGTCCCGCGTTGAGCGAAAAATCGCCCTGGGCTTGCAGCAGCTTGTCCTCAAAGCCTGAACCGGCCCAAAAATCGGGCGAGCCCACGGAAGGCTGCAGCGAGATCATTTGCGCAACATATGTCCAGCAAAAACGGGTGGTAGCCGGTACGACTACCACCCGTTTGTCTTATATCCGGCTCGAAGTAGGCCAACTACTTCTTAATACCGCGCCCCAGACGCTTGGCGACCGATGCAACGGCCTCCTCACTGGCCGGTCCGCAGCTCACGCAGCCGTCGTGGGCACGCATCTGGCCGGTGACCTCGTCCATCGCGAGCGGCGCCACCTTCTCGAGCTTAAAGCCCTTGCCAGCGCGCATGTTCTCCTTTGCCACGCTGATCATGAGCTTAATACGGTTGAGCTGGTTGACCTCAGACGCACCGGGGTCGTAGTCCACTGCAACGATGTTGCTCTCGGGGTGCTGACGGCGCAGCTCCTTGATCACGGCCTTGCCCACCACGTGGTTGGGCAGGCACGCGAAGGGCTGCGTGCAGATGATGTTGGGCGCACCGTGGTCGATCAGGTCGAGCATCTCGGCCGTGAGCAGCCAGCCCTCGCCCATGTTGTTGCACACAGAAAGCACCGTGCGGGCCTTGTCGGCCATGGTGCCGATGCGCTCGGGAGCCTCAAAGCGGCGGGACTTTTCGAGCATCTCCTCCACCGGCGTACGCATCCAGTCCACGAGCTTGATGAGCGCCTGCATGCCAGCGCGCGTGGTAGCAGAGCTTCCCAGCTCGTCCTTCTGCAGCTCGGCGTTGCTCATGGAGTACAGGAAGAAGTCGAGCAGGCCCGGCACCACTGCCTCGCAGCCCTCGCGCTCGATAACATCGACCACGTGGTTGTTGGCTGTGGGATGGAACTTGACCAGGATCTCGCCAACCACGCCCACGCGCGGCTTGGTGCCCTCGCCCACGAGCGGCATGGTGTCGAACGCGCGGATGGCCTCGCGGCACAGCTTGGTGTAGTTGTGGCGGTTAAACTTAGGCGCCAGCTTGCGGGCGCGCGCCATGTACTCCTCATAGAGTGCGTTGGCGGCACCGGGCGTGGCCTCGTACGGGCGGCAGCGGTAGAGCATCTGCATCATCACGTCGCCAAAGAGCACCGCGTAGACTGCCTGCTTAAGCAGCGCCGGCGTAACCTTAAAGCCGGGGTTGTCCTCGCCGAGCGCCACGGCCGAAAGCGAGATCACCGGAATCTCGGGGTGGCCGCTCTCGCGCAGGGCCTTGCGGATGAGTGCGATGTAGTTGGTGGCACGGCAGCCGCCGCCGGTCTGGCTGATGACCACAGCCGTCTTGGACAGATCGTACCGACCGCTCTCGATGGCCTCCATAATCTGACCCGTCACCAGAATCGACGGATAGCAGATGTCATTGTTCACGTAGCGCAGGCCCGCCTCGACGGCGTCATGGTCGGTCGAGGGCAGCAGCTCCAAGTTGTAGCCGGCACCGCGGAACACCTCTTTGACCAGGTCAAAGTGGATCGGCGCCATCTGCGGGCACAGGATGGTGTAGCCCTCCTCGCGCATCTGCTCGGTAAAGGGTACCTTGGGCCATGCGGTCGATGCGCTCTCACGCTGCGCTTCGAACGTGTACTTGCGGCTCGCGAACGCGGGGGCATCCGTGGAGGGCCCCACCGGCGCGGCATCGCCCTGCTCGTAAGTCTCGCCCGCGGCCGTGGCCTCGGCCAGGCGCTCGGCCTCCTGGTCCTTGAGCGCTGCCATGAGCGAGCGAATACGGATACGCGCGGCGCCCAGGTTGGATACCTCGTCGATCTTGAGCACGGTATAGATCTTGCCGCTGGCTTCCAGAATCTCCTGCACCTGATCGGTGGTCAGGGCGTCCAAGCCGCAGCCGAAGGAGTTGAGCTGAATCAGGTCCAGGTCGTTGCGCATCGTCACAAAACGGGCGACGGCGTACAGGCGGCTGTGGTACATCCACTGGTCGACGACGCGGATGGGACGCTCGGGCTTCACCAGGTGCGCAAGCGAATCCTCGGTAAAGACCGCAAAGCCAAAGCTCGAGATAAGCTCGGGCAGGGCGTGGTTGATCTCGGGGTCGTTATGGTAGGGGCGGCCGGCGAGTACGATGCCGTGGCCGCCGTGGTCCTCGACCCACTTAAGAGCCTCCTCGCCCATGGTCTGGATATCCTCGTGGAAGCGCGCATCGGCCTCAAAGGCAGCGTTGACGGCGGCATCGACCTCGGAGCGCGTGATCTTGGGTCCACGCACGCGACCGCGACCGGCCTCAGCATCGGCCACACGGTCGACGGCGAGCACCTGGTACAGACGGCGCTTAAGCTCGGTCTTATCGTGATACGGCACAAACGGGTACAGGAACTCGATGTTCTGCTCGCGAATCTCGTCGATATTGAGCGCCAGCGCCGTGGGGTAGCTCATGACGATGGGGCAGTTATAGCAGTTGCCAGCCGTCGGATCCTCCTTGCGCTCCCAGCGCACGCACGGCATCCAAATGAAGTCGACGTCACGGTCGATGAGGTTCATCACGTGGCCGTGGCTCATCTTGGCCGGATAGCACACGCTCTCGGACGGCATGGACTCGATGCCCGCCTGGTAGGTCTTCTTGCTCGACTGGTCGGACAGCTGCACGCTAAAGCCCAGGCGTGTAAAGAACGCGTGCCAGAAGGGGTAGTTCTCGTACATGTTGAGTGCGCGCGGGATACCCACGGTGCCGCGCGGGGCCTCGTCGGGACTCAGGACCTCGCGGTTAAAGAGCAGCTCGTTTTTCTTTTTGAAGAGGTTGGGGGCCTCGGTCTTCTGCTTTTTGTGGCCGGCGCCCTTCTCGCAGCGGTTGCCGGTAATGAAGCGTCTGCCGCCGCCAAAGTCGTTGACGGTGAGCTGGCAGTTGTTGGAGCAACGGCCGCAGCGGACATGCTTTTGCGTCACGGTGAGGTGCGCGATGTCCTCGGCTGAAAGGATGGTCGAGGTGCCATCGGCGCCGGCGCGATCGCGAGCGAGCAGGGCCGCACCATAGGCTCCCATGCAGCCGGCGATGTCGGGACGCACGGCATGAACGCCGGTGAGCTGCTCAAATGCGCGAAGCGTGGCGTCGGACATAAAGGTGCCGCCCTGGACGATCACCTGGCTGCCGATCTCCTTGGGGTCGCGCAGCTTAATGACCTTGAACAGGGCATTCTTGATGACGGAATAGGACAGGCCGGCCGCGATGTCGCCCACCGTGGCGCCTTCCTTTTGCGCCTGCTTGACGCGCGAGTTCATAAAGACCGTGCAGCGGCTACCCAGGTCGACGGGGGCCTTGGCATGGATAGCGGCATCGGCGAACGCGCGCACGTCCATGTTCATAGAGACGGCAAAACTCTCGATAAAGCTGCCGCAGCCCGACGAGCAGGCCTCGTTGAGCATGATGTGCTCGATAACACCGTCCTTGACGCGCAGGCACTTCATGTCCTGACCGCCGATGTCCAGGATGAACTCGACGCCGGGCAGGAATGCCTTGGCGCCGCGCAGGTGCGCGACGGTCTCAATCTCGCCGGAGTCGGCCTTGAGGGCCTCGATGAGCAGCGCCTCGCCGTAGCCCGTGGTGGTCACGTGGCCGATGGTGCAGCCGGCGGGGATGTGGTTGTAGAAATCGGCCATGATGACCTTGGCCGTGCCAAGGATGTCGCCGTTGTTGTTACCGTACCAGGTGTGCAGCAGCTGGCCGTCCTCGCCCACGAGCGCGGCCTTCATGGTGGTGGAACCGGCGTCGATGCCAATGAACACGCGGCCGGTGTAGCCGTCGAGCTTGCCCTTGGGAACGACTTCCTGGTCGTGGCGGGTCTTGAACTCGGCAAAGTCCTCGTCGGTGGCAAAGAGCGGGTCCAGACGCTCGACCTCGGCACCCTGTGTGTCACCCAGGGCATCGATAGCCTCGATGAGCTGCGGGAACGTGCTGAGCTTGTTGGACTCGTGCGCCATGGCGGCGCCGCTCGCCACAAACAGGTGAGCGTTTTGGGGCACGATACGGTGCTCCTCGTCCAGGTTGAGCGTGAGGTAGAAGCGGTGGCGCAGCTCGGAGAGGTACTGCAGCGGGCCGCCCAGGAAGGCGACGTTGCCGCGGATGGGACGGCCGCATGCCAGGCCCGAGATGGTCTGGGTCACGACAGCCTGAAAGATGGAGGCAGCCACGTCCTCGGGGCGGGCACCTTCGTTGAGCAGCGGCTGGACGTCGGTCTTGGCAAAAACGCCGCAGCGGCTGGCGATGGGATAGATGGTGGTGGCGTTGGCCGCGAGTTCGTTAAGGCCGCTGGCGTCGGTGTGCAGCAGAGTGGCCATCTGGTCGATGAACGCGCCCGTGCCGCCGGCGCAGGTGCCGTTCATGCGCTGCTCGATGCCGTTGTCGAAGTAGATGATCTTGGCGTCCTCTCCGCCCAGCTCGATGGCGACATCGGTGGCCGGGATGAGGGTCTCGACGGCACGCTTGCTGGCGATGACCTCCTGGACAAACTCCAGGTCGAGCCACTGGGACAGCAGCAGGCCGCCCGAGCCGGTAATGGCGCAGGTCATCTGGGCCGTCGGCAGCACGGTCGCAGCGCCCTCGAACAGGTCGCGGGCGCAGGCACGGACGTCGGTGTGGTGGCGCTGGTACTTGGCGTAGACGATCTGGTTGTCGTCGTTGAGCACGGCGAGCTTAACGGTGGTGGAGCCCACGTCGATGCCCAGGTGCAGATTGCCACGAGCGTTCTCGGGGTTGAAGATCGCGCCTTCGGGGGCCTGGGCGGCGGCTACGGGCTCAGCGGCGGTGGCGGGCTCGCTGACGACGGACGTCTCCCCTGCCACGTTCTTGGCATCGGCAACTGCCTCGGCAACTTTCTCGGCAGCCGCGGTCGCGGCCTTCTGCGCGGCGTCCACCACGGCGGGCGCGGCCTCGCGTGCGGCAGCGACCATACGATCCTTGATGCCCTCGACGAGTTTGCTCATCTGTCTCTCCTCTTAGTTGTTGGACTCGACGGTTGCGGCGGTGTCGGCCGCGTCCTCGAGCTGCAAGTTCAATAGCTTCATGCCGTACTCCGGCACGTTGATATCGATGGGTTGGCCATACAGGTCGCCGGGGCGCACAAAAGCGAGCACCGTCATAATGCGCGCCATGGCCTCGGGCGATTCGGTGAGCCCACGCTCAAACCAGCGCTGAATCATGCCGACCTCGGCACTCACGACGTAGGTGACGTAGTAGTCAAAGAACGTGCCCAGCGCCAGGCCCAAAATGCCCGTCTGCGCACGCGGCACCACAGCCTCACGCGCGGTGTCGATGATCCTTTTAATGAAGGCCTGGTCGCCGCCCGGACCCAGCAGCGCACCGATTAAGTCGCGGTTGGCCGCGAGATAGCGCAGCAGCTCAACCGAACCGGGCGCCGGCTCGAGCTCATCGATGTTGTGATAGAGATCGGGCAGCTGAGCCGCGGTGATGAGCTCAATGCGCTCACGGATCTCGGCCAGCAAGCCGTCCTCGATTTGATTGATAAAGTCGGGGATATCGCGGTAGTGCGAATAGAACGTGCGGCGCGTAAGGCCAGCGCGCTCGGTGAGCGACGCGACATTAATGCGCGAAAGGTCGCCGCTTTCGGCAAGCTCGCTGGCAAGTGCCTGGCGAAGGGCACGCTGCGAGCGAAGGGACCGGCGATCGCATTTCTCGAGCTGGGACAAGCGTCCTCCTTGTTACTCAGCCTGTGCGCTATTGCACAGTGCGAGTATTATTGCACACCGTGTGTATCAACACGTAAAGGCAATATTTGGGATGTGACGAAGGGGCTGTCCCTTTGTCACATCCCGCCGGTTGATTTCCGATCTCAGCCGAACACATTGAGCGGATAGGCCATTCCCGCAGTTAGCTGAACGCCCCCGCGGCCCCTCCTGGGGTCCGGGGGCGCCGTTTTCCCAGTTGATGGAACGGTGGAGATGTGTTTCGATAGGT
>JAXJEC010000042.1:0-105136 GCA_036301625.1 Collinsella sp. | reverse complement strand
TTCTCTGGACTGCATGGCAGCCCGAGCGTAACGGGGATGCGCGGGAAGGCATTTAATGGCGGTGCCGAACGGCAATATTCGGTCGGGTGGGCGGCGGTGCTGATTCGCAATATAGGTGGTGTCGAAAGGGCCTAGGACTCATTTAGGTCTGAAATAAGAAGAGGTCCGGATTAAGTCCGGACCTCTTCTTATTTTGAATAGGTTTTATAGGCTTGTAGCTCCCATTGTTTTCTTTCGACCTTCGCAACCGAGTCGAGGATTAGTCCCGTTGCTAGGCTCAACCCACACAGGAACATGAATGAGGCCGCAAGTATGGCCGTGGGGAAGCGGGGGACTAAGCCGGTTTGGAAGTACTCCGCAACAATTGGAATTCCGAGGGCAAGGCCTATGATGGCGAAGATGAGCGCTATAAGGGTAAAGAACTTGAGCGGACGATAGTCTTTAAAGAGCGTTCCAATCATTGCGATGACCTTGATGCCGTCGCTAACGGTGTTGAGCTTGGACTCGGAGCCTGCGGGCCGATCGCGATACTCCACCGGCACGTCTTTAATTCGCCAGCGGTGATCGACAGCGTGGATGGAGAGCTCGGTCTCAATCTGGAAGCCCTCGCTCAAAACGGGGAAGGTCTTGACGAAGGGTCTGCTCATGGCTCGGTAGCCGGTCATCACGTCGTCAAAGCTGTAGCCGTAAATCCACTTGATCATGGCGCGAACAAGATTGTTGCCAAAGCCGTGGAAGGCCCTCTTGTTCTCTTCGGCATAGGTGCCGTTTGACAGGCGATCGCCAACGGTCATATCGGCTTCGCCGTTAAGGATGGGCTCGCAAAGCGCCTTTGCCGCCTCGGCGGGGTAAGTGTCGTCTCCATCAACCATTAGATAGCATTCGGCGTCGACATCACGGAACATTTGGCGGCACACGTTGCCTTTGCCCTGTCTGGGCTCGTGGCGCACCGTGGCACCGTGCTGCTTGGCGATTTGCGAAGTGCCATCAGACGAGTTGTTGTCATATACAAAGACGGTTGCACCGGGTAACTCTCGATGAAAATCGTCGACAACTTTGCCAATCGTCAGCGCTTCGTTGTAGCAGGGGATTATGACGGCGGTATTCGAATAGTCCATGTAGGACCTCCTTTAATGAATCAACGGGTCGAAAGTATACCTATCGTCTGCCCCTTTGATTAGATATGGGTTAGTTCTCCAGATTTGTTGCGGTGAGTTATCGTCAACGTGGGAGGGCTATACTTTCCACTGTTATGTTTTACGAGACAAGGAGATGGTCCGTGGCTGACAACGTAGAGAGTCAGAAAGCGGTGGCTAAACCGGCCTCTCACGCTAAAAATGATTTTGAAAAGGACAAGTTCATTCTTAAGCAGCTTGTCACCAAAGATTTTAAGATTAAATATCGTCGCAGTGTTCTGGGTGTGGCATGGTCCGTGCTTAACCCGCTGCTGATGATGATTGTTATGTCGATCGTGTTTTCGACAATCTTCGCGCAAGGTCGCAATGGTTCTATTACGCCCGAAATGTATCCGCTTTATTTGATCGTCGGTAACGTGACGTTCTCTGTCATGTCCGAGTCGACGAACCAAGCGCTTATGTCCATCATTTGGGCTTCCTCTCTGCTTAAGAAGGTTAAGGTGCACCGTTGGGTCTTTCCGGTGCAGAAGGTGCTGTTCTCGCTCGTTAACTTCGCCTTCTCTTTGGTTGCCGTCGCCTTGGTTATGCTTTGGTTCCACGTGCTTCCCACCTGGCATTTAATTCTGCTGCCGGTTTGCTTGCTCCTGCTCATGTGTTTCTGCATGGGCTTGGGCATGATGCTGTCTGCGCTGGCGGTTTTTTTCCGCGATGTTATGCACCTGTGGACCGTTGTTATCACGGCCTGGATGTATCTGACGCCGATTTTCTGGACAACCGACTTCATTAGCAAAATGGCACATTGGATCCAGGTCCTTGTGGTTGTGAATCCCATGTACAACTACCTCCAGTTTATGCGTGATATCTTCCTGTTTAATACCGTGCCTTCTGCGCTTACCTTTGGGCTGTGTGTTGTTTGGGCTATTCTTGCTCTTGCTATTGGTTACGCCGTCTTTCACAAGACCGAGCACAAGTTTATCCTCTACATCTAAGGAGTGCTGCTCATGACTGAATCTGCTATTGATTACAGCAAGCAGCCCCTTGCTGTTGAGGTCAAAGACGTCACCATGATCTTTAACATGGCGTCCGAGTCGCTTACGAACCTCAAAGAGTATTTTATTAAGCTCGCGAAGCATGAGCTGTTCTTTGAGGAATTCCGTGCGCTTAAGCACATTTCATTTGATGTGCATCGTGGCGAGGTCGTTGGCCTTGTTGGTACTAACGGTTCCGGCAAGTCTACGATGCTCAAGATCATCGCTGGCGTTTTGGAGCCCAGCGAAGGTGAGGTTAAGGTTCACGGCAATATTGCGCCGCTGATTGAGCTTGGTGCTGGCTTTGACCCGGAGCTTACGGCTCGTGAGAACATCTATCTGAACGGTGCGCTGCTTGGCTATACCAAGGAGTTTATCGACGCTAGTTTTGACGAGATTATTGAGTTCGCCGAGCTTAAAGACTTCGTTGACATGCCGCTGAAGAACTTCTCTTCGGGTATGGTTGCACGCATTGCCTTTGCTATCGCTACGATTACCGAGCCCGACATCCTGATCGTCGATGAGACGCTTTCTGTTGGCGATGTCTTTTTCCAGCAGAAGTGCGAGCGCCGCATCCAGCACTTTATCGAGAGTGGCGACGTTACGGTCTTGTTCGTTTCTCACTCCATGGAGCAGGTTGAGCGTATTTGCCAGCGTGCTGTGTGGATCGAGAAGGGTGATCTGCGCATGGATGGACCCGTGGACGAGGTCTGCAAGGCGTACCACGACCAGTTCAAGTAGGTTATAATTTATTGGCCGTGTGAACTTGTACCCGCTTGGACGCCCGGCTTTATGCTCCATTAGCTCAGTTGGATAGAGCAGGGGACTTCTAATCCCAAGGTCGACGGTTCGAATCCGCCATGGAGCACCAGAGAGTTTTTAAAGACCCGGTATAATGCCGGGTCTTTGCTTTTTGGGCATGTGGGCGTGCAGTGCTCCCTCAACAATAAGCCCGGCGTAGCATCGCTGCACCGGGCTTATTGCTTCTTGCGAATTTGGTTGTCGGTCTCGAGTCGTTGAGCTCCCTACGCCTCTGTCGGCTCCACGCCCAGCTCGTTGCGGACGAGCTCGAAGGCGGCGGCGATGGCCTTGTCCATGTCGTAGTACTTGTAGCCGCCCAGGCGACCGGCGAAGACCACGTCGCCCTCCTGCGCCGCCAGCTCCTCGTACTGCTTGTAGAGGGTCTCGTTCTTGGCGTCGTTGATGGGGTAGTAGGGCTCGTCGCCGGGCTTCCAATCCGCCGGGTACTCGCGCGTGATGACGGTCTTCTCCTGCGTGCCGAACTCAAAGTGCTTGTGCTCGATGATGCGGGTGTAGGGGACCTCGCGCTCGGTGTAGTTGACCACGGCCACGCCCTGATGGTCGGTCTCGTCGAGCGTCTCGGTCTCGAAGCGCAGGCTGCGGTACTCCAGCGTGCCCAGCTTGAAGTCGTAGAACGCGTCGATGGGGCCGCAGTAGATCGTCCTGGCGGCGATATCGGGCTCGGCGGCGGCCAGCTCCTTGTACTCCACGCCGCAGCGCACCTCGACGCCCTCGAGCATGTTGGCGACCATCTTGGTGTAGCCGCCCATGGGGATGCCCTGGTAGCGGTCGTTGAAGTAGTTGTTATCGTAGGTGAAGCGGCAGGGGAGGCGCTTTATGATGCTCGCGGGCAGGTCCTTGCAGTCGCGGCCCCACTGCTTCTCGGTGTAGCCCTTCACGAGCGTCTCGAAGATGTCGCGGCCGACGAGCGACAGCGCCTGCTCCTCGAGGTTTGTCGGCTCTCCGATGTTCTCGGCGGCCACCTGCTCGGCAATCTTGGCCTTGGCATCTGCCGGCGTGACGACGCCCGGCCACATCTTGGCGAAGGTGTTCATGTTGAAGGGCATGTTGTACATGTTGCCGTGGAAGTTGGCTACCGGCGAGTTGACGTAGTTGTTGAACTCGGCGAAGCGGTTGACGTAGCCCCAGACGTCCTTCATGGAGGTGTGGAAGATGTGCGCGCCGTAGCGGTGGACTTGGATGCCCTCGACGTCCTCGGTGTAGACGTTGCCGGCGATGTGGTCGCGGCGGTCGATGACCAGAACCGACTTGCCGGCGCGCTTGGCGGCATTGGCGAAGACGGCGCCCGAAAGGCCGGCACCGACGACGAGGTAATCGTACTGGGACATGGATATGCTCCTTTGTATGTCGATTGGACAGTTACTTTAGTTTAGGGACAAACATATCTGATGTCTTTGTCCCAGGGATTAGTGTAGCAGATGCTCTTTCAACAGCTCTAGCGCATGTGCGTAGCCCTTCAGGCCCTCGCCGGTGATGGTGGCGAAGCAGGCTAGGCGTGCATAGCTCACCTGGCGGAAGTCCTCGCGGGTCTCGACGGCGCTGATGTGGACCTCGACGGCAGGGATGGCGACGGCCTTGAGGGCGTCGAGGATCGCGACGCTCGTATGCGTATAGGCGGCCGGGTTTATGACGATGCCGTCGACCTTGCCGCAGGCCTCCTGGATCTTGTCGACGATGCTGCCCTCGTGGTTAGACTGGAAGACCTCGACCTCGTCGAAGCCCTGTGCGGCGCCCGCTTCCTGGCAAATCTGGACCAGGCGGTCATAGTTGTCGCTGCCGTAGATGCCCGGCTCGCGAATGCCGAGCATGTTTAGATTGGGGCCGTTGATGACGAGTGCTTTCATGGTTGCTTCCTTTGCGGTTGAAAAACCACCACAAAGGTGCCTGTCCCCTTTGTGGTGGTTTTGGTTAGAGAGCGGGTGGGAGGGTGTCGAGGAGGGCTTGGGCGGTGTTGGCGGCGCTGTCGCGTGAGTCGATGATATAGTCAGCCCAGGCGCGGTAGCGTGGCATGCGCTGTTCGGCGAGCTTGTCGATGCCATCGCGGGCGGTGATGGGGCGCCCCTTATGGGCGAGTTCGTCGAGCTTGCGGTTGAGCATTACGATCTGGCTATTCTGGTGCAACAACGGATAGTTCTCATCGCGCGTGACCACGCCGCCGCCGGTGGAGAGCACCAGGCCGCTGCGCTTGGAGATGTCGGACAGCGCCGCCGTTTCCTGCTCGCGGAAGGCCGCCTCGCCGCACTCGACGATATAGTCGGCACAGGGCATGCCCAGGCGCTTCTCGAGGGCGCGATCGAGGTCGATGTGCTCTCGCCCCGTGCGCAGGGCAATCTGCTCGCCCACGCGGGTCTTGCCCGAACCCGGCATGCCAATCAGCGCGATGTTCTGTTCGCGGCGCGACAGGCGCTCCGTTACATCCAGGATGCGCTCGCGCAGGGTGACCTGGCCGGTGTAGCGCTCGACGGCCTGTGCCGCTTGGGCCACGAGCATCAGCAGGCCGCCGATGCCGGGGATATCGCGGCGCTCGGCCTCGAGCATCAGGCCCGTGCGGGCGGGGTTGTAGACAATGTCGATAACGCCCTCGAGCGCATCGAGCCCTTCGAGCGTGCAGGGCGCGTCGGGGCAGTGGGGGAACATGCCGGCGGGCGTGCAGTTGACGAGCAGCGCGGCATCGGATTGCTGCGCGATGTTGTCGTAGTTGACCTCGCTCGTGCGACCCACGGGTACGACGATGGCGTCCAAGTCGCCGAGTACCATGCTCGCCGTGGTGCCGGCGCCACCGGTGGCACCAAGCACGAGGACCTTTTTGCCGGCAACCTCTACGCCCAACTCCTTGACTAGACACTGAAAACCGAAGTAGTCAGTATTATCGCCGCGCAGGCGGCCGTCGGGCAGGCGCGTGATGGTGTTGACGTTGCCCATGCGCTCGGCGAGCGGGCTCAGCTCGTCCAGATACTCCATGATGGCGCGCTTGTAGGGGATGGTCACGTTGGTGCCCTCCCACTCGTCGCCCGTCATAAAAGCCTCAAGATCCTCGGGCTCGCGCTCAAATCGCACGTACTCGAGCCCAGCGAGCTCTTTGTAGATGGTCGGGGTGTAGCTGTGGCCCAGCACGCGGCCCAGCACGCCGTAGGGGCGGGTTGCGGCGGTATCGGTCATCTATAGCACCTCCGTGTAGCTGCCAAAGTAGGTAAAGCTCTCACACACGTCGTCGATCGAATCGAGCAGGTCGTCGAGGGCCTTGCTGCCAAAGGGGCAGTCCAGATCAAAGTAGAACATAAACTCAAAGTCGCGGCCGGGGATGGGGCGGCTCTCGAGCTTGATGAGGTTGATGTTGAGCGCATAGAAGCGCTCGAGCACGCGGTAGAGCGCGCCCGGCTCGTTGGCCGTGGTAATCATGAGTGAGGTACGGTTGGCGCCGGGGTAGACGCGCGGCTCGCGGCTGATGACGACAAAGCGCGTGTAGTTATTGTCCGAGTCTTGGATATTGGGCTCCAACACCTCGAGGCCATACAGCGTGGCACAGCTGCGCGATGCGATGGCGGCAACATCGGTGCGGTTGGAATTGGCAACCATCTCGGCCGACATGGCCGTGTTTGGGTACTTGGTGGCGTGCAGGTCGTGGGACTCGATAAAGCCGGCACACTGGGCAATAGCTTGGCCGTGGCTGTAGACCTCGCGCACGTCGGCGAGCTTGGTGCCGGGCTTGACGAGCAAGTTGTGGTCGATCTTGAGGCGAAGCGAGCGCACGATGTGGAAGTCGAACTGGGCGAGCAGGTCGTAGACGGCGTTGACCGAGCCGGCGGTGGAGTTCTCGATGGGCAGCACGCCAAACTCGCAGAAGCCGTCGCGCACAGCGCGCATAACGCCTTCGAAGGTCTCGAAAAACGCGATGTCGGGCACGTCGAAGAGTTTGCACGCGGCTATCTGGCTATAGGCACCTTCCACGCCCTGGCAGGCAACGGTGGCCGTTTGAGGGAAGGGCGTGTCAAAGGCTGCAGCCGTGGCGTGGGCCTTTTGCGAGACGGTGATGCCCTTGAGCTCGTTGATGTAGCGCTGCTGCTCGGCCTTGCTCATGCTCATGAGGAGACGAAACAGGGCGATGGTCTGGGCCTCGTAGCGCTCGGGCGCGCGGCCGGCGAGGTTGTTGAGTTTGGAGCGCTCACGGGCGGGGTCGAAGACGGCCTTGCCCGTCTCGATTTTTGACTTGGCGACCTCGGTGGCAATATCCATGCGCTCGACAAAGCTGTTGAGGAGCGTGGTGTCGATGCCATCGATGGCCTGGCGGATGTCAGCAAGGTCCATGGAGGCCCCTTTCACGTGTCGGTGATTTTTCTGGGACGGGGATTAAAAAATCATTAGGTACACAATGATTTTTTAATCCCCGTCCCAGAAAAATCACTGGGTGGGCGTGGGGGCCGGAGTTGGCCCCCAGAGATTTTTAGAGCTGGGCGGCGTCCTCGAGGAGGGCGTCCCAGATGGCGAGGGCGGCGGCTGCTTCGGCTACGGGGACAGCTCGGGGGACGATGCAGGGATCGTGACGACCGTGGACCGAGAGCTCGGCATTTTCCATGGCGTCCATGTCTACGGTCTGCTGCTCGCGGCCAATAGAGGGTGTCGGCTTTACGGCCATACGCCACATGACGGGCGCGCCGGTGGAGATGCCGCCCAGAATGCCGCCGGCGTTGTTGGACTCGACTTCAATCTCGCCGGTCTCGGCGTCGATGCGATACGGATCGTTGTTCTCGCTGCCGCGCATGGCGGCCACGGCAAAGCCCATGCCAAACTCCACGCCCTTTACGGCGGGAATGCCAAACGCGATTTGCGCGATGCGGTTCTCGATGCCGTCGAACATGGGGTCGCCGATGCCCGCGGGAAGCCCGTAAATGCCGCACTCCACGATGCCGCCGATGCTGTCGAGTTCGTCGCGCGCGGCTAGGATCTCCTCGCGCATGCGGCCGGCTGCGGCGGCGTCAATGCAGGGCAGGTCGTTCGTAAGGATCGCCTTGCGGTCGGCCTCGCGATAGACCATATCATCCATGGGCAGGTCGGAGATGCCGCCGATTTGCGCGACGTGCGCCATGACCTGAATGCCGTGGGCCTCGAGTGCCTGCAGCGCGATCCCGCCGGCGATGCACAGGGGTGCCGTCAGGCGGCCGGAGAAATGCCCGCCACCAGCGACATCGTGCATGTTGTGATACTTCACGCGCGCAGGGAAGTCCGCATGTCCGGGACGGGGCTTGCGGCGCAGTTCGGAATAGTCCTTGGAGCGCGTGTTGGTGTTCTCGATAATTGCGGCTATGGGTGCGCCGGTGGTGTGTCCATCGACCACACCGGCAATGATATGCGCGGCGTCGGCCTCACGGCGTTTGGTCGCGGTCTCGTCGCGACCGGGGGCGCGACGGTCCAAAAAGGCCTGCAGCGCTTCCTGGTCCACGGCGATGCCCGCCGGGATGCCATCGAGCGAGCAGCCGATAGCGGGGGAGTGCGATTGGCCGAAGATGCTTAAGTGCAAGACGTTGCCAAAGGTCGAGGCCATGCTATTCCTCCTCGAGTGTGACCTTGCCGCCCAGCAGGCGGTAGTGGTCGAAGAAATCGGGATAGGACTTGTTGACGGCCTCGGCGCCGTGGATCACGACCTCGCCGGTGGCGCGGCTCGCGGCGATGGCGGCCATCATGGCGATGCGGTGGTCGTTGTGCGAATCGACCTCACCGCCGGTGAAGGCATCGACGCCCTTGATGATGAGGTCGTCGCCGGCAATACGCACCTGCGCGCCCAGCGCGGTGAGCTCGCGGGTGGTGGTGACCAGGCGGTCGGATTCCTTGATGCGCAGACGGGCGCAATCGCGGATAAAGGTGCGGCCCTGTGCCAGTGAGGCCACGGCCGAGATAACGGGCACGAGGTCGGGAATGTCGTGGGCGCTCATCTCAAAGCCGGCGAGTTTGTCAGACTGCACGGTGGCGGCGTTGGTGGAGCGCACGATGCGGGCGCCAAAGCGCGAAAGCGCGGCAAGTACGTTGCGGTCGCCCTGGGCCGAGCTAAGCGACACACCCTCGACGGTGATGGGGTCGGAGCCGATGGCGCCGGCGCACAGCCAAAAGGCAGCGTTGGACCAGTCACCCTCGACGGCCACGCTGCCGGGCGTGCGATACGAGCCACTGCTCACGCGGAAGTTCGTGACCTCGGGCTGGCCGTCCCGGGCGGGAATACGCTCGACGTTGACCTCGACGCCGAAGGCCTTCATGGCCTGGATCGTCAGGTTGATGTAGGGGCGGCTCTCAATGAGGCCGGTCACCTGCACGCAGGAGGGCTGGGCCAGCAGCGGGGCTGCCAGCAGCAGGCCCGAGATGTACTGCGAGCTCACGTTGCCCGGTAGCACAAAGGTGCCCGGGCGCATGCGGCCGCTCGTCTTGAGCGGAAAACCGCCTAGACCCTGTAGGTCGCAGCCGGCGGCGACGATCTCGTCCGAGAGCGGGGAGAGGGGGCGTGCGCCCAAGCGTCCCTGACCCACAAAGGTGGCCTCTGCGCCCAGCGCGCAGGCGACGGGCAACATAAAGCGGAGTGTGGAGCCGCTTTCGCCGCAGTCAAGCGTGCCGCCGGCAAGGGCCTTGAGCAGGCCAAACTCAACACTCTTCATGGTGGGGTGGACCTGGAAGCCGTCCTCGACAGTCTCGATGCGGGCGCCGAGCGCCGTGAGGCAACGCACCGTGGCCTCGATGTCGGCGCAGGTGGTGTTGCAGGTAACGTGCGTCTCGCCGTTGGCAAGCGCAGCGCAGATGATGAGACGATGCGCCATCGACTTGGACGCGATGGCGGGAACTGTGCCCTTGAGCGGGGACGGGGTGATGCGGGCTAGCATGCGGATGCGTCTCCCTTCTGGCCGAGGCCCTCGGCAATGAGTTCGTGGAAAGTGGAAAGCGGCGTGCGGTCGATGCTGCAGCGGCCGATGCCGTGCGGAATCACCAGGTCGATGGTGTCGCCCGCGCGCTTCTTGTCGTGGAGCGCCTCGGCAAAAACGGCATCGGCATCTAGGTCGCAGCGGGTCTTGAGGCCATGGCGGGCGCAGAGCTCCTCGATACGACCGGGCAGTGCAGCATCGCAAATGCCGTGCAGAGCCGCGGCGCGCGTGATGATGCCCATGCCGATCGACACACAGTTGCCGTGTCCGAGCTCAAAGTGCTCGCAGGCCTCGACGGCGTGTCCGGCGCTGTGTCCAAAGTTGAGGAGCTTGCGCTGGTTGATCTCGCGCTCGTCGGCAACGACCACGGCGCGCTTGATGTCGATATTGCGGGCGATGATGAGCGCTACGCGCGCCACATCGCGGTTGAGCAGCTCCAGCGTGAGCGGGGTCTTCTCCAGCTCGGCGAAAAGCTCCGGGTCGGCGATCACGGCGTGCTTGACGACCTCGCCGCAGCCGTCGGCGAACTGCTCGGGCGTGAGGGTGGCCAGGCACCCCACGTCGGCGATAACCACGCTCGGCTGCCAAAAGGCGCCGGCCAAGTTCTTGCCTGCAGCCAGGTCGATGGCGGTCTTGCCACCCACCGCCGAATCCACCATGGCGAGCAGGCTCGTCGGGATCTGCACAAACTTGCAGCCGCGCATGTAGGTGGCGGCCACAAAGCCCGCCACGTCGCCCACGACGCCGCCACCGAGTGCCACGATCACGTCGGAGCGCGAAAGCTCGTGCTCTGCCACAAACTCCATAATGGCAACATAGGTTTCGGCGCGCTTATGGGCCTCTCCGGCCTCGAAGGTGCAGATGCTCACCTCGTAGCCTGACGCCTCCAGGCTCTGCTTAACGGGCATCTGGTAGAGCGGGCCCACGTTGGTGTCCGTCACGATGACGGCCTTGGTACCGCCGGCAGTGGCGCGCACGAGTGGTCCCGCCTGCTCCAGCAAAAACGTGCCAACATGCACCTGGTAGGGGCGTGCAGTGTCGATATCGATGGTAATCGCCATAAGCTTCGGTCCTTTCGACCTGGCGTGATAGGTGGTCTAGTGGGAGGTCTCGTCGTCGAGCGCGCGCTTAATGCGGTCGCCCTCGGCAAGGAGATTCTCCAGATAGCGCTGGTCGCGGTCCTTGAGCGCACGGCTGTAGGCGCCGAGCGATTCGATCAGATGGTCGATCTCGTAGGCGAGCGCGTCGGCGTCGTCGATCATGAGCTCGGACCACATTTGCGGGTTGAGGTGCGCCACGCGGGTGAGATCGCGGTAGCTACCGGCCGAAAAGCCGTGGTGGACCTGGGCGGTGGGGCTTTTGACGTAGGCGTTGGACACCACGTGCGCAAGCTGGCTCGTGAAGGCGATGACGCGGTCGTGCTCGGCGGCGCTGGTCACGCTGAACTTGCCAAAGCCCAAGGGGCGCACCATCTCGCGCACCTGGCCCAAAAGCTCCAGTTTGAGCGCATCGTCCACCGCGGGCGGCACGAGCACGAGTGGCGCGCCCTGGAACAGGTCGGCGCGGGAGTGTGCGTAGCCCGAGTACTGCGTGCCCGCCATGGGGTGTGCGCCCACAAAGTAAAAGCCGTGCTCACGGGCAAGCTCAAAGGCACGTTCGCACACGATGCCCTTGACGCCCACGGTGTCGATCACCACGGGACCCATGATGGCCTCGGTGTCGGTGGCGTCGGCGAGGGCCTGGGCATGCGCCTCGAGCCACTCGATGCAGGCCTCGGGGTAGCAAGCCAGGACGATGATGTCGCATTCGCCGAGTGTCTCGTCGTTGAGCTCTCCGGCGACAGTGCCCATGCTGGCGGCCGTCATGACATCGTCATCGGGGTCCCAGGCCAGCACGCGGACGCCCGCCTGGGCATAGCCGCGGGCAAAGCTACCGCCGATGAGGCCAAGGCCGACGATACCGGCGCACTTGGGGCCGCCCTGGTTAACGCGCGCGTTTCTCACCGTACCCATGGGCTACTCCATGGTCTCTTGGCAGACGACCTCGCGGATGGCGCGAATGCGGCGCATGGTGTCGTCGAACTGGTCGGGGGTGAGGGCCTGAGCGCCGTCGGACCATGCGCGGCTGGGCTCGTCGTGGACCTCGATCTCCAGGCCGTTGGCGCCGCAGGCGGTCGCGGCGAGCGCCATGGGCTCAACGTAGCGGGTGTAGCCGGTGGCGTGGCTGGGGTCGGCGACGACGGGCAGGTGCGACAGGTGGTGCAGAACCGGCACGGCGTTGAGGTCGAAGGTATTGCGGGTGCGGGTCTCGAAGGTGCGGATACCGCGCTCGCACAGGATGACGTTGTCGTTGCCCTCGCTCATGATGTACTCGGCTGCCATAAGCAGCTCGTCGATCGTGCCGGACATGCCGCGCTTGAGCAGAATCGGGGTTTGGGTCTTGCCGACCTCCTTGAGCAGGGGGAAGTTCTGGGCGTTGCGGGCGCCGATCTGCATGACGTCAATCTTCTTGTCCAAGAAGACCTGCACGTCGCGTGGATCCATGATCTCGGTGACGATCGGCATGTCGAGCTCGGCAGACGCCTCGCACAGCAGGTCGAGGCCGGCGGGGCCCATGCCCTGGTAGGCGTAGGGGGAGGTGCGGGGCTTGTAGGCACCGCCGCGCAGCATCGTGGCGCCGGCGGCCTTCACGCGGCGTGCGATGCGGATGAGGTTCTCGCCCTCGACGGAGCAGGGACCGGCGATGACCTGGAACTGGTCGCCGCCGATCTTGACGCCGTGACCGCAGTCGATGACGGAGTCCTCGGGGTGGAACTTGCGGTTGGCGCGCTTGAACGGCTCGGAGACGCGCTGCACGCGCTCGACGACATCCATGGACTCGAGCAGGAACGGGTCGATCTTGGTCGTATCGCCCACCAGGCCGATAATCGTCTCATTCTCGCCGCGCGAGACATCGGTCTTCAGGCCCTTTTTCTCAATCCAGCTGACGATATGGCCGACGGCCTCGTCGCTGGCGCTCTGCTTTAAAATTGCAATCATGGTGTGCCTCTCACCTCGATGGATAACTTTTGCAAAAACGGCCCGCATCGCGAGCCGTGTATATATGGTGCATGAGAGTTTATACTATCTGACTCGCTTTTGCCTTCTAAAGTGGGCCGTTGCGCCGCGTCTTCCTCGGAATTGCAAAGCTTTTTCTTTTATTTTGATAGCCCGTGGTGCACTTGGGTATAATGCCAAACGTTGGCCCTATTAGCTCAGGGGATTAGAGCGTCTGCCTCCGGAGCAGAAGGCCGTTGGTTCGAATCCAACATGGGGCACCATCGAACGTAAGACCGTCCGAACCTCGCATGGTCCGGGCGGTTTTTCTTATACCGACGCGACGTGATGGGACGTGGTATGGCAGCAACGGATATCGAGCGCGGACTCTCGACCGCCGAGGTTGAGGAGCGCATCGCCGCCGGTAAGATCAACCGCAACATGGAGCGCAAGACCAAGTCGGTCAAAGAGCTCATCATCGAGAACCTCTGCACGTTGTTCAATTTGATCAACGTGATCTTGGCGTTCCTGGTCATTTTGACCGGTTCGTTTAAGAATCTGACGTTCCTGTTCGTGGTGTTCCTCAATACCGCTATTGGCGTCATTCAGTCCATGCGTTCCAAGAAGATGGTCGATAAGCTCACGCTGCTGACCTCCAAGAAGGCCATCGCGGTGCGCGACGGCGCCGAGGTGGAGCTCGACCTGGACCAGATCGTGCTCGACGACATCATCCGCTTGGGGCGCGGCGACCAGATTCCCGCCGACGCCGTGGTGGTGTCGGGCGAGGCGCTCGTGAACGAGAGCCTGCTGACGGGCGAGAGCGACCTTATTAAGAAACAGCCAGGCTCTGAGCTCATGAGCGGCAGCTTTATCGACTCGGGCCTGCTGCGCGCCCGCGTGATCCATGTCGGCGCCGACAACTACGTGGCCAAAATTAATAACGAGGCCAAGTACGTCAAAAAGGTTAATTCCGAGATCATGAACGCGCTGAACGCCATCGTGCGCTTTGCGAGCATCATCATGATCCCGCTCGGTTTGGCGTTGTTTGCCTCGAGTGCGAGCGAGCTGTGGGATGCCGCGGGAACCCCGGGCGATAGCGCGCTTTCGTGGTGCTTCTCCGAGCTGTTGGCCGGTCATGTGCCTTCGTCGGCGCTGCTGTCCACGGTGGGCGCCCTGCTGGGTATGATCCCGCAAGGCCTGGTGCTGCTGACTTCGTCGGTGCTCGCCATCGCCACGGTGCGCCTGGCCCGCCGCAAGGTGCTGGCACAGCAGCTCTACTGCATCGAGACACTCGCTCGCGTCGACGTGCTGTGCCTGGACAAGACGGGCACCATCACGTCGGGCCGTATGGAGGTCGAGGGCACGTATCCGCTGCCTGTTGAGGGTGTTGGCTTTGGCGTGGACTCGGACGAGGCGGCTGTTCCCGTCGATACCACAGTGCTCGATTTTGCGCTGGCTAACGTGGCACGTGCGACTTCGGCCGATGCCAACGAGACCTGCCAGGCGCTGCTCAACTATTACGCCGATCGCCCGGTCGAGGTGTCCGAGCCGCTGTCGGTCATTCCATTCTCGTCGTCTAAAAAATGGAGCGGCGCTTCTTTTGCGCAGGGCTCCTACGTAATGGGCGCCGCGCAATTTGTGCTCTCTGATCGTGCGTTTGCCCAGGTCGAGAACCGTGTCGCCGAGCTTGCCGATACCTGCCGCGTGCTCGTGGTGGCGCGCGTGGACGGCTTTACGCCCGATGGGGATATGGTGGGCGAGGCCGAGCCCGTGGGATTTGTGACCATCCGCGACGAGATTCGTACCTCGGCGGCCGAGACCATCGGCTACTTTAACGAGCAGGGCGTGACCCTCAACGTGATCAGCGGCGACGACCCGCGTACGGTGTCGTCGATCGCGCGCGTGGTGGGCGTGCCGGGGGCGGACGCTTATGTGGACGCCACGACGCTCGATACGCCGGCCAAGCTCGATGCCGCAGTGGACCGCTACCATGTCTTTGGTCGTGTGACCCCGCAGCAGAAGCGCGAGCTCGTGCAGGCGCTCAAGCGCCGCGAGCACACCGTGGCCATGACGGGCGACGGCGTCAACGACGTGCTGGCGCTCAAGGAGGCCGACTGCTCCGTCGCCATGGCGGCCGGCTCCGATGCCGCGCGTAATGTGGCCGAAATCGTACTCGTCGACAACGATTTTGCCTCGATGCCCGCCGTGGTGGCCGAGGGCCGTCGCTCCATCAACAACCTGCAGCGTTCGGCCTCACTGTTCCTGACCAAGACGCTGTTCTCGATGGGCCTGGCGGCGCTGTGTATCGCGCTGCCGCCGTACCCCTTCGAGCCCATCCAGATGACGCTCATTAACTTCTTCTGCATCGGCGCGCCGGGCTTTGTGTTGGGCCTGGAGCCCAACAATGCTCGTGTGAAGGGTGCGTTTTTGAGCAACGTACTCAAGCGTGCACTGCCGGCGTCGATTGCGGTCATTTTGGCTACGGCGCTCGACATCTTTGTGGCGCGCGTGTTTGGCTTTAGCCAGCTCACGCTGTCTACGATGTGCCTGCTTACGTCGTGCGCGGCGAGCGTCAGCCTAATCTGGCGCATCTCGCAGCCTCTCACGCCCTTACGTGTGGTGCTCTTTGTGTTTGTAGTCGCCGGCATCCTGGTGGGCGTTATCGGATTCCCGGAGCTGCTGTCTATTGCCAACCTGTCGATGGGCCAGATGGTTATCTTGGCTGTTATCGTGGTCTTTACCTGCTCGGTGTTCTTTAAGCTCGCCACGATGATGGATTCGCTCAAGCCGCGTCGTCGTCATGCCGCAACTGGTTTTGGCCGCGGTGTGCGCGTCCGCCTGGGTCGCGGTGGCGGCAAGGTGAGCTCGACGGGCTCGACGGCCGAACGTTTTGCCAAGCGCGTCGCCGCCGACATGGCGCAGCGCCGCGAAGATCGCACCGCTCGCGAGGCCGAGGCCCGCGCACTCGAGGGCGTGGCCCAGGCCCAGCCCAAGAAAAAGAAGAGTACCGGAGCTAAGCGCTCTCGTGTGACCAAGTCCGCCCAAGGCATCAAAGTCTCGATGCCAAGCAAAAAGAAGAAGTAGCTACGCGCCCTGGCGATGTTGAATTGGTGCCTTGTTCCTGTGGGGCCGTGGCGATGTTATGCTCTAACCTCGATTGTTTGAATTGCTTCGAAAAGAGGATGCCGTGATCTGCCCGCATTGCCTTAAGACTATCGAGGACGGCGCCTCGTTCTGCCCCTACTGCAACGCCTATGTGGGTCCGGGCGATGGTCCCGAGCACACCGAGTTCGTGTTCTGTGAGGGCTGCGGTGCCCGTCTTTCTCCGCATGATCGCACGTGCCCAAAATGCGGACGCCCTGCTCCGGGTATCCTCTCCGAGGACGCGGCCGCATCCGACCTGGCAGCGGGCCGCACGGCGGGCTTTCCGCGCCTAACGCAAGAGCAGATCGATACCGAGGTGCCTCATGCGCCCGCCTCGGCTGCCGCGGTTCTTTCGGACGCCGCCGATCCTAACGAGACCTGCGTGCTGCCGGCTTTCGATAAGGATTTCGGTATCCCCAAGGTCGATATTCCCACGCCCGTTTCCCTGCATGACGATGCTCAAAAACCCAAGCGCAAGGTGCATCCCGACGAGGACGCCTATCACAAGCACAAGCGTCATATCCCCAAGCCGCTCATCGTCATCGCGGTCCTTGCCGTCGTTTGCGGCGGTGCCTATTGGTTCGTGACGGCCGATCCCATGGGTGTCATGCCTGCCTTCTACGACCAGTTTGGCCAGGCTGCGCAGACGACCTTCCCCACGCGCCAAAAGGGCGAGGCGACTGAGGACGATACCAAGCAGGACGATTCTGCCGAGGTGGTCCAGGAAGAAACCGTGCTCACCGATGATCAGCTCTATACCAGACTCGACGGTCTGTATCAGACCATCGTGTCCTACGGTGACGAGGACCAGATCGGCGAGGTCATCGATTCCTTTAACAACGGCTATCTCCGAACGCCGCTGTCCACCCGCCAGGAGCTGTCGCAGAGTGCCTACGCCCTGCGCGACCAGATCGAAAAGACGCAAGATGAGCTTAACAACCTTAAGTATCAGGACGATACGGTCTATGCGGACGACATCGCCCACTTAAAGCAGCTTGCCGAGTGGATGTACGAGCGTGTCGACGTGATCTGTCAGAGCTGGGACATCTCGCTGGCCATTCCCGATGGTGAGTCGATGAGTTCCCACCAAAGCGATATCCTGGCGCCCATCGCGCAGGGCGGCAACAGCGCGCTGAACCAGTACGACGCCAATGTGGGTTCCTGGAAGCCGCAGCAGCGTTCCTAAAATTAGTTCGCCATAGTCGGCATAACCTACGTGCGCAATTGATGTAAGCGCATGCTTATTGCTACAATTCGTACAAATATGCTTTAAACGCACGAGGAAGGAACCACATGTTTGGATTTAAGAAAGAGCTCTACACGCCCGAGTATCAGCTTGCCGGCGACGAGTGCGCCGTTATCGAGACGTCGAAGGGTACCATCAAGGTCAAGTTTGACGGCGAGGGTGCTCCCATTCATGTCGCGAACTTCTGCGAGCTTTCCACGATGGGTTTCTACGATGGCCTTAAGTTCCATCGCTATGTGCCCGGTTTTGTCATCCAGGGCGGCGACCCCAATACCCGCGATATGTCCGGCGCCGACGTCGCTGCCGGTCTTGAGGGCCCCGACGGCATGCCCGGTACCGGTGGCCCCGGCTACTGCATCAAGGGCGAGTTTGCCACCAATCCGCGCAACAGCCATGTCGATGGCGCCCTTGCCATGGCACGCTCCATGGACCCCGATTCCGCGGGTTCGCAGTTCTACTTCTGCCTGGGCGCCCAGCATAACCTCGATTCCGGTTACACCGTCTTTGGCACCACGGTCGAGGGTCTCGATGTGATTTCGCAGCTGCGTGCCGGCGACGAGATCGTCCACGTCGAGATCGTTCACGAGTAAAGGGGACTTCCTTGAATAGCCAGCTGATCCAACAGGGCCGCGCCGCTTACCGCGCGGGTGATTTTTCCGCTGCAGCCCAGATGCTTGGTGCGGCAAAGACTCCCGATGAGATTATGGGCGAGGCCGATCACCTTCGTGGCAACGCCTTGATGCACCTGGGCATGTATGCCGAGGCCGCCGAGGCTTATGCTGCCGCCCTCAACGACGGCACCTACGGCAAGCGCGGCGCGCTGCTCACCAACCGCGGCAAGGCGCTCGCCGCCGTGGGCGACTACACGACGGCCGCCCAGGCGTTCTCTGCTGCTACGCAGGATGCTTCCTATGCCACGCCGTTCAAGGCCTATCTGGGCCTGGGCAATGCGCTGTTCCAGTCGGGCGATTATGCCAACGCAGGTACTGCCTTCCGTCAGGCTGCCATCGACGGCGCCAATCCGGCTCCTGCCGCCGCACTCGGCGAGCTCGGTCGTTGCTTCATTAAGCTCGGCCGTCCGGCGGATGCCGTGGAGACCTACCGTACGGCTATCGACTTTGCCGGTCCCCGTGACGACACGCGCGCGCTCAACGCCGGCATGGGTCAGGCGCTTTCTGCCGCCGGCCGTCCCTCCGACGCACTCGACGCCTTTAACGCCGCTACTGCCGATGGCATCTACCAGCTTACCTCCGAGCAGGCCGATGAGCTTGCCCGCGTGCACGATTCGCTTGCCGCGCTGTCTGCCCAGACGGCTATGGCCACGGCTCCGGCGCCTGCGATGGACGCTCCTGCCGTCGATCCGCTCGATCCTACGGGCGCGACCGGTCAGTTTATGCCCGATCCCTCGGACACCGGCTTCTTTACACTGTCAGAGTCCGAGATGGTCCAGCAGGACCGTCAGGATCGTAAGCAGGCCAAGGTCCGTCGTCGCCATCGCCACACGGGTCTCAAAGTCTTCATCGTGCTGCTTCTGCTCATTTTGATTGCTGCGGGCGGTCTGGGCTTTGCCTACACGCGCGGCTTTGGCTTCCCCTCGCAGGAGTCGGTTATCACCGATCTGTTCCAGGCTGCCGGCGACGGTGACACCGCAAAGGCCGAGTCTTGCCTGGCCTCGAGCCTGTCCGAGGACGCCAAGTCGATGATCATCTCCTCGATTCCGCAGGGCGCCACCGTGTCCGTCGAGGGCATGGATCAGTCCATGACCGAGACGACTGCCAAGGTCAAGGCTTCGCTGTCCAAGGGCGGCGAGCAGGAGTACACCGTCAAATTCGTGCGCTCCGACAATCATATCGGCTGGGCCGTTTCCTCGCTCGATATGGATTTCTCGGCTGCTGACAACCAGTAGTGACCTTATGGGATTTAGCTTTGCCCGGCGCTTCACCGCAAGTGAGGTGCCGGGCTTGCGCTAGTATCATGAGCTAGTAGTTTTCCAGCAATCATCCAACACATCAGGAGTTGCGTTGTTTTCTTTGATGGATATGTTCTTCGGTAGCTATGCGGGCGATCTTGCCATCGACCTCGGCACCGCAAATACGCTTGTCTCCGTGCGCGGCAAGGGCATTGTCATTCGCGAGCCCTCTGTTGTCGCCATCGACAAGAACGACGAGCGCATCCTGGCGGTCGGTATCGAGGCAAAGCGCATGCTCGGCCGTACGCCCGGCAACATCGTGGCCGTTCGTCCCCTGAAGGACGGCGTCATCGCCGACTTCGATGTTACCGAGGCCATGCTTCGCTACTTTATCGACAAGGCTTCCGAGAAGCGCTATCCGTGGACCCCGCGTCCGCGCGTTGTCGTCTGCGTTCCCTCCGGCGTCACGTCGGTCGAGAAGCGAGCTGTCTTTGAGGCCACGATCCAGGCCGGTGCCCGCCAGGCCTACCTGATCGAGGAGCCCATGGCTGCTGCTATCGGCGCCGACCTGCCTGTCGAGGAGCCCACCGGCTCCATGGTCATCGACATCGGTGGCGGTACCACCGAGGTTGCCGTTATCGCTATGGGCGGCATCGTCGTCTCGCAGTCCATCCGTATTGCCGGCGACGAGTTCGATCAGGCCATCCTCACGCACGTTCGCGATGCCTACAACCTTGCCATCGGCGAGCGTACGGCAGAGGACATCAAGATCAAGGTCGGTTCCGCCGTGCCGCTCAAGGACGAGCTCGACGTCGAGGTCAACGGCCGCGACGTGATCACCGGTCTGCCCAAGACCGTGCGCATCGAGAGCGAGGAGATTCGTCGCGCGCTCAACAAGCCGCTCGACGAGATGGCCAAGGCCGTCAAGGACGCACTCGACGCTACGCCTCCCGATCTTGCCTCGGACCTTATGTACTACGGCATTTTGCTGACTGGTGGCGGCGCGCTGCTGCGCGGTCTCGACGTGCGCCTGCGCGATGAGACCGGTGTTTCGGTCAACGTCAGCCCCACGGCGCTCGATAACGTCGTTAACGGCTGTGCCCGCGTGCTCGAGGCCAATGCGTTTGATGGCGGCTTCGTCCAGACCAATGCTTAATTTCCAAAAGGTGGATTCCATTTGGCACGATCTTCGGGTTTCTCCACAAATCTGAATACCAAGCGACAATCAACGGGTATGCGCCCGTTGATTGTTTTCAGCCTGATTTCGGTGTTGCTGCTCACGTTTTACATCCGCGAGGGCGAGGCGGGACCGATTCATGCCGTGCGTTCGGGCGTAACGACGATTACCTCGCCGGTGCGCTTTGTGGGTTCGGCTGTGGCGGCTCCCTTCAATGCGATCGGCAACGTGTTCTCTAACCTTACGGCGTCGCAGGACACGCTCGACGAGCTTAAGAAGCAAAACGAGGAACTGACCTCTAAGGTTGCCGAGCTCTCCGAGTCTCAAAAGACCGCCGAGCGCCTGGAGGGCCTGGTCGGGCTGCAATCGACCTACAACCTCAAATCGACCGCAGCTCGTATCGTTGGTGCCTCCGGCGATGCCTGGACCTCGACCGTTACCATCGACAAGGGCTCTGCCGACGGCCTTACCATCAACATGCCCGTGACGAGTTCTGCCGGTGTTATCGGCCAGATTATCGAGGTATCGGCCAAGACCTCTACCGTGCGCCTGATTGGCGACGAGAACTCGGGCGTGTCCGCCATGGTGCAGGACACGCGCGCCCAGGGTATGCTGCAGGGTCAGGCTGACGGCACGCTGCGTCTTGAGTACGTGAGCGTCGACTCCGATGTTAAGGTTGGCGATATCATCGTGACCTCTGGCATCGGTGGCGTGTTCCCCAAGGGCCTTCCGCTTGGCACCGTCTCGTCGGTTGAGAAATCGGCAAACGACGTGTACTACACCATTGTGGTGCGCGCTCAGACCACGGCCGAGAACAACGAGGAAGTGCTGGTCATCACCTCGCTGACCGACGAACAGTCGGCCTCGGATGAGGACGTGAGCACGGCCAACAGCACGCCGCAGGGAACGTCGCGCGATGCTGCGACCAAGACGAAGGACGAGAGCTCGGATGACAGTTCCGACACGTCCGAGACGACCGATTCTGGCTCGAGCGAATAGGGGGCATGTCCATGGATCTACACGAGCAGGGGATGAGCTCCCGCACGTTTGTAATCGCCGCCATTGTGTGTGTGCTGCTGCAGGCAGGCCTGGCACCGCAGATCTCCATTGCGGGAGGTCGCGTCAACTTCATGATTATCCTGGTGTGCCTAAGCGTGTTCTCGGGCGACCCGACCCGTGCCGTCGTGTGCGGTTTTTGCAGCGGCTTGTTTTATGACCTGTCCGCTGCCGTGCCGGTGGGCGTTATGTCGCTCCTGCTGACCGTGGGTTCTTTTGCCCTGGTGCACAGCGCCGTCGGTCAGACGGGCGGTACCCCGAGTGCGCGCGGCGTCACCGTGGGCGCCTTTGCGCTCGTCATTAATGTGATCTACAGCATCATCTTGCTGTTTATGGGTTTGGAGACGAGCTTTGTCGTGGCGATCTTCGGCCATGCGCTGCCGTCCTCGATCCTGACGGGTCTGGTTGCCATTCCGTTTTTGATGTCCGGCGTCGTGCCGCAGTCCGGCTATGGATTCTCCGCACGTGGCGGACGCCAGACGGGTATGCGCTTTAAGCCCAAGACCCGCAAGCTCAAATAGGGGAGGCCCGTAGATGTCTTCCCAGATGACGGTTATTATCGCCGGTATCGTGCTGGTTGTGGCCATCGTGGTCGCGCTGGTCATCATGCGTCGAGGCGATTCCCGTTTTACCTACGATACACAGCATGGAACGGCCCCGCGCGCCACCGAGGGCGAGGGCAATACCGCGGCGACCGCCTTTAAGGGCCGCTTTTCCATCCTCACCACGGGTGTGGGCGCGATGTTTGCGGCACTTGCCGTCAAGCTGTGGGGCATGCAGATGGTCTCGTCGGACTATTACGAGAAGCAGGCCAATAGTAATCAGACTCGCACCGTTACCACACCCGCTGTGCGCGGCCGCATCCTCGACCGCAATGGCGTGGCGCTTGTCCAGAACCGTCCCTCACTTGCTGTCGTGGCCTACCGCGACCTTGCCGAGGATGAGGTTCTGGTTCGCCATCTTGCCAACGTGCTTGGAATGCCTTATGTGGCGGTCCTTCGCAATATTCAGGACAATACAGAGGGCGCTCAGAGCCTGCATACCATCGCGACGGACGTCCGTCGCTCCACGGTTGCCTATATCAAGGAACACGCCGGCGAGTTCCCGGGCGTCAAGATTGCCGAGCGTACCGAGCGCCAGTATCCATACGGCGAGACGGCATGCCATATCTTGGGCTATACCGGCACCATTACCTCCGAGCAGCTCGAGGCCCAGAATAAGAAAACCTCTGGCGATGATGATGCTTCTGCTGGCAAGATTACGTACCAGTCGGGCGATATCGTGGGCCAGGCGGGCGTTGAGAGCTACTACGAAAACCTGCTGCAGGGTATTCGTGGCGAGCAGACCGTCAAGGTCGATGCCTCGGGCAATGTGACCGGTCAGGCCGGCGCCGTGCCCGCGAAGGCCGGCTCCGACATTAAGCTCACGCTCGACCTTAAGATCCAACAGGCCTGTGAGACGGCGCTGGCGAGCGCTATCGAGCTTGCCAAGACCACTGGCTACAGCAATGCCGGCAACGGCGCTGTGGTGTGTCTCGATCCCAACAATGGCGAGATCCTGGGCATGGCGAGCCAGCCCAAGTTCGATCCGTCCGTCTTTATCGGCGGCGTCTCAAATGACGTGTGGACCGAGCTCAATGATGACAAGGGTTCGCACCCGCTGCTCAACCGCGCCATTAGCGGACAGTACATGTCGGCCTCGACCATCAAGCCGCTCTCGGCACTGGCCGGTCTTGAGTTTGGAACCTACACTTCAACGCAGACAACCAACTGCACGGGTTATTGGACGGGTCTGGGCAAGGCTTGGGGCAAGCGCTGCTGGCTGACGTCTGGCCACGGCACCATGACGCTGCAGTCGGGTATCGCCAACTCGTGCGACCCCGTCTTCTACGACATGGGTAAGGCGTTCTTTTATGACGAGCAACATCCCGAGGGCCTGCAGGAGGTCTTTCGTCGCTGGGGCCTAGGCAAGACCTGCGGTATCGATCTGCCGAGTGAGGGCGCGGGTCGTATTCCCGATGCCGAGTGGAAAGAGTCATACTTCACCGACGCCTCTGCCGATGATCGCAAGTGGAATGCCGGCGATATGACCAACATTGCTATCGGCCAGGGCGACATCCTGGTGACGCCCCTGCAGATGGCGTGCGCCTATATGGGTCTTGCCAACGGCGGCAAACAGTACGTGCCTCACGTATTTTTGTCTGCCGTGTCGCGCGATGGCGACGGCGATGCCTATAAGTACAATGGCAAGGGCAAGAAGAAGCGCCTGGAGGCCAAGATCAACAGCGATTCGGATTTGGCTCTTGTTCGCAACGGCATGCACGACGTGATTTACACGGCATCGACGTCCCTGGCGGCGCACTTTGGCACCCTGACGCCGCAGGTATACGGCAAGTCGGGCACGGGCGAGAAAAGTGGCGAGGACGAATACGCGTGGTTCTGCGCCTATGCACCGGCCGATGATCCCAAGTATGTCATCGCTACCGTCCTGGAGCAGGGCGGCGGTGGCTCAGATACCGCGATGCATGTCGTGCGCGACGTGCTCGGCGTGATTTATGACGAGCCCGATACCTCTTCGGCCTCGGGCGATTCTTCGGTTCGATAGGAGGTTGCGATGGATTTTTCTCCGGCGGATCTGTTCCGTTCAACCAAGACCGGCTCTCGCAGCAGCCTGGACCGCGTCAACAAGCAACTTTCGGCCTCGCGCGGCACGTTTCGGCAAAAGGTGCATATCGGTGTGCTCGTGGCTACTGTGGCGCTCGTCGCCTACGGTGCCATCATTATCTGGTCGGCTTCGCAGTTTAAGGCCGATGCTTCGTTCTCGCGCCATTTGCTGGGAATTGGCATCGGAGCGGTGCTGGCGGTGTTCGTCTGGCGAACCGACCTGCGCGGTATTTCCAATTTCTCGACGGCGTTGCTCGTCATCGACCTGATCGTGATCTTCTCGCCCAAGATTCCGGGTCTGTCCTATACGGGCGGTCTGGGCATGACGGGCTGGATCAAGATTCCCGGTATCGGCTTGACGTTCCAGCCGGTTGAGCTTGCCAAGCTCATCACCATCTTCTTTATTGCTACGCTTGGCTCGCAGTATAACGGTCGCATCGATACCGTTCGCGACTACGTCAAGCTCTGCGGCATGCTGTCCATTCCGTTTTTGGCCGTCGTTGCCATGGGTGACCTGGGCTCGGGCCTGGTCGTGCTGGTTTCGGGCGCCATCGTCATCTGCATGAGCGGTGCACGCCGCGAATGGGTGCTGTCGACCCTGGCCCTGCTCGTGGGCCTGGTGGCCCTCGTCCTGGCGCTTGATTCGGTCTTTGATTCGTTGCTCGGCCACGATGTGCTCATCAAGCAGTATCAGATGAACCGTCTGACGGTCTTTATCGACCCCGATAATGCCGATTCGGACGATGCCTACAACCTGCAGCAGTCGCTTATCGCCGTTGGCTCGGGCGGCTTCTTTGGTAAGGGCCTGGGGCATGCGACGCAGTCGGCCGGCGGCTTTCTGCCTGAGTTCCACACCGACTTCGTCTTCGCCTTCCTGTCCGAGACCTTTGGCTTTTGCGGTTCCTTTTTGCTCCTGTGCCTCTACGTGCTGCTGATCTTTTCGACGATTCGCGTCGCCTTTAAGTGCGAGTCGCTGTTTTTGCGTCTTTCGTGTGTGGGCATCGTTGGCATGTGGGCGTTCCAGACTTTCGAAAACATCGGCATGTGCATCGGCATGATGCCGATTACCGGTATTCCGCTACCGTTTATTAGCTTCGGTTCGTCTTCGATGATGATTCAGCTGCTGACGGTGGGTATCGTACAATCCATATGGCGGCATCGTTCGGGCGCCGCGTAACCGCTGGAGGGGTTTGCTATGAAAATTCCCGTAGATAAGCTGACCCGCGCTTTTAAGATGGGCGCGTCCGTTAAGAAGGATTCCGATACGCCGGTGCGCGTCTCGGTCTATCTGGATTCGTCCGCCTCGCGCTTTCTGGCCGAGACGGTGCGTGACGCCTTTGTGCCGCAGACGACCTCGGGCATTGTGCGCGTCGAGCGTCTGGGGGAGGAGCGAATTGCTCCAAAGACCGATACCGATGTGGTGCTGGTGCTCTCGTGTGGTTCCGACCGCTTGGAGAGTGCCGTGCAGGAGCTCGTGATCGCCGGCGCGCCCGTGTGCGTGCTTGCCGAGTCTGCTGTGGAGGTGCCGTTTATCGAGGAGTCCACGCCCATGCTCGGCGTGGTAGCGGCAATCGATAAGACGTATCTGCTCGAGACGCTTGCCCGCTGGATTCTCGATCGCACCGACAAGGAAACGGCTTTTGCGGCGAACTTTGCCTTCATGCGCATCGCGGCGGCCAACCGTATCATCACCTCGTGCGCGCTCACCAATATGGCGACCGGTGCACTGGTGTTTTTGCCGGGCGCCGATTATCCCGTTATGGCGCTGGCGCAGGTGGGCATGCTCTTTGAGCTCGCTGCCGTCTTTGGACGCGGCATTAAACCCGAGCGTGGCTACGAGGTCGCGGGCGTGCTTGCCGGCGGTCTTGTGATCCGCGCGGTCACCCGCGCGCTCGTCAAGCAGACGCCGCATATTGGGTTTGCCGTCAAGGCGCTCACTGCTGCCGCGGGCACCTATGGCATGGGCCGTGCGCTCGTTTCGCTCTACGAGCGCGATGTCGACTACAGCCGTGCCAATGAGGTGGTCACTGCCACGTTTTCCCGCGTTCGCGATCTTGTGACCACGGTCGCGGGCGCTACCCGTCCTATGGCGTCCTACCAGGACGCATCAGATCTCGCTGCTTAGGGGTTTTCCGTTGCGCGTTCCGTACCAAGATTGTTTTCATTTAATTGAGCCGTTGCTCGCCAAGGTCGAGAAGCCGAGCCGCTATATCGATCACGAGTGGGGCACGCTTTCCAAGGCCGATGCCGACTACCGTTGCTGCCTGATCTACCCGGATGTGTACGAGGTTGGTCTGCCCAACCAGGGCATCGCCATCCTCTACAACATCCTTAACCAGGCCGAGGGCATCTCCTGCGAGCGTGGCTATGTGCCGTGGCCCGATATGGGTGACGCTATGCGCGAGGCAGGCATTCCGCTGCTCTCGCTTGAGGGTGCAGCGCCGGTCGCTTCGTTTGATATCGTCGGTCTGCATGTGCCGCACGAGATGGCGGTGACGAACTTCCTCGAGGCACTCGACCTCGCTGGCATTCCGCTGTTAGCGGCCGACCGAGGTGAAGATGACCCCATCATCATCGCCGGCGGCCCCTCGGTGTACAACCCCGAGCCGTACGCGGCCTTCTTCGATGCCATCCTCATCGGTGAGGGCGAGGAATCGCTGCTCGAGACCTGCCAGCTGCATCGCCGCCTGCGTGACGAAGGAGTCCCGCGCGCGCAGATTGTCGAGCAGCTTGCATCCATTGCCGGCAACTACGTGCCGTCGCTCTATGAGGTTCGTCACGACGAGCCCTGCTCGCCGCATGGCTACACCGTGCCGCGTGAAGGCAAGGATGCGCCTACTGTGGTCTACAAACGCGTCGTCGAGGATTTCGGCGCCACGAATCCGCTGTCGCAGTCGTGCGTACCCTATGCGCAGCTCGTCCACGACCGCCTGTCTATCGAGATCCTGCGCGGCTGCGCCCGCGGCTGTCGTTTTTGCCAGGCCGGCATGACGTATCGCCCGGTGCGCGAGCGCTCGGCCGACCAGATCGTCTCGTCGGTGATTCAGGGTCTGGAAAAGACCGGCTATGACGAGGTGTCGCTGACCTCGCTCTCCACGACCGACCACTCCTGCATTCGCGACGTGCTCGGCAGGCTCAACCGTCGCCTGGAGGATACGGGTATTCGCGTGTCTATTCCGTCGCAGCGCCTGGATTCGTTTGGCGTGGATATGGCCGAGTCGGTCGCCGGCGAAAAGAAGGGCGGCCTGACGTTTGCGCCCGAGGCCGGCAGCCAGCGCATGCGCGACATCATTAACAAGAACGTGACCGAGGAGGACTTGGACCGTGCGGCCAAGGCGGCCTTCGAGGCCGGCTGGAACCGTATGAAGCTCTACTTTATGATGGGCCTTCCCGGCGAGCGCGACGAGGACATCGTGGCCATCGCCAATCTTGCCGATCACGTGCTGGAGCTCGGTCGTTCCGTGGTGCCCAAGGCTCGTCGCGGCTCGATCTCGGTGTCCATCTCGGTTTCGGTCTTTATCCCCAAGGCTGCCACGCCGTTCCAGTGGTGCCCGCAGCTCGACTACGACGACGTCAAGCGTCGCCAGAAGCTGCTTATCACGAGCGTTCGCAACCGTGCCGTCCGCGCTCATTACCACGATGCCGAGACTTCGCTCATCGAGGCCGCGCTTTCCCGCGCCGGTCGCGACATGACGCCCGTCATCATCGACGCTTGGCGCTCGGGCTCTCGCTTTGACGCCTGGGTAGAGCATTTCTCGCTCGAGAACTGGAAGGAGGCTGCTGTCAAAAACGGCATTGACCTCAATGAGCTCGTGCACCTGCCCTACGAGTTGGACTGGCGCCTGCCGTGGGAGCATGTGAGCCCCGGCTGCACGCGCGGCTTCCTCGAACGCGAGTACCGTCGCTCGCTCGAGGGCGTCACGACTCCCGACTGCACCCGCACGTCGTGCACCGGCTGCGGAATCTGCCCCACGCTCCACGTCAAGAATGTATTGATGGGTGATCGCGCATGAGCGAGCGCCTGACCGACAACCCCACGCTCTTCAGACTTCGTGTTCGCTATGGCAAGCGCGATCGCCTTAAGTACCTGGGCCATCTCGAAGTAATCCATACCATTGAGCGCATCGTGCGCCGTGCGGGACTTCCCTATGCCGTCACGCAGGGCTTCTCCCCGCACATGCGCGTGGGCTTCTCTTCGGCGCTACCGGTTGGTACGTCGTCGACCTGCGAGTGGTATGACCTGTTTATGACCGAGTTCGTGGCGCTCGACGAGGCGTTTGAGCGCCTGGCTGCGGCGTCTCCGGCCGATCTGGCGCCCATCGAGGCGGCGTACATCGACGTGCGCACGCCGGCGTTGACGGCGCAGCTCACGCGCCTGTCGTATCGCATCGACTTACACCTGGATCCCGAGGCGCCCGTAAGCGCCGACGAGGTGCGTCGTGCGATCGACACGCTGCGCGCGGATCATGGCATCGACTACGCGCGCGGCAAAAAGAGCAAGCGCTTGGATTTGGATCACACGCTCGTTGGCTATGAGCTCACGGCGGGGGAGCGCCCGGACCATTTGGTTCTCATGCTCGACACCCATGCCGACAACGAGGGCTCTATGCGTCCGGAAATTTTGCTTTCTGCTGCTGATGTTTTGTTGCAGGGCTTGACCCCGGGCGTGGATGCACCTATTGTTTCCACCGGTATGCAAGACCTCGTGACCATCTGCTCCTACGATGTCGAGCGTCAGAATCAAGCATGCGAGGACGACGAGGGCCGACTCGTCAGCCCCATACCTGTGCGAACTTGTGGATTTGCTCCACATACTCGTTGACGGGGGTATTTTCGCCTGCTACTATATTCGGCTGTTGCACTAACTGATGCATGAAGGGCAAGTAAACATGTACGCAATCGTTAACACGGGCGGCAAGCAGTACAAGGTCGCCACCGACGATGTCATCACCGTCGAGAAGATCGAGGGCAATGAGGGCGACAAGGTCACCCTGCCGGTTATCTTCCTCAACGATGGTAAGAAGATCGTCACCGATCCCGACAAGCTGGCCAAGGCCAAGGTTACCGCTCAGATCGTTGAGCAGTTCAAGGGCGAGAAGCAGCTGGTCTTCAAGTTCCACAAGCGTAAGCGCTATCGTCGTCTGAAGGGTCACCGTCAGCAGCTCACCAAGCTGAAGATCGTGAAGGTCCAGGCTACGTCCCGCGCCAAGAAGGCTGTCAAGGCAGAGGCCGAGGCTGTTGCCGAGGCTCCCGTCGCCGAGTAGATTACACTCGTAACGAAAGAGTAGGTATACACAATGGCACACAAAAAAGGACTCGGTTCCTCCCGTAATGGCCGTGACTCCCGCGGTCAGCGCCTTGGCACGAAGCGCTATGCCGGCCAGACGGTAACCACGGGCACGATTCTCGTCCGTCAGCACGGCACGCACATCCACCCGGGTGAGAACGTTGGCCGTGGTAAGGACGACACGCTGTTCGCGCTGGTCGACGGTACCGTTGAGTTCCACAAGGGTATCAAGCACAGGGTCAGCGTACGCCCGCTCGCGAACGCGTAATTCACCCTTCATAGAGCACATATGTGGGAGGCACTTGAGTTTTAGGATTCAAGGGTCTCCCTCTTTTTGTAGGAGGCGATTCTGTTGTCACAGTTCACCGATATCAGCCGCATTAACGTGTGCGGCGGCGACGGCGGAGCCGGATGCATGTCGTTTAGGCGCGAGGCATTTGTTCCCAAGGGCGGCCCCGATGGCGGCGACGGCGGTCGTGGCGGCAATGTCGTCATCCAGGCCGATGCTCAGCTGTCTTCGCTGATCGATTACCGCTTTAAGCATCACTTCCGCGCCGAGCGCGGCACGCACGGACAGGGTGCCCGTCGTAACGGTAAGAGCGGCGAGGACCTGATTCTCAAGGTCCCTATGGGTACCGTGGTGCGGGAGCTCGACCCCGAGACGCAGACCCCGATGTTCGAGATTGCCGACCTGGTGCACGATGGCGAGCGCGTCGTCGTGGCGCCCGGCGGTGCCGGCGGCCTGGGCAACACGCACTTTGTGACGTCGGTGCGCCGCGCGCCCGCGTTCGCTCAGCTGGGCGAACCGGCCGAGGAGCACTGGATTGAGCTCGAGATGAAGCTTATGGCCGATGCCGCGCTTGTGGGCTTTCCCTCGGTGGGTAAGTCATCGCTCATTGCGCGCATGAGTGCCGCCCGCCCCAAGATTGCCGACTACCCGTTTACCACGCTCGTGCCGAACCTCGGCATGGTGCGTGCCGGCGAATATTCTTACGTCGTTGCCGACGTCCCCGGTCTTATCGAGGGCGCGAGCGAGGGCAAGGGCCTGGGTCACCAGTTCCTGCGCCACATTGAGCGTACGGCCCTGATCATGCACGTCGTCGACATGACGGGTGGTTTTGAGGATCGCGATCCGGTCGAGGATTACCACATCATCAACCGTGAGCTCGAGCAGTATGGCGCCGAGCTTTCGGAGCGTCCGCAGATCGTCGTTGCCAACAAGTGCGACGCGCCGGGCACGGCCGACAAGATTGCCGACCTCAAGCGCGCAGCGCTCGACGATGGACATATGTTCTTTGCCGTGTCTGCTGTGACGGGTGCCGGCCTCAACACGCTGATGCTTGCCGTGGGCGAGCAGGTGGCTAAGCTGCGCGCCGAGTTGGCTGTCTCCGATGAACCGGTCGTTCTGCGCGACGATGAGTGGGAGCGCCGCCGCCTGCAGCGTGAGAAGCGTTTCCGCATTGTCCAGGAAGAGCCCGGTGCCTTCCGCGTGGTCGGTCGTGCCATCGAGCGCATGGTCATCCAGACCGACTGGGAAAACGAGGAAGCCGTCATTTACCTGCAGCATAAGTTTGCGCGTATGGGTGTTGACGACGCGCTCGAGAAGGCCGGTTGCCGTGCGGGCGACGAGGTCCGCATTTGCCAGCGCGCCTTTGACTTTGAGGGCGCCGAAGACTTCTCGGAGTACGAGGAGCTCGAGGATGCTGGCGAGGACGTTGCCGTTGAAGCCATTGACGTGGCCGATGCTGCGGATGAGGGCGTCGAGGTTGTCGATGCGGCGGATGCCGCGGGCGATGCCGAGACCTCGGAGGGCGAGTAGGCCATGTCGCTGCGCGGTGGAATCGGTCTGCCCGAGCTTCCTCTAGAGGACGGGCAGGAGTTTAGGCTCGGCATTATGGGTGGCACCTTTGATCCCATCCATTACGGGCACCTGGTGACCGCCGAGCAGGCGCGCGAGTCGCTCGACTTGGATGCTGTGCTCTTTATGCCGGCGGGCTCTCCTGCCTTTAAGCTTGACAAGCCGGTGACGCCTGCCGAGGACCGTTATGCTATGACGGTCCTCGCCACCGCCGCGAACCCGGCCTTTTTGGCGAGCCGGTTCGAGATCGACCGCCCGGGCGTAACCTATACGGCCGATACGCTTCATGCCCTTCGCGACTTTTACCCGCCGCAGGTAAAGCTCTACTTTATTACGGGCGCCGACGCGATTATCGATATTGTGACCTGGCATGATGCCGAACGAATCGCTGAGCTTGCTACCTTTATTGCGGCGACGCGACCGGGTTTTGATATCGATACGGCGCGTGCCCGAATCAAAGAGTCGGGGCTGCCGTTCGACGTGCGCTATATTCAGATTCCGGCGCTGGCGATCAGCTCGACGAACATTCGTAAGCGAGTTGCCCGCGGCATGAGCGTGCGCTATCTTACGAGCGAGTCCGTGCTCGGCTACATTCGCAAACGCAGGCTATATGCCGATTTGGGCCAAGAAGATTTTGAGTGATGGGGGTCTACGTTGTCGGTAGAGGATCAGTTTGAGGGCGATGAGCGCGCGCTGCTCAAGCGCATTCAAGAGCTGCTCGATGTTCGCATGAAGGATAAGCGCAAGCGCTATGTGCATTCGCTGGGTGTTGCCGAGACCGCACTTCATCTGGCCGAGGTCTACGGCGTTGACCGCTTTGATGCCGCTGCTGCCGGTCTGATCCACGACTGGGACAAAGTGCTCTCCGACGACGAGCTGGTTACGCGCGCTCTGCATTACGGCATTAAGATTGCCGGCTCTCCTTCCGCCGCGACGCCGCTTTTGCATGGTCCTGTTGCCGCCTATGAGCTTCCGCAGCTTTTCCCCGAGTTGTCGCCGGCCGTTTTCCAGGCTGTCGACCGTCATACCGTGGGTGCCTGCGACATGACGCCGCTCGATATGGTTGTCTTTGTGGCCGATGCCATCGAGCCCAACCGCCACGGCGACTATGCGCATGCGCTGCGCAAGATGGTGGGGGAGTCGTCGCTCGACGAGTTGTTCTTCTCCTGTTTTGCGCAGGGTTTGGTCTATGTGATCCAGTCCGGGCGCTATCTTTATCCCACGGCTATTTCGATTTACAACCATTACGCCCAGCTGCGCTAGCTCGGGCTGTCTAGAAAGAGGTATTCCATGGCCGACGAGACCATGACCGACGAGCAGATTCTTGAACATGTGGAGCACAAGAGCTTCGCCGCCACGTCCGACCGCACTGCCGCCTCGCTGTCCGCGAGCGGTGTCGCCGCCGAGGATGTCGCCCGCGCCGCCGCACAGGCCGCCTACGACAAGAAGGGCGAGGACGTTCAGGTGCTCGACCTGACCGAGCTTTCCGACGTATGCGACTACTTTGTGCTTGCCACCGGTACCAACAACCGCCAGGTCGATTCTATCGTCGACGAGATCGAGGAGAAGGTCGCCGAGGCTTGCGGCGAGCACCCGTTCTCCATCGAGGGTCGCGAGCAGAAGACCTGGATGCTCATGGACTACGGTTCGGTTGTCGTCCACGTCTTCACTCCCGAAGCCCGCGACTTCTACCGCCTCGAGAAACTCTGGGGAGACGCCCCCCAGCTCCCCCTCAACCTCCTCTAGTAGCTCATTTGAGACGGGGTTTAGCTACCCTCACGCATATCGCCGGGCAGTTGCGGTTTTCCGCAGCTACCCGGCTTTCTTTTTGCCTCAGGGACTAATCGTTGAAGCGGGATTGGCGGCCGAAGGAAAGGGCGGTGTCGCCGAATTTGTCTCGGACGGCGTCGATGGCGACGGAGAGGTCGCGGCGGTCGCTGGATTGGGCTCCGCGGTCGTCGACTTCGCAGAACAGGTCGGTCTGGATGCCGCCTTGGTGGTCGAAGTCGCTCATGCCGATGCCCGCTAAGCGAACATGCATGCCTTCCTGCCAGATGTTGTCGAGCAGTTCGAGTGCAACCGCCACGAAGATGTTCTCATCGTCGGTCGGATGAGGCAGCCGGCGCTGTGCCGTACGCCCGCTGCCATATGAATACTTAAGCTTGAGCGTTACCGTGGCACCCGTCAGCCCCTGACGGCGCAGACGGCGTCCCACTGACTCTCCCAACAGCGCAATCGCCGCCTCAATATCCCCACGCTCAGTCAAATCTTTCGCAAAGGTGCGTTCATTGCTGACCGACTTGACCTCGCGCTCTTCATCGAGACTCGTGACTTCGGAGATTTCGAGTCCTAGCGCGCGCTGGCGCATGCGCTCGCCGTTCACGCCAAAAATGGCGGCCAGCGTTGACTCCGGCGCGCGCGAAAGCTCTCCCAGCGTATAGATGCGCATGCGGCGCAGTCGCTCCTCGGCCGAGCGCCCGATGCCGCTCATGGCGGACACCGGCAGTACGGCCAAAAAACGCTGCTCCGTTCCGGGGCGCACGATGGTTAGGCCAAACGGCTTGTCTTGCTCGCTTGCGATCTTTGCCACCGTCTTGTTGCAGCCGACGCCAATGGAGCAGGTCACCCCCAGCGCCGCCACGCGATCGCTGATGCGCCGCGCAACCAGCAGTGGGTCCTCGGGTGCAAAGCGACCCGGCGTGATGTCGATAAAGGCCTCATCAATCGAAACGCGCTCTACGCGTGGGGTCTCATCGGCAAGGATAGCCATGACCTGTGCACTGACCTCGCGGTAGCGGTCGAAGTGCCCGTGTGTCCAAATGGCCTGAGGACACAGACGCTGCGCCTCGGCCGAGGGCATGGCGGAGTGCACGCCAAAGCGACGTGCCTCGTAGGAGCAGGTGGACACGACGCCGCGGGAATCGGCATCGCCACCCACGATGAGCGGCTTACCGCGCCACTCGGGATGGTCGAGCATCTCCACGCTCGCAAAAAACGCATCGAGGTCCATCAGGCCCACCGCCGGTCCCGTCCAGGGCGGTGGAGTGACGCCCGCAGCATCCTCATAACCGTATGTATGTTCGCGTCTTTTCATGGCATGAGTATACCGCGCAGCTCATGTGGGGTGCGTGGATGTGCTTGCAAATCGCGAATTCTTGTCTAAGATATGGATTTGCCTTCGACTACACCGAAGAAGTTGGTCTCACGGACTTCACCTGCCCGCGTCGATGGCGTATTATGTTCAATTGTTTGTTTGTAGTTGCAGCCTAAAGCTGCTTGGTTGGAGGAGTTTCCTTTGGCAGTCAAGATTCGCCTTGCTCGTCACGGCGCTAAGAAGCGTCCGTACTACCGTGTCGTCGTCGCCGATTCCCGCGCCCCGCGTGACGGTCGTATCATCGAGGAGGTTGGCCGCTACAACCCGATGACCGCCCCCAAGACCATCAACCTCGATCTCGAGAAGATCGCCGACTGGCAGTCCAAGGGCGCTCAGCTCACCGACGCCGTCGCCGCTCTGGTCAAGGCCGCCAACGAGGGCGAGAAGACCGAGACCGTCGTCAAGAAGTCCAAGAAGCAGCTCGCCAAAGAGGCCGAGGCCGCTAAGGCTGCCGCTGAGGCCGCTGAGGGCGCCGAGGAGTAAATCGTGCCTGAGGTTGACGCTGCACAGCTCGAGGGTGAGGCAATGCTCTCAGATCGCATCGCCGATCTCGTCGAATATCTCGTTGTTCAGATCGTTGACGACCCGGATTCCGTGAGCCTCGAGGTCATCGATGGCGACGACGCTTCTACGATTGAGGTTTCGGTTGCCGAGGATGACGTCGCTAAGGTCATCGGCCGTCGTGGCCGTACCATCAAGGCCATCCGCACGCTCGCCCGTGCACTGGCCGCTCGCCTCGACACCGCTGTCGAGGTAGAGGTTCTGGGCTAGGACTTTGAGGGCCCAGTACAAAAACATCGCCCGTGTGGTCAAGCCGCACGGAAGGAAGGGGGAGGTCCTCGCGCAGCCGCTGCGGGGGCTTCCTTCTGTATTGGAGCCGGGTATGCGCGTCGCCCTGACGCCGCCGGCGCTCAAGCGCGACCGTTTTTGCACGGTCGTATCCGTCACCGATACGGGCGATGGCGATCTGGTCTCGTTTGAGGGCATTGACGACTTGACGGCCGCCGAGGGCATCACCGGATGCTACGTGCTGGCAAATCGTGACGACTTTGAGCTCGATTCGCTCGACGCCGCCTATGCTGACCTGATGGGTCGCGAAGTGGTCGACGAGCGCTTCGGCTCGCTCGGCACGATTGTCGAGATCATGTCGACGCCCGCCAACGATGTTTGGGTTGTCGAGGGCGATCGGTATGGCGAGGTACTGATTCCCGTGATCGAGCAGGTTGTGCTCGATCTTCCCGACACAGGAACAATTTCCGTCCACGTTATGGACGGCTTGATCGATATGGACAAGTAGGGAGGTCAACATGCTAATCGAGACCCTTTCGGTCTTTCCCGAGATGTTTGAGCCCGTTATGTCCACGTCGATTTTGGGCCGTGCCCGCAAGGCCGGCCTTTTTGATTTTAAGGCCTATAACCTGCGCGACTGGACGCACGACCGTCATCGCACCGTCGATGACGAGCCGTACGGCGGCGGGCAGGGCATGCTCATGAAGGTCGAGCCTATTGCCGAGGCCATCGAGGCTATTAGCTCCGAGGGTCCCAAGCCCACCGTGGTGTTCTTCACCCCCTGTGGCGAGCCCTTTACGCAGCATGTGGCCGAGCGCCTGCTCAAAAGCGAGCGCCTGCTGTTTGTCTGTAGCCGCTACGAAGGCGTCGACGAGCGCGCGTATGCGTATGCCGACGAGCGTCTGTCGATCGGCGACTACGTGCTTACGGGTGGCGAGCTACCCGCCATGGTCGTTGCCGATGCTGTCGTACGCCTCATTCCCGGTGCCCTGGGCGACGAGATGAGCAACGTGGACGAGTCGTTCTCGACCGCCGAGGACGGAGGCCTGCTCGAGTACGCGCAGTACACCCGCCCCGCCGAGTTCAACGGCGAGGGCGTGCCGCCGGTGCTCGTGAGCGGCGACCACGCCAAGGTTGACGCCTGGCGCCGTAAGAATGCCATCGAGCGCACCTGCCGCTGGCGTCCCGACCTGATCGAGACGGCGCGGCTTACGCCCGAGGAGCGCGCATACGCGCAAGAGATCCTGGACGCATCGTATTCGAAGAGCGAGGAGTGAGAATGGTTCCTTCGCAGCATTCCGTGCTAAAGGGTGCGTTTGAGTGGATCGCGGTCGTCGCCATCGCACTGGTCGCCACCTTCTTGATTCGCTCGTTTGTGGTCGAACCCTTTGTGGTGCCCACCGGCTCCATGGAGTCCACGATCGAGATCGGCGACCAGATCCTGGCGCAAAAGGTGAGCCTTGAGCTCGGCCGCCCCGTCAGCCAAGGCGATATTGTGGTGTTCCACAACCCAGATGGCACCTCCGAGCATGATGTTCTCGTCAAGCGTGTTATTGCCACGGCCGGCCAGACGGTCGACCTTCAGGACGGCAAGGTGGTCGTTGACGGCCAAGCGCTCGACGAGGGCTATACGACCGGCATGAGCTGGCCGCTTTCGGTCCAAGCTCCCGGCGCTCAGGTAAGCTATCCCTACACCGTTCCCGACGGGTGCGTGTGGGTGATGGGCGACAACCGCGAAAACTCTGCCGACTCGCGCTACTTTGGTCCCGTTGATCGCTCTGATTTGATCGCCGTGGCGCTTGTGCGCTACTGGCCGCTCAACCGCATCGGCACTATCGACTAAAAACCGCTATAGTACAGAACCTAACCGTGTAATCGTTTCGACGAGGGGATATTAGAGGCATGAACGCTTCATCGCTTTCCTTCCAAGACATCATCCTGCGCCTCCAGCAGTACTGGGGCGAGCAGGGCTGCGTCATTATGCAGCCCTATGACTCCGAGGTCGGTGCCGGTACCTTCCACACCGCGACCACGTTGCGCTCGCTCGGTCCTGCCGAGTGGCGCACCTGCTACGCTCAGCCTTGCCGCCGTCCCGCCGACGGCCGCTACGGCGAGAATCCCAACCGCATGCAGCACTACTATCAGTTCCAGGTGCTCATCAAGCCGTCGCCGGTCAACGCCCAGGAGCTCTACCTGGGGTCTCTTGCCGCTATCGGTCTGGACCCCAACGACCATGACGTCCGCTTTGTCGAGGACGACTGGGAGAGCCCGACGCTGGGCGCCTGGGGCCTTGGCTGGGAGGTCTGGCTCAACGGCATGGAGGTCACGCAGTTTACGTACTTCCAGCAGGTGGGCGGCATCGAGGTCGACCCTGTGCCCGTCGAGATTACCTATGGTCTGGAGCGCATCGCCATGTACGCTCAGGGCGTCAACTCCGTCTACGACCTGGTGTGGAGCTATCTGCCCGATGGCACGCCGATGACCTATGGCGACGTGTTCCTGGAGAACGAGCGCGAGTTTAGCGCCTACAACTTTGAGGTCGCCAACGTCGAGATGATGCGTCAGAAGTTTGACGACTACGAGGCCGAGTGCCACTCCTGCCTTGAGCGCAAGCTGCCGCTGCCCGCTTACGACTGCGTCATGAAGTGCAGCCATGCCTTCAACCTGCTCGATGCTCGCGGTGCGCTGTCCGCGGTCGAGCGTGCTAACTACATCCTGCGCGTCCGCGCCGTCGCCAAGGCGTGCTGCGAGGCCTATATGGCCGAGGTCGCTGGAGTCAACGAGAATGCCGACCAGGAAGGCGAGGTGGCGTAAGCCATGGCAGACGCTAAGGATTTCCTGTTTGAGATCGGTACGGAGGAAATGCCCTCTGCACCGCTGAACAATGCCGTCAAGCAGCTTGGCACCATGATTGCCAAGGGTCTCGACGAGGCCGGCCTGGCCCACGGCGAGGTCCGCGTGATCTCGAGCCCGCGTCGTCTGGCTGCGCTCGTGGCCGACGTCGCCACCGCGACCGATGAGGTTCACGAGGTCAAGCGTGGTCCCGCGGCAAACATTGCCTTTGATGCCGACGGCAACGCCACCAAGGCCGCCCAGGGCTTCGCTCGCAAGTGCGGTGTGGCTGCCGAGGACCTGGTCCGTCGCGAGGACACTGACGGTCGCGAGTATGTGTTCGCCGAGAAGAACATTCCCTCCGCACCGGCTACGCCGATTCTGACCGCTCTGTGCGAGAAGACCATCGCCGGCCTGCAGTGGCCCAACTACCGCTCCCAGCGTTGGGGTCACGAGCATGCGACCTTTGTTCGTCCGGTCCGCTGGATCTGCTGCCTTTTGGGCGAGGATGTTGTGCCCGTGTCGTTTGCCGACGTGACGAGTGGCAACACCACGCGTGGTCATCGCGTGCTTGGCCCTGGCGACCATGTGGTTGCCAGCCCCGCCGTCTACGAGCAGGTGCTCGAGGACGCCGGTGTGCTTTCTGCCGAGCGTCGTCGTGAGGCCATCCTCGCCGGTATCGCCGAGGTCGAGGCTGCCCGTCCCGGCTGCCATGTCGATACGCCCAAGAAGGTCTTTGAGGAGGTCATTAACCTCTGCGAGTGGCCGACGGTGCTCGTCGGTACCTTCGATGAGGAGTTTCTCAAGGTCCCGCACGAGATTATCTGCGAGTCCATGCTCACCAACCAGCGCTACTTCCCGATCTATGACGGCGAGGGCAAGCTCACGCGTGAGTTCGTGGTCGTTTCCAACAGCAAGCCCGAGAATGCCGAGCGCGTGATTGACGGCAACGAGCGCGTCGTGCGCGCCCGTCTGGACGACGCCAAGTTCTTCTACGAGGAGGACCTGAAGATCTCCCTCGACGAGTTCCGCGAGCGTCTGGCCAAGGTCGCCTTCCAGGAGAAGCTCGGTAGCGTGCTCGCCAAGTCCGAGCGCATTGAGCAACTCGCGCTTGCCATCGCTCGCGAGGCCCATCTGGGCGCCCACCTGGCCGCCGACGCTGCTCGCGCCGCGCACCTGTGCAAGGCCGACCTGGTGTCTAACGCCGTCGTCGAGTTTACGAGCCAGCAGGGCGTGATGGGCGGTTATTACGCGACCGCGATGGGGGAGAACGACGAGGTCGCCCACGCCATTCGCGATCACTATCGTCCCCGCTTTGCCGGTGACGAGCTGCCCGAGGGCACCGCTGGCTGCATCGTGGCCTGTGCCGACAAGCTCGATACCATTGCCGGTATCTTTGCCATCGGCGAGCCCCCGACCGGCTCCTCCGACCCCTATGCGCTGCGTCGTGCCGCTATCGGCATCATCAACATCCTGCGCGACCGTCTGCCGATCGACCCCACGTCGCTTATCGACTTCGCCCTCGAGCTCTATGGCGAGCAGGGCATTGAGTTCGACGCCGCCGAGGTCGCCCAGCAGGTTCGTGACTTCTTCCATGGCCGCCTGGTGAGCATGGCCCGCGACGAAAAGATCCCGGCCGATACCGTTGCCGCCGTCTCCGCGGTGCACATCATCGCTCCGTCCGTCTTCTTCGCCCGCTGCGCCGCCCTCGACGAGGCCCGCAAGAACGACGCCGAGACGTTCGACAACCTTGCGACCGCCTATGCTCGCGCCGCGCATATCTCCAAGCCCGAGCTGGGCGTGGAGTACGACCGCAGCCTGATGGGCGAGGTCGAGCTTGCGCTTGCCGACGCCTCCGAGGCCGCCCAGACCGCCGTCGATGCCGCCCTTGCTACCGAGGATTACCCGGCCGCATTTGCCGCCCTTGCCGCCCTGCGTGCCCCCATCGACCGTTTCTTTGACGAGGTTATGGTCATGGACAAGGACGAGCAGCTCCGCGATAATCGCCTTAAGCTGCTCAACCGCTTCGAGGCCGTTTTCTCCGGCATCGCCAACATCGGTGAGCTTGCCCGCAAAAAGTAAGCTAGCCTGCGCGTAAGCGCAAAAGGAGCCCCGCATGGATTGCCCGGTCGCCGCTCGTCCCACCGTTATCGTTATCTCCGACTCGCTCGGTGATACCGCTTGTGAGGTGGTGCTTGCGGCGTCCGGGCAATTTGATGAAGGGGCTTTTCGTGTTTTACGTCTGCCTAAGGTGACCTCGGTGGAGCAGGTCAAGTCGTTTGTGGGCCCGCGAGTCGATGCCGACCATCGTGATATCGCCGTATTCCACACAATTGTCGATCCGGCGCTTCGTGCTCGCGTGCTCGACTACTTGGGCATGCTGCACATTCGCTCGGTCGACCTGATCGGCCCGACGCTTGCCGTGCTGTCGTCGCTTATCGGCGTGCCGCCAAAAGGAGTGGCGGGTGTGATCCATAAGACCGATGACCGGTATTTCCACCGCATCGAGGCCATGGAGTACTTTGTCGAGCACGATGACGGACGTGGTTGCGACGATCTGTCGGGTGCCGATATCGTGCTGCTGGGCGTGTCGCGCACATCCAAGACGCCGCTGTCGATGTATTTGGCCTATCAGGGCTACAAGGTCGCCAACGTTCCGTTGGCGCACGGTATGGAGCCGCCTAAGTCGATTTACGAGGTAGACCCGATGCGGTTGTTTGGCCTGATTTCGACCGTCGACGTTATTTCTGAGATTCGCGATAGCCGCTTGGGCGACGACTATGCCCGTGCCGTCGCCGGCTCCTATGCCGAGCCCGAGAGCGTGCGAAGCGAGCTCGAGGAGGCTCGTGCTCTCATGAAGCGCCTGGGTTGCTTTGTAGTGCGTACCGACGGCAAGGCGATCGAGGAGAGCGCCTCCGAGATCATCGCTCACCTCGATGAGATCCAGGAAGCAAGGGCCCGCCGAGCCGCCCGCCGCGCCCAGCAGCAGTAACTACTGAGTAGCTAATTTGGGACGTGTCTCTATAGTATTGTCAAATCTCCTGGGACGAGCCCGCCCTCCTCGAGTCGCTCGGGAGGCTCGGCGTTGCAGAGACGGCGAGGCCGGACGGGGATTACCTCTTCGTGATGGAGGGGAACCCCGGCGCTGGAGGGCGACGGGGAGGCGCCTCGGGTGCAGCTACACAAGGGGGCCTGTCCACGAGGTCCACGTGCGGGAAGTCAATTAATTTACCGTTCAAAAAGGGGGCAATGTGGGAAAGGGCCAAGCCGACTATTGAAATGACGATAAAGACGAGGCATCCTGATGTATGTCGGAATATAGATAGGACAAAACGTATCATCTATATCGCTTCTATGAAACCCGATGCAAGTTCTTCTCAATCTCGAAATAGATTGAAGGCATTGAGAGGAACTTTATACTACAAAAATCGTAGGTCTGCCACCTAGACAGAAGAAGTGATTTTGTATGCGGAATCTTGCATTTTGAAAACCGGTGCCAACTATGAGGTGTGAGTCGGGCTCGGTAAAGCGTGGGGGAAATGAGATAGGCTGCGCGTCATCAGAGAGTGGCGCGCAGCCTATTGACCTGCTTTCGTATGACGGATGCTTTAGAGGATCCAGGGGCCAAGTGGGTTGCCATCTGCGGAGCAGTCTTGAATCGTTAGGATGGGATTTTGAAAGGGCTGTCTCTCCCTCCACGCCTTCAAGTGATAGGTGCAGACGCGGTCGTAGTGGATTTTTTTGTATGCGCGCGATATCTGTTTTACAGCCTCCTCTTTGCTGGAATATTTTCCTGGAGCATGTGCAACAGATGTGCATGCGATACCGTCGATCCAGCCAGATTGGGGTCCGAGGTTAAAGCTCGAGATTATTGTCAAGACGCCATTGAGGCCAGCTTGCAACAAATCGTTCTGTATTCGTTCAAATGCTGATTGATTGTTGGTTCCAAGGCCAATCATTCCAATTGCAGAGAGGTATCCGCTATCAGTGAGTTTATCTCCTGCACCTCGAATAACCTTGCTTGTGATGTTGAGGCCATCTGGGCCGCCATCGCCAACGAAGGGGTATGGTACGTCTTCTGGGATTGGGAGCAAAGGAGGATTCACCGTAATGAGTTCATAGCTGCAAGAGCTTTCGATATTGTTTAGTGCGTTGTAGAGACTTCCGGTTAGAACAGTTAAATCTTCGCTAATACCATTGACCAGTGCGTTTAGTTGGCAGATTTCTGAGGCGATTGGATTGATATCTATCGCCGTGACGTGCATTCCAGATTTTGCCAGTATGAGTGCCTGGATGCCTGGTCCAGAGCAGAGGTCTAAGGCATTCTTTCCGGGGGATGGGCTTAGCCGACGAGCGAGCCCAATTGAATCAGAGCCAAAATATAGTAAAGGCGAGGGTGATGGCGCATCGGCAAAAAGCCAGATGCCATGATATCGGATTAGAGATAAACCGGAAAGGGAGGCATTGCCATTGTGCTTGCTTAGCAGCCCGAGTGAGGCTATGGTTTCAACAGTGCCTTTCAGCAGACTTCTTTTTGCCACTTCTGAATCGAGATCAATCTCTCCACCTAGCATCAGGAAGGAGACGATCTCTTGATGCTCCCTGTCAAGTTGATCCCAGATGCGATGCGCGCATTCAAAAGGATCTATAGATATGTCAAGTGTGTCTAAAAAATCTGTTACTCCAAGAGTGTCCAATCTACGGAGTGGATTACTCGAGAGCGAATTTAAAGAGGGTAGCACTTCAATCATGTATATCAGACCCATTTCCGATAAAGGTAGTCTCGAATTTAGTCTCGACAATCAAGTCGGCTGCCAGTTTAGGAGCTAGCTTTGCAAGACAGGTCTGTGCCTCTTTCGAGAGGGCGATGTCTTCGCAAATCTCGCATTGAGAGAGGTAGCTTGAGCGCCCAAATGAAGAAAGGCCTCCGCTCGTGCGCAAGTGCTTCAGCAGCCCTCCTGGTCCTATGTATTGTATGTAATTAAGTAGGAGCAGCTGCAGTTCATTAATGTCATCCGTCAGATTGATTTTGCCAAGATCGAAAAGCCAAGTTCCCTCTGCATTTATTCCGCAGCAGGGTGCAAGATGGCAGTTTGGGGAAATAACGAAGTCTCGGCCGCAGTCGGAACAGTGTGACGCTAAGAGACGTGCCTGCGGTCGCGCATTTTGGTTGAGACTGAGATTTCGTGCGCGCCCAATTCGCGTGATGCCTGAATCCGTGATGAAGCGGGCTGGCGCGCTGGGAGGCTGGGTATTATCGTCGAACTGATGCAGGAGTGGAATGTCTTCATTAAGGTACTTGCACAGGTATGCCGGGCTGATTGTACTGTTGTTATCTCTGCAGACCGCAATGCCGAGAGTTTGAAAGCCCATTGTTTTTGCTGAGTTCCAAAGGTTGCGCACATTCTCGAGGGGTATATATTCCGCATGAAAGTCGTCGCAGCTGATATTGATTTCGTCAAGGCCACATGACTTCAATTCGTTGAGGAACGTTTCTGCGTCTCTTTCGCTTTTTGCCCACCACGCATTCGTTACAATTCGAGTAAAGAGTCCTAAAGAATTCGCATATGCGATGGCCTCGAGAAGGTCATCGCCAAGAAGGGTGCATTCTCCGCCCGTAAACACAACAACACCACTTCCGACGCATACTTCGGCGAAGCTATCGATGAATTGCCGCATTTGGGGAAGAGTAAGCCTGTCACTGTTGTTCGGAGTGCAGCTCATCAGACAATGATCACACACAGCGCCACATTTATATGTTGTTATAAATGTCAGCATTCGAGGTCTGCGGAACAGCACGTGCTGCGAGCTTTCGGAAATCATGCCGCGAGCAAACGGGCGTCGGTGATTACCAAGGTGCCTTCGTTCTCGGAGTAAGTAACTTCGAATTCGACGGAGCGATAATACCCGCGGGCGACCCCATTGGAAGCCCCTTCGGGGTTGATGGTATTGGAGCTGGAATTCTTGATTGCTGTTTTAAGCATGGCTGCTTGCCTCGCTGCACTCAAGCCCTCTTGATCAAATTTCCTGAAAACAGAAGTTTGTTTGTACGATTCCGATAGTTCAACAACATCAGGTTTGTTCATAAAAATAGCTGATCCATAGCCCATTGTGTTGACGTCGTACTTAAGGTTGGCGTTGTTTTGAGCATTCGCGTTTGCGTTTGCCATTCCGTTTGCGTTCAGAATGATGTTTGCGTTCGTTACTGCGTTTGCATTAAGTACAACGTTTACGAGAGGTATCGTTTGCGGCTCAGCTTCGTTGTCCTCGTCATAATATGCAAGTTGGATACGACGATATACTGCGCGTGCAACGGGGACACGCGCCTCCTTTTCGGTTGACTCCACCAGTTCGTACAGAGAGACTTTTCGATTTCCCGCTTTGATTTGGAGGTCTGTAATTCCATATTTCTGGAATACGGCACGAGGCTGAGCTTCGAAATCGCGTCTTGCGTCGGTAGATTGTTCCGCGTCCGCGACCAGTTTTTCAAGGATGCTAAGCTGGGACTGTATTGAGAGTTCGTTTAGGTGGTTCACATTGTCCATAGCGGTGACCTCCAATGTTGAATAGCTGTCTTGAAAGACTACGTCATGCTAGTGTCGGTATCGATTTGATACTACGAACAAATTAGAACTAAATGGATATAGTTTCCATACTAATCAAAACAAACTTGCATTCAAGTTTTTATTTATACTTGATTTAAGGCGGAGTGGAATGCGGGCGCACAAGGAGATGCGGAATCGATGAGAGTCTCAAAAAATACTGCAGTGTTATCATCCTTCATCCTCTCTATTCTTCCATTTCTCATCCTATGGGCGGCTTGGTCGGCCCTCCCCGATACAATTCCAGCTCATTGGAGTGGGGGCGTGGTTGATCGATGGGGAAATAAGTTTGAATTGCTGGTTGTTCCGCTGCTTTCTCTGATCGGTTCTATTGCAATTTCTGTGTACCTTATTGTTTCCACGCGGCGAAGGGAGTTCGCGGATTTCTCCGTTCGAATGCGACGGAACTTTCTTGCGTGCTATATTTCTGGCCTTCTTTTATCGACGACCTGTTCAGTGATAACTGCCGTGTGGGTCCAGTTGATTCTTACGCAAAACACTGCAGTTGATGGAGGGGTTGGACTATCGATCCCGTATTCCCTTCCCGGGCTATATGTGATTTTGTGCGCTTTGCCGCCTTTTCATGCGAGCGGCGGGAGCAAAAAGGCAGAGCGCCTGATAACAGTGCTCATTGGCGGCGCGGAGATTGTTCTTTGTGGAATAGTGCTTGAAGGTTCGGCTGCCTCTTATGCGATGATTGGGCTGATGATTCTGTTCTGTGCGTTTGGGATTGTGTCACAGGTAAGGGATAGCCGGTCCTTATGAGTTGAATTACGCGCGTGCGGATATAAAGCGTGACATGTTAAGCTGGTCGTTTTCTCGTTCTGGGACATTTGCAGTAGGATGAGTGGGACTAGGCGCGCTGCGGTGTGATGGTTGAGACTTGTATCGCTGCAAATCCGCTGATGCACATTTTGCTATTGGGCTTGAAGGTGGGACCGGCAGGCCTTTGTTTGGGTTGTTCTGGTCGTCCAACGCGTGTTGCACGGCTTTATATTGTTACGCTCGTTCGGCGCTCCGTTGGAGCATTTCCGGGTTTGTCGGCATCATGACTTGGCCAAGTGACACGCTTGCCGGGACGGTTGTAACGCCGCGCCGGTTCCGTGTGCTCCTTCGTTGTTGGCCTGTCCAGCCGGGGGCGGATTCGGCCTCATGTTGTGGCGCACGGCCTTCAGGGGCTTCCCCTGGCGAGTTATGTTCGTCCGTATGGGTAAGGGTCGGGTTGAGCTGACAATCCCGTGTCGGAAGGGGCTTGGACCATGCGCGCGATGACAGAGATTGAGTGGCTGGACGGCCGTGTGACGAAGGTGCCGGAGCTCGCCCTGGGCGATGCGTTCGGCGAGAGCGTCCAGGCGGAGCTCGATTTCGGGTTCGACGATGTGTTGGAGGGCCTTTGGGTCGAGGTGCGCCATCATGAGCCGGATGAGGACTCGGACGGCGACCCGCGCGGGAGGGGCTGCGCACTGTACGCGGACTGCCGGTACAGCCTGGTCGAACCGTCGGACCTCGACCGTGTCTTCTGCATCCTTTACGAGGGGCAGCCGAGGGTCTGCCGCGTCGCGGGGGAGCTCGTGAACCTTTTGCGGGCCTGCGCGTTGTCCTGCCTCATGCTCGGATCTCCCTACCCGCCAGGCGCCCTCGAGGCCCTGGCCGCGTGCGCTCGATACCTCTGCGGTCCGGCTTTCACATCCGACCTCGCCGCCCGTGCCCGCGCCGCGGGGGAGCTAGGGCCCCCGCGGCGGCGGTGAACGCGGCCGCTGCGTGGGAATTTGGGATGGGGGCGGGTTCCGAAACGCCTGCGGAGGGGAGAACCCCGTTGGGCGGGGACAATTCGTGATGCTTGATATCGCATTGCAGTATGGAAGCACGGATCATCTTCGCGATGGTCCGACCGGTTGATGGGCTAGGACGCGCATTCAGCAGGGAAGGGGATGGCTTTTAATGCCGCTTTTGGCTTATGCGTGCCGCGCTCCGCGTATGGCCATCCTGCGGTGCTAAAGCATTCTTGAAGTCTGTTAAGTGAATTCGTTTTAATCGCGCACGTGGCCGTTTGCCCATGTCGCATAACAGGATTCACTGTTGATTGCCCGTGTGATGACAGCGTGAGTTTCGGGGGGGGGTGGCGTGAGCGGAGTCGCCGCGTTGTATAAGTCTGGCCGGCCCGACTGATGTGTCGATCTGTCGGGCCGGCCGAGAATGGTGAAGAGATCTCGCTGTTGAATGAACGAATGTTACAAGCAGCTCTTCAAGGCGCTTTGGGCGTTGGCTGGGGCTGCGCAGTCAATCGCATGCAGTGATAGGCGAGGCGATTGCTCGATGAGCCGGCGACTAGTTCTGTGCTGCACTCGTCCCGGTGCCGTCGTTGTCTGCCGAGTACCAGAATGCGTAGGCCGCAACGACGGCATCATAGACGGCTGCGACTACGTTATCCACGACGGCTGCAAAGTTGACCACAACGGGAACGGGGCCGGTTTTGGAATCCATCTTCTCTACTTCTGGGGTCTCATACATGGGAACATCTCCTTAGAATTGTGACAGGACGCTCAGGTCGCCTAGATCATCGTCGATCAGGTCGATATAGAGGTCGCCGTCCATATTGATGTCTGCAATCAACGATGAGATCTCTTCCGTCTCGTCAATCGAGTGCATACGATTGGCCAACGCGGTAACAACGGGCTTATCCCAAACGGTTGCCATTCCGGCATCGTAGTATTCCTGAAGGCTGTGTTTGCGAACGTTTCCGATGATGAGAGGTATATAGGGGGATGCGACGATATCGCCATTGGCGTGGATGGCCACTTGGTCAAATTGCATTTGCAGTTGAGGGAATCTGACCAAGTGGTCGATGGGGTCGCCCCACTCAAGCATGAAATAGCCTCGATAGTCCGGATCGTATCGAAGGTCATTGATCGTGTTGACTAGCCGACGGTATTGATTATTCGAAGGGCGAATCGTGCGGTTTCTTCGGGCTCTACCGAGGAGCATGAGCGGCTGAACTCTAAGGTCAATTCGGTCAGTTCTACCCGACGATTTCAGCTTGTCTCGAAGCATCGTGCAAACTGGTTTGAAATCGTCGACATTGAACGATGTCGGACAAAAGGCAATTGAAAGGTGCAGTGAGGTTTCGTTCAGCGTGATATCGATGGCGTCGAGCACCCGGTCGTATAATCCCGAGAGTCCTCGCATATGTTCGTGAGAATCGCGTAGGCCATCGAGGCTAAACTGTATGCCGTTTAAACCGGCGCGTTCGAGCTCATGCAAAGTATTTGAGTTTGCGAGCAGACCGTTTGACACGAGGTTGCATTTGACGCCAGATGCGCTGAGCCGCCGCAAGGACTCGATGACAAGATCCTTTCGCAGGAGGGTCTCGCCTCCGCAGAAGCAGAAGCTAAAGGGGTGCATTTGACAAATCGAGTCGACGAGTTCGAGGACTTCGTTGTCGGATAATTCGTTCGCGACGACATCGTTTTCTCCACTGTTGTTGAAGCAGTGTAGACAACGAAGGTTGCATTTGTTTGTAATGTCGAGCGCAACGCTGTGGGGCGCTCCGATTATTGCCGGCATGCTCATTATTGCTTCTTATCGAGCGGGCGAACAAACAGCTTGACGTCGCCCGAGTCGAGCTCATTGGGCAGGGTGCCGACTAAGGAAAAGCCAAGGCGCTGGTCGGAATGGTCAAGTTGTTCGGCGATTGGGGTGGAATCAGGCGCGTCAATTCTGAGCGCGCGGTAGGCTTTGGGAGCGGAAGATCCGTAGTATTCCGCAAGGCGGTCGAGCACACCGGCAAGCAGCGTGGAGCTGCATGAGATAAATTTGATGATGACGCTGCGGCCGGCGGGATTAGTGGCCGGCTCGCATATTATCAATCCATTAATTTCTCCGGACTGGCTCGTGAGTAGAAAATAATCATGGGTAAAGGAAAAGAGCCTTTGGCGAAGAACCAGAAAGTTCTCCAATTCGGGCTCAACGTCGAACTCAGAGAAATAGATCCTATTGCCATTTTTGGACTGTTTTGCAGAGAGGGATTTTGCAGCCGCCTCTTCGATTTCAGCAAACCTGCTCGCGTCCGCGAGAATAAGCAGCTCGTCGGGATTCACCGATGTTAGGTAATCGGAGCCGAAAGGGTCGTTCATATATCTCCCTTCTTTCTTCCAAACGATAAGACAGTTTACGGTCAGGCTATGCAGGGTTTGGGCCAGGTCATGCGCTAGCGTCTCGCGCGGTTGATCTGGGTATTTTTCTTGGAACAGACGGAGAATTTTGGGCAAATCGCAGGTGCCGTCGCATAAGTCAAGAATCTCTTTAGCGACCCTGTTGAGGATCGTATAGATTTGTTTCCCATCTGAGCTTAGGACGCTCAGGCGGTTATTTGGTTCACTGCGAAGGTAGCTTGGGTCGAGGGGGATAGGGATGACTCCAGGCAATGATGAGATTTGCGCGCTCCAAACATTCACGGATTCCATTGATCTCCTTTGGTTGTGGCCTATCTTCCTCGAATAGCAACTCGTTCGATAAAATATCACAAATCGAAACGATATATAAAAGAATATATTTATATCGATATACAATATTAGGTTAAAAAAAGTTTTGATGTTTGTCGATAGGGCTGGTATTGAAGGAGTGGACTGGAGTGATGGCGATGTCGGACGTTGTGGTTTCAATGGTGGGGTCATGCCTGCTGCTGTTGTTCGGAATAATGATATATCGAGGCAAGCTCACGGGATTGCTTGCCGGAATGTCATTGCTATCGGGAGAGCGTTTAGAGGAGGCAAAGCGGACGGCCGAGTCTCTAGGCGCAAACCGAGTGGTGGGGGCGTCTATAGTTTTCTCCGCAATATGCCTTTTTCTCTCGTCCCTTTTTCCGGACAAAAGGGCTATTCTCGGTCTGATGGTGGCTGCTGTTATAATCGCCGCGCTTGCCTATGCAAATAGGGGGCTTATTCGTATGTATATAAAGGTGAAATGGAATCCTGGGCACCGCAACCCGAGATAATGTCTTGAGCAAGGATTAACAACAAGGGATATATGGGAGCGATTAAGCGGCGAGCAAATTCAGTTTTGGATAAAAGGCCGCTTGATGGGAGCTGGCATGTTTAAGAAGACGGTTCACGAGTTGTTTCGGTGTAAAGGGTCACGGCTTTTCGTGATTCTCATGCTGGTGAATTTTGCTCTCTCGTGCGTCATGCCCGCCTTAAACGGTGGGTTTGTAGACTTTCTCGTGACGAATAGGGATCCATCTCGCGTCGTGTGGTTTGCGGCCTTTGTTGCGGGCATAGGGATATCGGCCTCCTTCATGTCGTATGCGATGGGTGTGAACGTATCGCGCGTCATCTTGGAGATGACGACGAGACTGATGGGGACCACGTGTGAGTCGTTTGAACGGGGGCCCCTGGAAAAGGGGGAGCAGGCGGATCCATCCTATACAACGCAGAGGGTGTATGCGGATTCGAATGCGGTGTCATCGTTTGTCGTGAACAACTTCCTGACGATCGGGCTTAACATCGTTCTGGTTGTGTTGATATGCATCATCCTGTTTTCGATTAATCCGGTGTTCCTGGTGTTAAGTGCATGTTCGCTTGTTGCGTACTTCATTTTATTCAGGGCGTTGAAAAAGCCGTTGTACAACAGTTCGCTTGCGAACAAGGAGGGTTTGAGTAAGCTTTTCGCGTCCGTGAGCGGCGAGCTGTCGCAGTTGTTTGACATTAAGTGCGATGGCGCATATAACCAGAGCGCTCGGACGCTCAAAGGGGTATTCGAGGGGTACTACCCGATTTACATGAAAGCAAGTAGGGTCTCGAATCTGGCCACATCAAGCGACGGCCTGATCTCGTCTGTGTTTCGGGGGGCACTGCTCGTGATCTCCGGGATGGAAATATTGAGCGGAAGAATGAGCTTAGGCGAGTTCACAATGGTGAACTCGTATTACTCGATGGCGTTCGGATGCTTCAAGTATTTTTTGAATTATTTCAAATCGTATCAGGACGCAAGGGCCTCGTTCGACCGATTGGGGGCTCTGACGGAGGACGCCGAGGACCGCGGCACCCTCACGGTTGGGCACGTGGAGAGCATATCGTTGTCCAACATCGCGTACCGATACGCGGGAAAGCCCTACTTATACCGCGACCTCTCCGTGGAGGTGGAGGAAGGAAAAACCTATGCCATTACCGGGCCGAACGGATGCGGAAAAAGCACGTTTCTGAAGGTGCTCCTTGGACTATATTCTGCTGGGGGACATCGGGCTTTGGGGTCGGTGCCATATGAAGAGCTCGATATGGAGACGATCCGACGGGACCTGTTTGCGGTGTGCCCGCAAAAGCTCTTTATTCCGAACGAAACGGTGGAGAATTACCTTGAGAGGACGTCGATTCGGGGATCGAGCGAAAACCTCCGAGAGCTTGTGCCGAGTTTCTATCGAACCGTCGAATCGTTAAAAGGCAAGAATTGTAGAGACCTTTCTGGTGGAGAGTATCGAAAGCTAAGGATATTCGCAGCACTTCGCAGGCAGCCGGAAGTGCTTGTGTTCGATGAACCAACGAACGATTTAGATGAAGAAAGCCGTCGGGAGTTCACGGAGTATATTCATCGAAATCCCTTCGATCAGCTAATTCTTGTTGTAAGCCATGATCAGGATTTGATTTCAGCATGCGATAGGAAGCTGGATTTGGATTTCGATCCGAAAAATGGGCAATGCTGATGGGAAACGCTTAGAGTTCGGGCTTGCGCGTCATGGAGTAATCTTTCCTCTTATCGAAAATCGTTACAATATAAGAAAAACAGTAAGCAAGAAGAAATGGCTCGGGGAAGAGCTCGCTGCTGTCAGTGATATTGGGTCTATATCCAGATAACACGGAAGGGGCCGTCCTCTACAACGGGGTATCACAGCGTCGCATCGACCGATACGCATTGCGGCGGTGCCGAGTTGGCATTACGGAGCAAGAGCCCCCTATTGTTGGGGGGACGATCCTCGATAATCTTACGCTGCTTTCTGATGATTTCGAGGCCGACAAACTGAATCGGATGCTTGCCATATTGGGGTTAGACAAAATGATTGCCGCTGCGGAGAACGGGGCGGCAGCGATGCTTGGCAGCAAGAAAGGAGGGGTGTCCGGCGGGGAGAAGCAGAACATCGCAATTGTGCGGCAGATGTTGAAATCGCCGGACGTCATGTTGTTTCTTGAGTCAACTTCAGCGCTTGATGCGAAGAGCCGGAGCGCGCTAATTAAATTGCTTCATGAGGTTAAGAGAGACCATATTGTAATTGTTGTCACTCATGACGAAGAGATGCTTGCGGCTTGCGACGAGGTCATTCCGATGCCCGGATGCTTATCGGGACGTGGCGTTGAAGGCCCAGAAGATCGAAATGGCGTGGGTGTTGGGTAAGTCCCTACGCGTACGACGTTGGGTTTCTGATCTTCATCGTCCTGCAAAGAAGGCTTTGTAACACGTTTCCCCTGGGAGGCCCCTTTTGTCCGTAGTGGCAAAGAGGGGCTTTTTCGTTTCCCTCTTGCGGCGGAGGGGGACACCATGCGCCTATACAGGACGACCTGCGCGCTTTCGTCGGATGACGGGCTATGTGTCGAGATGGGGGTCTCGGGTGGAGGCCGCGTCGCGGTCGCGGTCGGCCAGCGACCATCGGTACGGCTCAATCGTATTACCAGAACTAGTAAGGAGCCGCCCTTTCGGACGACTCAAACTGTAATGGGGCTTTTTTAGCTACCCCGGCCGTTACTCCGCCAAAGCATTCGCGCTATCTGCCGGGGTGGCTAAAATAGCCCCGTCCCAAATTAGCTACTCTGACCAAAATCCCTGGGACAAATACTTCTGATAGATTTTGTCTTTCTTGGCTATTGCGTAGTTTAAGAGATTCCATTCCAATAATTACAGCTTTTTGCTAAAGCGCTTTAGCAGTTTATACCGCTTTTGACCTGCGACTACGTTGTACTGGTATCTTCATAAGGTAACCACCTTTACCTACCGTTTACCGCCAGTTTTAGCACGTTTACCAAACCGCGCAGCCTCTGCTCAAGCCCGCCCAAAACCCGCCGTATAGTTCCCTCACGGTCCGCATCCGGCGGGTCGATTCGTTACCACGGTCGTGTGTGCGAACACATAGAAGGGGAAGTATCGTGAGCGATTGCAAGAGGGTTTACCGTTTTGGAACCGACGCCCAGGGCACTTGTGTCACCGAGGGCGACAAGTCTATGAACTTTGTGCTTGGCGGCAAGGGCGCTAACCTTGCCGAGATGAGCCGTATCGGCCTGCCGGTCCCCGGTGGCTTTACCATTACCTGCCAGACCTGCGTTGAGTACTCCGGTGCCGGCAATGTTTGGCCTGCCGGCGCGCTTGACGAGATCGTTGCCGCCGAGGCCGACCTCGAAGCCCGCTGCGGCAAGAAGCTCGGAGATGCCAACGATCCGCTGCTCGTCTCGGTGCGCTCTGGCGCTCCGTTCTCCATGCCCGGCATGATGGACACGGTCCTCAATCTGGGCCTCAACGACGATTCCGTCCTGGGCCTCATCGCCCAGACGCAGAACCCGCGCTTTGCTTGGGACAGCTATCGCCGCTTTATCCAGATGTTCTCCAACGTCGTCATGGGCGTCGACGCCGACCTGTTCGAGAACGCCCTGACCCAGGCCCGCCTGGTTGCCGGCGTCCGCGTCGATTCCGAGCTTTCGGCCGAGGACCTGCAGGAGCTCGTCGAGACCTTCAAGGGCATCTTCTCCGCCAACGTCGAGGCCGCCCTGTACCCCGAGCTCGAGGTCGCCGATGGTAAGCCCGTCTTTCCGCACGATCCGGAGCTCCAGCTTCGCCTTGCCATCCAGGCCGTCTTTGGCAGCTGGATGAACGAGCGCGCCTGCATTTACCGCAAGCAGCACGGCATCTCCGACGAGCTCGGCACCGCCGTCAACGTCCAGGCCATGGCTTTTGGCAACAAGGGCGAGACCTCTGCGACCGGCGTCGCCTTCACCCGCAACCCGGCCGACGGCACCAAGGAGTTCTACGGCGACTTTCTGGTCAACGCCCAGGGCGAGGACGTCGTCGCCGGCATTCGCAACACCGAGCCCATCGCCGATCTCAAGACCACTCCGGGGCTTGAGTCCGCAGGCGAGGAGCTCGAGCGCGTGTTCCTGACGCTCGAGGATCACTATCGCGACATGTGCGACATCGAGTTCACCATCGAGCAGGGCAAGCTCTGGATGCTCCAGACCCGCGTGGGCAAGCGAACCGCCACCGCCGCCCTGCGCATCGCCATCGAGATGGTCGAGGAGGGCCTCATCACCCGCGAGGAGGCCGTGGGCCGCATCGATCCTGCGCAGCTCGATCAGCTCCTGCACCCGCAGTTCGACTCCTCCAAGAAGTACGAGGCGCTCGCGACCGGTCTTAACGCCAGCCCCGGTGCCGCCGTGGGCGAGGTCGTGTTCTCGAGCGACGACGCCGTCGCGCGTTCCGCCGAGGGCCACAAGGTCATCCTGGTCCGTTGGGAGACCAACCCTGACGACCTGAAGGGCATGGTTGCCGCCGAGGGCATCCTGACGAGCCACGGTGGCAAGACGAGCCATGCCGCCGTTATCGCCCGCGGCATGGGTACGCCCTGCGTCTGCGGTGTCGAGCGCTTCCATATCGACGCGGCCGAGAAGGTCGTGCGTATCGAGGGTAGCGATCGCGTACTGCACGAGGGCGACATCATCTCCATCGACGGTACCCAGGGCATCGTTGTCGACGGCGCCGTTGACTTGGTCTCCGCCGAGCTTACTGGTGACCTGGACACTATCCTGTCCTGGGCCGATGAGATTCGTCTGGATGAGACCTGCGGCCACGCCAACCACGTGCGCGTCAACGCCGACAACCCCGAGGACGCCGAGCTCGCGCTCGAGTTTGGCGCCGAGGCCATCGGCCTGTGCCGCACCGAGCATATGTTCCTGGGCGATCGCAAGAACATCATCCAGAGCTTCATCCTGTCCGATGACGAGGCCGTGAAGCAGCAGGCCTTGGCCGATCTGCTCAAGGTCCAGACCGAGGACTTCCTGGCCATGTTTAAGACCATGACCGGCCGCGACGTGGTCGTTCGCCTGATCGATCCGCCGCTTCACGAGTTCCTGGACGATCCCCGCGAGCTCGAGGTCGCCATCACCAAGAAGGAGGCTGCTGGCGCTCCCGAGGAGGAGCTCGCCGCCCTGCGTGCCCGCCTGCGTCGCATCGACGGCATGGTCGAGTCCAACCCCATGCTCGGCCTGCGCGGTGTGCGTCTGTCAGTCGTCTTCGGTGACCTGCCGCTCATGCAGGTCCGTGCCGTGGCAACGGCTGCCGCTCGCCTTATCAAGGAAGGCGTCGACCCGCGCCCCGAGATCATGGTTCCGCTCGTTTCCATCACGGCCGAGCATGTCCAGACCCGCGAGGTCATCGAGCGCGTGATCGCCGAGGTTTCCGCCGAGGAGGGCGTCGAGCTCAACATTCCTGTGGGTACGATGCTCGAGCTGCCGCGCGCCTGCATGGTCGCCGACGAGATCGCCCAGCACGCCGATTTCTTCTGCTTTGGCACCAACGACCTCACGCAGACGACCTTCGGCTTCTCCCGCGACGATGCCGAGGCCAAGTTCATCCCGCTGTACCTGCACAAGAAGATCTTGAAGGAGAACCCCTTCGAGACCATCGACACGGCGGTGCTCGAGCTGGTGCGCATGGCAGTCGAGAAGGGCCGTGCCACCAATCCCGGTATGCACTTTGGCGTATGCGGCGAGCACGGCGGCGACCCCAAGTCCATCAAGGGCCTGTTCAACGTGGCCGACGTGGATTACGTATCCTGTTCGCCCTACCGCGTGCCGCTCGCGCGTCTTGCTGCGGCCCAGGCCAAGCTCGAGGCCAAGCGTAACGCCTAAGGTCTTGCGTTTCCGCGCGTAACGTAGCCCCCCCTTCATGCCGCCCGTCTCATTCGTGAGGCGGGCGGTTATCATGTGCGGGTTTTGTCTTTTTGTCTGCGTAAAAAATAGTTCTTGCAGCGCAAACCTGCGCGTGTATACTCGAATGCGTTTGTTCAACTACGTGCCGGCCAAGGTGGTACGGCACCTCTAGAAGAGTAAGGAATTGCACATGGATTACATCCGCGCAATCGAGCGTCAGCAGATCCGCGAGGACATCCCGCAGGTCCGCGTTGCCGACAACGTCAAGGTTCACTACCGCATTAAGGAAGGCGACCGCGAGCGCATCCAGGTTTTCCAGGGTGACGTCATCCGCATGGCCGGCGCCGGTGCCCGTGAGACCTTCACCGTCCGCAAGATTTCCTTCGGTGTCGGTGTTGAGCGTACCTTCCCGCTTCACAGCCCCAAGATCGCCAAGCTCGAGGTCGTCCGTCATGGTCGCGTCCGTCGCGCCAAGCTGTACTACCTCCGCGACAAGGTGGGCAAGGCTGCTCGCATCCCCGAGAAGCGCTAAGAAGATCGCAGCGTCTGTCCACTCGTTTGGACAAAAGGGTCACCTTCGGGTGGCCCTTCTTTTTATCTGATTTGCATGCAAGGAGGCCCCGATATGGCCAACATGACGAGCTCGGTTTCGGCATCGCAGGTTGCCGGCGAGCTGGCGAGCGCCACGTTTGAGGAGATTCCCGCCCTCGTGGAGCATTATCGTGAGGATCCGCGCCAGCAAGTGATCAAGGCTTGCGAGCGTGCTCTTAAGCGCCATAACAAGGAACTTGCCGAGCGCGAGCGCGTCAACGGCATGTACGAGCTGATGTACGAGCTCGGTGGGGATGGCGTGGTCGTGGGTGTCGACGAGGTGGGTCGCGGCTCGGTGGCCGGTCCTTTGACGGTGTGCGCCGTGTGTCTTCCCATGGAGCCGCGCGTCTGGGGCATCAATGATTCCAAAAAGCTCACGCCGGCGCGCCGCGAGCTGCTCTCGGTGAAGATTGCCGAGGTCGCGACGGCGATTGGTTTTTGCCATATCGCGCCTGCGGATATCGATGATATGGGCATGGCCCGCGCCATCCGCGCTGCCGTCGCGGGCGCCGTGGCCGATACGGGGCTCGAGCCCGATTGCGTGCTTATGGACGGTAACCCCCTGGGTGCCGTTCCCAACGAGCGCGACGTGGTGAAGGGCGATGCCAAAATCGCCTGTATCGCCGCGGCGTCCATCATGGCCAAGGTCACGCGTGACGAGATGATGGTCGAGTACGACGCCGAGTACCCCGAGTATCATTTGGCCGAGTCGAAGGGCTACGCAAGCCCCGAGCACATCGAGGCGATTCGCAAACACGGACTTTGTCCGCTGCATCGTGTGAGCTTTTGCGGAAACTTTCTGCAGACTGAGCGTCTTTTCTAGGTCAATTGTGGAGACAGGGATCTCTGGCGTTTTATAAACCTGCTGGTAGCGGGCCGTGTGCAACGTGATTGTTGCGTACGGCCCGTTTTTTGTCGGCATTTGGTCAGCTTTTGGTTTGCTTCCGGTACTTACCCGCATGAAAGGTGCCCTCATCATCGGGGCAATGCAGTGTGCGGGAAAGGAGACCCCATGTGTGCCACAAGCAAAAAGAGCAAGACGCAGCAACTCAAGGAGCGCTGGGAAGACGGCGAGCTCGACTGCGGGGCGATTACGCCCGAGTTTATTAAGGGGCTCAGTCCCCGCGAGCTCGGCATGCTGGGCGAGCTGATCACCATCGATTACTTTAACGAGCGTGGATACACCTTGTTGGAGCAGGGCTATCGTTGCATTGAGGGCGAAGCCGATCTGGTGCTGCTCGATGAGCTCGACGATGTCGTGGTGATGGCCGAGGTCAAGACGAGACGCGTCGCTCTGGATTGCAGCACGCGGGTCTTTCCCGAGGAGGCCGTGGACGCCCGAAAGCAGCGTCGGTATCGCCGTATCGCAAGTTGCTATCTCATGGAGCACTATCCGCTCAGGTTGATTCGCTTCGATGCCGTGGGCGTCACCATCCGCGGCGGGCATATCGCCGAGATCGAGCACCAGTACAATGCGTTCGATTGGCAGGTGTCGTGATGGCGTTCGAGACGTTTGCCGTACACGCGGCCTGCATCCGCGGCGTCGAGGCAATTCACGTCACGGTCGAGGTCTCGCTTGCCGGTGGCGTTCCGGGCATCCAGATGCTCGGCATTCCGAGTATGGAGGTGATGGAGTCACGCGGTCGTATTCGCTGCGCGATGCGCTCCGCCGGGTTCGAGATCCCGCGCTCGGGCATTACCGTTAACCTGGCACCCGGCGATATCCGCAAGACCGGTAGCGGCTTTGACCTGCCCATCGCCATCGCGGTTCTAGCGGCCGATGAGCAGATTCCCCGTGACAACCTCGATCGCTGCCTTATCGCAGGTGAGCTTGGTCTGGACGGTACGGTGCTTCCCGTCAAGGGCGAGGTGGCGTTTCAGCTATTGGCTCGCGACATGGGGCTGTCTTTTATCGCCGGCAGGTCCGACCAGCATGTGCCACTCGCGGGCGTGGATTGCGGCTTTATCGATCATTTGTCTCAGCTTGCTCATGGTATGGGCGATGCCGCGCGGCACTACCTGGATTCTGAAGGGCCTGAGGCGACCTTTGAGCCCGAGCTCGACTATGCCGACGTGCTGGGGCAGGAGGTTGCCAAACGCGGCATGGCGCTTGCGGCGGCAGGAGAACTCGGCTTGCTCATGATTGGGTCCCCGGGATCGGGCAAGACGATGCTCGCACGTCGTATGACCGGCATCCTGCCCGAGCTTTCTGTTGAGGATCAACAGGAGGCGCTGTGCATCCATTCGGTTTTGGGTGAGAACATTGATGGCTTGTTGGCGGGGCACCGGCCCTTCCGCAGTCCCCATCACAGTATTTCGACCGCAGGCCTTATCGGCGGTGGGCGCCCGGTGCACCCGGGTGAGATCAGCCTTGCTCATGGCGGTGTGCTCTTTTTGGACGAGCTTGCCGAGTTTCCCACGGGTGTGCTGCAGACGCTGCGTCAGCCCATCGAACGTGGCTATGTGAGGATCGTACGCGTCGACGGGGCCTTTACCTTCCCGTCGCGCTTTCAACTGCTGGCTGCGAGCAATCCCTGCCCCTGCGGCTTTTTGGGCGATCGCGAGGTGCCGTGTCGCTGCTCGGCGGCGATGGTGGAGCGCTATCGGGCAAAGCTGCGCGGTCCTTTGGCCGACCGTATCGACATGATGATCGATGTGACCCGTCCCGACCCCCAGGTGATTATCGAGGGCGCGGAGGGTATGTCGTCGGCCGAGTTACGTGACTACGTTGTGCGCGGTCGCGCCTTTCGCGCCTGGCGCGAGTCCCGTATGGACGATGCGGATGCCGAGGCCGAGGATGACGAGACACGGTCCATTGACGGCGTCGTTTCGACCTTTGAGCTCGATGATGCGGCGGAGAAGTGTGTGCTCGGTCTGTCCAAACGCACACATCTCACAGGGCGCGGCATCGTGCGCCTGGTTCGCATTGCGCGCACGATCGCAGATGTCGCCGAGAGCGAACAAGTGACGCAGGACCACGTGCTCGAGGCGGCGATGTACCAGGGAAGGAGGGACCAATGATGGCCGAGGGGACCTTCGAGCTGCATCCAGGTGACGCGTTGTATCCCGAGACCGTTTTGGAGCTTTCTGATGTACCTCAGACGCTCTATGTGCGCGGCAACCCCGAGGCGCTTTCGACGCCCGCGCTCTCCATCATCGGTGCGCGAAAGGCCTCGCCGTATGGTCTTGCCGTGGCAGAGCTTGCGGCAAAGGTTGCGGTCGAGGCGGGAGTGACGGTAGTTTCGGGCGGTGCGGTCGGTTGTGACCAGGCCTCGGGTTGGGCTGCGGTCAACGCCGGCGGCAAACACGTTGTGGTGCTGGGGACGGGCGCCGACGTGGTCTACCCGCGTTCGAGCGCGGGGCTGATTACGCGCACGCTTGATACGGGTGGCGCGGTCGTGTCGATCTCTCCGTGGGGCATGGGTCCGCGCAAGTTCGCCTTTCCGCGCCGCAATCGCGTAATCGCGGCCCTGTCGCAAGCCCTCTTTGTATCCGAGGCGGGTATGCCTTCTGGGACGTTTTCTACAGCCGAGGCTGCTATGGATTTGGGGCGCGAACTTCTTGCCGTGCCGGGGTCGATCCTATCGCCCGAGTCGCGTGGCACGAATTACCTCATTGCGAACGGTGCCTGCTGCATTGTCGACGAGGAGTCCATCGAGATGGCAATCTCACGCATCTACGGCACCCTGCGCTACTCGCGCCCCGATGCTCCCGGCATTGCCGACCTGGATCCAACGCAGCAAACTGTGATGCATGCGCTCATTGCCTCTCCGCTCAAGGTCGACGACATCGCGGCGCTCGTCTCGCTCGATGCTGTCGGCGTACTCAAACTCTTGGGTTCGCTTGAGCTCGAGGGCCTTATCGAGCGCATGATGGATGGAAGGTATGCGCCCTCCAAGTTTGCCCTTCACGCCCAGACGCCCTTCGGTCACAATGGAAAACGTGTCAATTAGAAAGGTGTTTGCAGATGCAGTTCGATCAGGTGACGGTTATCGGTGGCGGTCTGGCGGGTTCGGAATGCGCGATTCAGCTGGCAGACCGCGGGTTTGCCGTAAAGCTGTGCGAGATGCGCCCCCAGGTGAGCTCCCCGGCCCATCATACCGATCACCTGGCAGAGCTCGTCTGCTCCAATTCGTTTAAGTCGACCCGTCCGGATTCCGCGGCTGGTTTGCTGAAGGCCGAGCTTGAGCGCATGGGTTCAGTCCTGCTCGATTGCGCCCATCGCGCGGCTGTTCCCGCCGGCGGTGCCCTGGCGGTCGACCGCGTCAAGTTTTCCGAGCTTGTCGAGGCCGAGGTTGCCGCTCGTCCCAATATCGAGGTCGTGCACGGCGAGGTCACGCAGATTCCCGAGGGTCACGTGGTCATTGCCGCGGGCCCGCTGTGTTCACCGGCGCTGAGCGAAGAGGTTATGAAGCTCGTCGGTGGCGATGCCCTGGCATTCTTCGATGCCGCGGCGCCGATCGTCGATGCCTCCACGCTCGATATGGACGTGCTGTTCTCGCAGTCGCGCTACGAGGAGCAGGGGAGCGGCGACTATCTCAACGCTCCGCTCAACAAGGAGGAGTACGAGGCCTTTATCGAGGCGCTTACCACGGCCGACCGCGTGGTGCTCAAAGACTTTGAGGGCGGCGATTTGTTCCAGGCCTGCCAGCCTGCCGAGGAAGTTGCGCGCACCGGCAAGGACGCCATTCGCTTTGGCGCCATGAAGCCCGTCGGCCTCACCGACCCGCGTACCGGACGTCGCCCCTGGGCGGCGATTCAGCTGCGTGCCGAGAACAAGGAGAAGACCGCCTATAACCTGGTGGGCTTCCAGACCAACTTGACCTTTGGCGAGCAGAAGCGCGTCTTCCATATGGTGCCGGGCCTGGAGAACGCTGAGTTCTTCCGCTACGGTGTCATGCACCGCAATACCTTTGTCGACGCCCCTCACGTGCTCGATAGCACCTTTGCCGTGCCCGGTACCGGCGTGCGCCTGGCCGGTCAGATCACCGGCACCGAGGGGTACATGGAAGCCGTGGCGACAGGTCTGCTCGCGGCGCTCAACACCTATGCCGAGGCTATCGGTGCCGCGGGCGTCGAGTTGCCGCGTGTGGGCGCCCTGGGTGCGCTCGTGGGCTATGCGACCGATCCTGCCACCGTGGGCTATCAGCCTATGCATGTCAACTTTGGCCTGGTGCCGCCACTCGAGGACGGTAAGCGCCGCAGCAAGCGCGACCGCTATCAGGCCTATGCGGACCGTGCGCTCGAGGCCCTCGATGCCTACTTGGCCACGCGTTCCGACTTGTTTGGAGGCGACCGGTCATAGCCTTTGACCTGTACGACACCGTCGACTCTTTTATCGCCTATATCGCACGCGTCGAGGGGCTTTCTCCCAACACGGTGACGGCCTATGGCTCGAGGCTAGAGCGCTTTGCTGCCTGGTGCGAGCGCGAGGATATTGATGCTTTCGCTGCCGACGTGCGCACCATTCGTCGCTATCTTGCCGAGCTTTCGCGTGAGCAGGTGGCTCCCCGAACGCTTGCGGCGCACCTGTCGGCTATTCGATCTCTCTATCGCTGGATGGCTGCCGAGGGGATTGTCGAGGGCGATGCGGTCTCGGCGATCGCGTCGCCCAAGCTGCCGCGTGACCTGCCGGGCGTCCTTACGACCCAGCAGGTCGAGGCGCTGCTCAAGACGCCTGATACCTCAACACCCGCGGGACTGCGCGATGCGGCGATGCTCGAGTTGCTCTATGCCTCGGGTGCCCGCATCTCAGAGCTTGCGGCGCTCAATGTGGAATCCATCTCATGGTCCGAGCGCACGCTGCGCCTGTGGGGCAAGGGAAGCAAGGAGCGCATCGTTCCTCTGTATCGTCGTGCGCTCGATGTGACGCGTCTCTATATTGAAGAGGGGAGGCCGGAGTTGCTCGCTCGGGCAAAGCGCCGCGACCTCGCTACCGGGCCGCATCCGCTGCTTATATCGGCGCGCGGCAATCGCATGAGCGCCGCGATGCTCCGGCGGCGGTTCCATACGCTGGCGACGCTCGCCGGCATTCCGGCCGACATCGCCCCGCATGCGATGCGCCATACCTTTGCGACCGACTTGCTCGAGGGCGGTGCGGACCTGCGCTCGGTTCAAGAGCTGCTAGGTCATGCGAGCCTGTCCACGACGCAGATCTACACGCATCTCACACCCGATCGGCTTAAGCGGGCTGTGGCTCAAGCCCATCCCCGCGGCGAATAGTGGCTGGCACGTCCCGCGCCGCACTCAGGTGTGTGGTTTTGATTGCGGGTTGGCAGGAAGAGGCATTCCTGCTATCATTCATCGGGTTGCTTCACGGCAACATGTTTTTATCACGCACGCGCGGCTACTTCATACCGTGGTGCCCGGGCTTTGGTAGCACATGTCCGGGTTGGTTTTGGAGGATGACCCCGCGCGGAGGCAAACCACAGGAGGTTTAACATGGCTACCAAGATTAATATCCGCACCCTGCTCGAGGCCGGCTGCCACTTCGGTCACCAGACCCGTCGCTGGAACCCCAAGATGAAGCCGTTCATCTTCGGTGAGCGCAACGGCATCTACATCCTCGACCTCAAGCAGACCATCCTCGACGCCGACCAGGCCTACACCTTCGTCAAGAACGTCGCCAAGGGTGGCAACGTGCTGTTCGTCGGCACCAAGAAGCAGGCTCAGGAGGCCGTCAAGAACGCTGCTGAGCGCGCCAACATGCCTTACATCAACCAGCGTTGGCTCGGCGGTATGCTGACCAACTTCGTCACCATCCGCTCCCGCATCAACCGCATGGAGGAGCTCGAGGCCATGGTCGAGGACGGCCGCATGGCTGTTCTGCCCAAGAAGGAGCAGGCTGTTCTCGGCAAGGAGCTCACTAAGCTCCAGACCAACCTCGGTGGCGCCCGCGACATGAAGGGTCTGCCCCAGGCTCTCTTCGTCATCGACACCAAGCGCGAGGAGAACGCCATCAAGGAGGCCCAGCGCCTGAACATCCCCGTCGTCGCCCTGATCGACACCAACTCCGATCCCGACGAGGTCGAGTACGGCATCCCCTGCAACGATGACGCTATCTCCGCTGTCACCCTTATGTGCGAGCTCATGGCTGACGCCTGCCTCGCTGGCTCCGGCAAGGAGCAGGTCTCCGAGGCCGAGATGGCCGCTGAGCCCAAGGCCGAGTAAATCAGTCTTAGTTAATTCTTTTTCATCTCTTTGAAAGGAACCACAATGGCCCAGATTACCGCCGCTATGGTCAAGCAGCTCCGCGAGATGACCGACTCCCCGATGATGGAGTGCAAGAAGGCTCTCGTCGAGGCTGACGGCGACATGGACGCCGCTGTCGACGTTCTGCGTAAGAACGGCCTTGCCAAGGCCGCCAAGAAGGCTGGCCGTGAGACCAACGAGGGCGCTGTCGCCGCGTTCGTCTCCGAGGATGGCAAGACCGGCGCTCTGCTCGAGCTCTCCTGCGAGACCGACTTCGTTGGCTCCAACGCCAAGTTCACCGGCTTTGCTTCCAAGGTCGCTGAGGTTGTCGCTACCACCGAGCCTGCTGACGTCGACGCTCTGCTTGAGAAGCCGATGGGCGAGGAGACCGTTTCCTCCGAGCTCACCGAGATGATTCACATCATGGGCGAGAACATGAAGATCTCCCGCTTCGCCGCCCGTAAGGCCGAGAACGGCGCTCTCGCTTCTTACATCCACATGGGTGGTAAGATCGGCGTCCTCGTCGAGTTTGCTTTCGAGAAGGCCGAGACCGCTCAGGCTGAGTCCTTCAAGACCTTCGCTCACGACGTTGCCCTTCAGGTTGCCGCCGTCGCCCCGATCTGCGCTACCCGCGATCAGGTTCCGGCCGAGACCGTCGAGCACGAGAAGCAGATTTACATGGCTCAGGCTGCCGAGTCCGGCAAGCCCGAGGCCATTCAGGAGAAGATGGCTGTCGGCCGTCTGGAGAAGTTCTACAAGCAGTCCGTGCTCACCGAGCAGGAGTTCATCAAGGACAGCTCCCTCACCATCAAGAAGTACGCTGAGCAGGTCTCCAAGGAGCTCGGCGACACCATTACCGTCGTTGCCTTTGACCGTCTGGTCCGTGGCGAGTAAATAAGCTCTTGTAGCTGGTAATGAGCAGGCTGTGGGTTTTACTCACAGCCTGCTTTTTCATGGCTCTTCTTAGAGCCTTTGATAGAATGTTGAGAGTTCAATCTAAAGGAGGATCGCTTTGTCCGACATCCGATATAAACGCGTGCTTTTGAAGCTTTCCGGCGAAGCACTGATGGGCGACGGCCAATATGGCATCGACCCCAAGGTTACCGACCATCTTGCCAAGCAGGTCAAGGAGCTGCTCGCCGTTGGCCATGAGGTCGGCGTCGTTGTCGGCGGCGGCAATATTTTCCGCGGCATGGCCGGCGCTGCCGGTGGCATGGAGCGTGCTCAGGCCGACTACATGGGCATGCTGGCAACCGTTATGAACGCGCTCGCCCTGCAGGATGCCTTCGAGCATAACGATGTTCCTTGCCGCGTGATGAGCGCTATTCAGATGAACGAGATCTGCGAGCCCTATATTCGCCGTCGCGCCATCAACCACCTTTCCAAGGGCAACGTCGTTATTTTTGCCGCCGGTTCGGGCAATCCGTACTTTACGACCGACACCGCCGCGGCTCTTCGCGCGTGCGAGATCGGCGCCGAGATTCTGATTAAAGCCACCAAGGTTGACGGCATCTACGACAAGGATCCCGTCAAGTGCGCCGATGCCGTCCGTTTTGACAAGATTACCTATCACGAGGTTCTCGTCCGCGGTCTGCAGGTTATGGATTCCACGGCTACGGCACTGTGCCAGGACAACCGTATGCCGATTTTGGTCCTCAACATCGATGGCGAGGACACCGTCAAGCGCGCGCTTTCGGGTGAGCCCGTCGGCACGCTCGTCTATCAGGAGGATTAAGCATGGCAGAGAACATCACCGCCCACATGGACAAGTCGCTCGAGTCCCTCAAGCATAACTTCTCCAAGGTCCGTACCGGCCGAGCCAACGCTAACATTCTGTCTGACATCACCGTTGATTATTACGGTGTTCCCACGCCGGTCACGCAGGTTGCCGCCGTCAAGACCCCCGAGGCCCACATGCTGCTCATCGAGCCGTGGGACAAGGCGCTCATCAACGCTATCGTCAAGGCCATCGGCGCTTCCGATCTGGGTATTACCCCCAACTCCGATGGCACCGTCGTTCGTCTTCCGTTCCCGGCTCCCACTGAGGAGCGCCGTCGCGAGCTCGTCAAGGAGTGCCGCGAGTACGCCGAGCAGGCCAAGGTGTCTATCCGTAACATCCGTCGCGACTTCAACAACAAGCTCGAGCGCGATGAGGAGCTCACCGAGGACGATGTCCGTCGCGAGCAGGCCAAGGTCCAGAAGCACACTGATGAGTATGTCGCCAAGGTCGAGGAGCTTCTGAAGGAAAAAGAAGCCGAGGTCATGGAGATCTAAGGTGCAATACGACGAGCATAAACTGGTCGAGTACTTTGCCGACGCCCCTGCGGGCGTCGGTTTTTCCGACCTTGACCTCAATAACATTCCGCACCATATCTCGTGCATCATGGACGGCAACGGTCGTTGGGCCACATCGCGCGGTCTTGCACGCACCGAGGGCCACAAGGCGGGTATCGTTTCGCTGCGCGAGATCATTACCGCCTGCGTGCGCTTGGGCGTCGACGTGCTTTCGGCCTATGCGTTTTCTACCGAAAACTGGAATCGTCCGCAGCATGAGGTCAACGTCTTGATGCATCTGTTTGCCAAGACGTTTATCGACGAGCTGCCGCTTCTGAAGCGCGAAAACGTGCGCGTTGTCTTTTTGGGCGACATTTCTGCGCTACCCAAGAAGACCCGCGACGTTTTTGAACGCGGTCTTGCCGAGTGCGCCGATCACACCGGTATGACGCTGGCGCTTGCCGTTAACTACGGCGCGCGCGCCGAGATTACCCGCGCTGTCCGTCAGATTGCGCTCGATGCCGTCGCCGGCAAGATCGATCCTGCTGCTATCGACGATGATATGGTTGCCTCGCACCTCTATACCGCTGGGCTGCCCGATCCGGAGCTTGTGATTCGCACTTCTGGTGAGCTGCGCCTTTCGAACTATCTGCTGTGGCAGGTGGCTTATTCCGAATTCTACGTCACCGATACCTATTGGCCCGACTTTGATCGTTGGGGCCTTGTCGACGCCATTTTGGCCTATCAGGGCCGTGACCGTAGGTTTGGTGGTCTGAGCAAGACCGAGGAGGCTTAATCGTGTCCGATCGTCCCAAGGCAACTGCTCCCAAGACATCTGAGCGCAAGGCTGCCGCTGCGGGAGCGCCTGCAGCGAAGAATAGCACCGGTTCGTGGCTTGCGGGCTTTATTACCCGTGCCGCCGCCGGTATCGTCTACGCCGTCGTCTTTATCCTGTGCCTGGTTTTGGGTATCGTGCCCACGGCCATCTTTGTTTCTGTCATGAGTGGTCTGTGCTGCTATGAGTTTTTCCGTATGACGAGGCTCGATGGCAAGATGGCTAACGAGCGCATGGGTATCGCTGCCGCCGTACTCTTTCCGCTGTCGGCGTTGGGCGATTCGATGTTGCTGAATGCACTGCTTTTTGCCCTGATGCTCGCTGTGGGCATTTGGTATGTCTTGTCGCCGCGTACCCGCATCTCTGATGTGGCCGTGACGCTCATGGGTCCCATCTACACTGGCTTTATGCTGTCGGCTATCGTGCTGCTGCGCGATGCCGTGCCCGGTTTTGCCGGCGCCCTGCTTTCGGTGGGCGTTTGTGCGTCCCTTTGGGTCTCCGATTCGTTTGCCTACATCGTGGGTAGCCGTATCGGCAAGCACAAGATGGTTCCCAAGATCTCTCCCAAAAAGAGCTGGGAGGGGTTTGTCGGCGGCATCCTGGGCTCGGTTTTGATTTGGCTCATCCTGTGGGCGACGCACTTCTACAAGCTCAGCCTGCCCTATGCGCTGCTGTGTGGCGTGGTCGTGTCCATTTTGGGCGTTATCGGCGACCTTATCGAGTCTCGCATCAAGCGCGGTGTGGGCGTTAAGGATTCCGGTAACCTTATCCCGGGCCACGGCGGCATGCTCGATCGTAGCGATTCGCTTATCTTCGGCTGCATCACAGCGCAGCTGATGCTGATGATCGGAGGCGTGCTGTAATGTCATTCCAGACGACGTATGGCTCCGATGGACGTCTCCGTGTTGCCATCCTGGGCTGTACGGGCTCTATCGGCACTCAGGCGCTCGATGTGTGCCGTCAGCATGCCGATCGCCTGCAGGTGACGGCGCTATCCGTTAACTCCAGTACCTCCGAGCTCGTTGCCGCTGCCCGCGAGTTCTCGGTTCCGGCGGTTGCCGTGGCCGATGTCGCTCATGGCGATGACGCCGTGCTGCAGGAGTTGCCCGAGGGAACGAAGCTCGGCGTTGGCGCGCAGGCGGTTTGCGAGCTCGCGCGTCGCGACGATGTCGACTGCGTGCTTGTCGCTATTGTGGGTGCCGCCGGTCTCGAGGCGAGCCATGCGGCCTTGACCTCGAATAAGCGTCTTGCCCTTGCCAACAAGGAGTCCCTCGTCGTCGGTGGCGACTTGCTTATGCCGTTGGCACAACCGGGCCAGCTTATTCCAGTCGACTCTGAGCACTCCGCCATCTACCAGTGCTATCTTGGGGAGAATCCGCGCGAGGCTCATTGTATTTGGCTCACCTGCTCGGGCGGTCCGTTCTTTGGCCGCACGCGCGACGAGCTAGATCGCGTGACGCGTGCCGATGCCCTCGCGCATCCCACGTGGGCCATGGGTGCCAAGATCACCATCGACTCCGCCACCCTCATGAATAAGGGCCTGGAGCGCATTGAGGCCATGCATCTGTTTAACTGCGACCTCGATTTCATTAACGTGGTCGTGCAGCGTCAGTCTAAGATTCACTCTATGGTCGAGTTTGTCGACGGCTCCGTGATGGCGCATCTCGGTGCTTCCGACATGCGTATTCCCATCCAGTTCGCGTTCTCGTATCCCGAGCGTTGGGATACCCCGGCGCCACGTATCGATTTCCGCGAGCTGGGGCAGCTCACGTTTGATGCTGCCGACATGGATACCTTCCGCTGTCTGGCACTGGCCGAACGTGCCGGCAAGACGGGTGGCACCATGCCGTGCGTGCTCAATGCCGCCAACGAGGTCGCCGTCGATGCCTTCCTGCACGATGGCTGCAGCTTTACCGATATCGATCGCATTGTGGAATCCTGCATGGATGCCCACGATATGCAGGCGGTCGATTCGTTTGAGCAGCTTCGCGACATCGATGCGTGGGCGCGTGAAAAGGCTGCGCAGGTACTCGCCGCAACCCGTTCCTAACCCATAAGGATTGCTTTTTCGTTTTATGGATACTGTTCTGAGCGTTCTCTCATCGGTCTTTTGGGGCCTGCTGATGCTTTCCGTCCTCGTGTTTTTGCACGAGGGCGGCCACTTTTTGGCGGCGCGTGCCTGCGGCGTCCGTGTGACCGAGTTCTTTTTGGGCCTGCCGTGCCGCTTTGACATCCATTACACGTCGCGTCGCATTGGAACCAAGTTTGGCGTGACCCCGCTGCTGCTGGGTGGCTACGCTGCCATCTGCGGTATGGATCCGACCGATGTCTCCTGCGCCGATCGCGTGCTCGCGGCTATCTACCGTCATGGTCGCGTGACCGTGGCCGACCTTGCTGTCGAGCTCGAGCTTTCCGAGGAGGATGTGCTCGAGGCTTGTGCTCTGTTGCTGGGCTGGGGCTCCATCGCTCCCTGGTATGAGGAAGGGGAGAAACCCTCGCCGAGCTACTATCCCACCAAGTATCAGACGCTGCCGCGAGACGCGGCGGGTTACACCACCTTTGACGGCCGCCGGTTCGATCGAGAGCATGCGACTGCCGAGGGCGATGTGTGGGAGCTGCCGTGCGGCGAGGCTGATTTCTTGGCGCAAGAGCGCTCGCACACTTATCTTGGCCAGGGCTTTCTCAAGCGCGCCTTTATGCTGCTCGCGGGCATTCTCGTCAATATCCTGACGGGTTTTTTGCTGCTTATGAGCATCTATTCCATTGCGGGTGTCACCGTGCCGATCGATACCAACGTGATCGGTCAGGTTGACGAGGGGTCTATTGCCGCCAAGGCGGGTATCGAGGGCGGCGACGCGATCCTTTCGGTTGACGGAGTATCGTGCTCTACCTGGATGGACGTTTACGATGCCATCGGCAAGGCCGCCGGTAAGGACGATATCGCCATTGAGTATGAGCGCGACGGCAAGCAGCATTCGACCTCGGTTGCGCTCAAAGAGGACGAGCGCCTAGGTGTGTATGCCTCTACGGAGGTAGTCCGTTTGGACCCCATCACCTCGGCGCGTCTGTCATTCTCCTATGCTGTGCAGACCGCGGAGGGCGTGATGCGCCTGCTCCAGCCGCAGCATACGATGGAGATTCTCGATCAGTCTTCTTCGATCGTGGGTATTAGCGTTATGTCCTCACAGGCTGCTGCTGCCGGTCCTGCCACGTTCCTTTCGTTTGCCGCCCTCATTTCGTTCTCGCTTGGCTTTATGAACCTGCTGCCCATCCCACCACTCGATGGCGGCAAGCTGGTCATCGAGATCATTCAAAAGATTGTGGGCCGCGAGCTTCCGCTCAAGGTCCAGACGATTGTGAGCTATGTGGGCATCGCGCTCTTTGCGCTGCTGTTTGTCTATATGCTTCGTTCTGACATCCTTCGATTTATTCTGTAGGGGAGTGTTTGGATTGTCTTTATCCCATCCTTTGCCTCGCGATTTGACGCGCCCCGTGCATGTGGGCGGCGTGCAGATCGGTGGCGGTGCGCCGGTGGTGGTCCAATCCATGACCTGCACCGATACCGCTGATGCCCAGGCAACACTTGCGCAAGTGTGCGCGTTGGCGCAGGCTGGCTGCGATATCGTGCGTGTGAGCGTGCCCACTGAGGCCGCGCTTGAGGGTTTCCGCACCATCTGTGCCGAGTCTCCGGTGCCAATCGTTGCCGATATCCACTTTAACCACAAGCTGGCCATTGGCGCTGTGGAGGCCGGTGCCGCCAAGCTCCGCATCAATCCCGGCAACATTGGCGATTGGGCCAAGGTCGATGCCGTGATCGATGCCGCGGGCGCCGCTGGGTGCGCGATTCGCATTGGCGTGAACGCGGGTTCGCTCGAGCAGGATATCGCCGAGCGCGAAGGCCTAACGCAGCCCGAAAAGCTCGTGATGTCGAGCGAGCGTTTCGTCAAGCATTTTGAAGACCGCGGCTTTACGAACATTGTGCTTTCGGCCAAGGCCCATAGCGTGCAAACGACGCTCGATACCTATCGAGCCCTGTCGCGTGAGATTCCCCACGTTCCGCTTCACCTGGGCGTAACCGAGGCGGGTACCAAGCTTCAGGGCACCATTAAGAGCTCGGTGGGCCTTGGTATTCTGCTGTCTGAGGGTATCGGTGACACCATGCGCGTCTCTCTCACGGCCGATCCGGTTGAGGAGCCGCCGGTCGCCTGGGGAATTTTGCAGTCGCTGGGCCTGCGTCGCCGTGGTCCCGAGATTGTCTCGTGCCCCACGTGCGCCCGCTGCCAGGTTAACCTCATTCCCATCGCCGAGGAGATCACCGAGCGGCTTAAGAACTACTCCGCGCCGCTTTCGATCGCCGTTATGGGATGCGCGGTCAATGGCCCCGGCGAGGCTTCTGACGCCGACTTGGGCGTTGCCTGCGGACGAGGTCAGGGCCTGCTCTTTTCGCATGGCCAGATCATTGGTAAAGTAGCTGAGGATCAAATTGTCGACGCGCTGATGGCCGAGGTCGACAAACTTATTGAGGAGAAGTAAATGACTCGAGCAATGTATATGTCTAAGCTCTATGCGCCGACGCTTAAAGAGGATCCGGCGGACGCTGAGCTCGCCAGCCACCGCCTGCTGCTCCGTGCCGGCATGATCCGCAAGGAGGCCGCCGGTCTGTATTCTTATCTGCCGCTCGCATGGCGCTCGATCCGCAAGATCGAGAACATCGTGCGCGACGAGATGGATGCTGCCGGCGCCCAGGAGCTCATGATGCCCATCATGGTCGATGCCGAGCTGTGGCGTGAGTCCGGTCGTATCGATGCCTATGGCAAGGAGCTTGTGCGCTTTGACGACCGTCACGGTCGCGAGTTCGTCCTGGGCCCCACGCACGAGGAGACCGTCACGGCCCTGGTGCGCAACGAGCTGCGCTCCTACAAACAGCTGCCCGTTAACCTGTACCACATCCAGGATAAGTTCCGCGACGAGTTCCGTCCCCGCTTTGGCCTGATGCGCGGCCGCGAGTTCATCATGAAGGACGCCTACAGCTTCTCCGCCACGCAGGAGAGCCTGCAGGAGGAGTACGACAAGATGAAGCAGGCCTATGCCAACATTTGCGAGCGCTGCTACATCAAGGCTCTGCCCGTTGTCGCCGACTCCGGCGAGATCGGTGGCGATACCTCCGTCGAGTACATGGCTTTGGCCGACGCCGGCGAGGCTTCGCTCGTCTACTGCGACGATTGCGGCTTCGCTGCCGACGATGAGGCCGCAAGCACCAAGGTCGTTGTGACCGAGGGCCCCGGCGATGGTACGCTTACCAAGGTTGAGACTCCGGGTATGGGCACCATCGAGGCCGTTGCAAAGTTCTTCGGCTTCCCCGAGAACGGCACGCGCAAGTCTCTGGCACTCATCGACGCCGAGGGCAAGCCCGTCGTGGCCATTGTTCCGGGCGACCACGAGCTCAACGATTGCAAGGCCGAGCACGTCTTTGGCAAGGGCTATCGCATGATGACCGATGAGGAGCTCCAGACCTACGGTCTGCATAAGGGCTTTATCGGACCGGTTAACCTGCCCGAGGGCATTCGTCTGGTGTGTGACGAGAGCCTGCGCGAGTCCAAGCAGTGGGCCTGCGGTGCCAACGAGGTCGATTATCACTTTACCGGTGCCTGCCCTGAGCGCGACTTTACCGTCGACGAGTGGGCCGACCTGGTAACCGTCGTTGCCGGCGATCCCTGCCCGCACTGCGGAAAGCCCCTCTCCGCTGCCCGCGGCATCGAGGTCTCCCAGGTCTTCCAGCTGGGCACCAAGTATTCCGAGGCCATGGGTGCCACCTTTATGGATGAGGACGGCAAGGAGAAGCCGCTCATCATGGGTTGCTACGGCGTTGGTGTGTCCCGCTCGCTTGCTGCCGTCGTGGAGCAGCACAACGACGAGCATGGCATCGTCTGGCCGGTCTCCGTTGCCCCGTACGAGGTCGCGGTGATTCCGCTCGATCCCAAGAAGGAGGAGTGCGCTACCGTCTGCGAGCAGATCGTTGATGGCCTGTGTGCCGAGGGTATCGAGGTCGTCGTCGACGACCGCGACGAGCGTCCCGGCTTTAAGTTTGCCGACAACGACCTTATGGGCTTCCCGTATCAGGTGGTTCTGGGCAAGCGCGGCCTCAAGAATGGCACAGTGGAGCTCAAGGACCGTGCCACGGGCGAGCGTGAGGACGTGGCGATCGACGAGGTCGTCGCCAAGGTTGCCGAGCTTGTTAAGGCAGCCCGCCGTTAATCGACGATTTCGCTTGTAGTTCGATATGTGGGACGGCCCCGCATTTCTCCAATCGGGGAGATGCGGGGCCGTCCTATTATCTTGTAGCATCCTCGATATCTAAAAGGAAAACCCCACAGCCCATGCGAGCTGCGGGGTTTTCCATTGTGCCTCCGATGCGAAATAAATCGCTCAGATATTACTGATAATCGACGACGTCGATCCAGTTCTTCAGGAACTCATCGTTCACGTTGCGCTTACGAGCGAGCTCGGAAGCGGCGACGATGCTCGTCCACTGACGCACGACCTGCATGGGCATGTCGGCGCGGTCGCAGTAGAGCTCCAGGTAGGCCTCGGCCTGGTCCTTGCTGTTGAGGGCAAAGAGCAGGTAGGTGGTGGCAACGTCGGCAGCAGGGGAGCCCTGGGTGGCGTGTGCCCAGTCGCACACATAGAGCTGGCCGTCGTCGCCGACGATGACGTTGGAGGGGTTGAAGTCGCCGTGGCAGACCTTGAACTCCTTGGTCATGCCGTCCAGACGCTCCTGAAGGTTGTAGCGCGTGGTGGCATTGAGCTGATCAAGGCTGTCGATCATGCGGGCGAACTTGTCGCGCTGACGGTTGAGCAGCGGGGAGGTGTAGCCGTGGATCTCGATCTGGAGGTCGACGAACATCTCGAGGTACTCACCAAAGCGCTGGGGCTCGGCAGTCATCTTCTCGGCAAGGGTGGTGCCCGGAACCTTCTCGGTCACGAGCGCCCAGCCGTTGGCGTTCTCGAGCTGGGAAACCTCGAGAGCCTTGGGGCTGCGGATGCCGCACTCATTGATGCGGGCAAGATTCAAAGCCTCGTTGAACACGTCGGAGACAGGCTTGGTCTCGTTAAAGACCTTGACGATCTTGTCGCCCAGGTCGTAAACGACCTTGTTGCCACGGCGGACGAGCTCGGTCTTGGAATCGGGTAGCAGCATGGTTGCATCCTTTCAACGATGCGATAGAAGCGACGGCGGGGGTGTGTGAAACACCCGTGCACCCCCGCCGCAAAAAACCGTGCTAAAAACTAGCAGACGGCGTAGTCCTGGGGCTCGCGGCCGTAGTAGGCGTCCAGGTAGAGCTCCTTGATCTCGCTCATGAGCGGGTAGCGCGGGTTAGCGCCGGTGCACTGGTCGTTGAATGCCTGCTCGGTCATCTCGTCGAGGGTGTCGAGGAAGTACTGCTCGTCAACACCGTAGTCGGCGATGGTCTTCTTGACACCGATGAAGTCCTTGAGCTCCTCGAGCTTCGTGATGAAGTTCTCGAAGACCTCCTTGTCGTCCTTGCCCTCGATGCCGCAGTACTTGGCCATCTCGGCGTAGTTGTGCAGCGCGTTGGGGTAAGGATACTGGGAGAAGGTACCCATCTTGACGGGAGCCTCGGCGGCGTTGTAGCGCATGACGCGGGTCAGGATGACGGCGTTAGCGATGCCGTGGGGCAGGTGATGGAAAGCGCCGAGCTTGTGAGCCATGGAGTGGTTGAGGCCCAGGAAGGCGTTGGCGAAGGCCATACCGGCCATGCAGGAGGCGTTGTGCATCTCCTCGCGGGCGTGCGGGTCCTTGGCGCCGTTCGTGAAGCTGGAGGGCAGGTTCTCAAAGACGAGCTTGGCAGCGCGCTCGGAGAGGCCCTTGGTGTAGTCGGAAGCCATGATGGAGACGTAGGACTCGATGGCGTGGGTCATGACGTCGATGCCGGAGGCAGCGGTCAGGCCGCGCGGGGCGGTCATGCAGTTGTCGGCGTCGACGATAGCCATGTTGGGGAGCAGCGCGTAGTCGGCGAGCGGCCACTTGATGCCGGTCTCCTTGTCGGTGATGATGGCGAACGGCGTGCACTCGGAGCCGGTACCCGAAGAGGTCGGGACGGCGACGAAGTAGGCCTTCTTGCCCATCTCGGGGAAGGTGAAGATACGCTTGCGGATGTCCATGAAGTCCATGGCCATGTCCTCAAACTTGCACTCGGGGTGCTCGTACATCATCCACATGATCTTGCCGGCGTCCATAGCGGAGCCACCGCCGACGGCGATGATGACGTCCGGCTCAAAGAGAGCCATCTGCTTGGCGCCGCGACGTGCGCACTGCAGCGACGGATCGGGCTCGACGTCGTAGAAGCAGTCGTGGGCGATGCCCATCTCGTCGAGCTTGGCCTCGATGGCGCGGGTGTTGCCATTCTTGAAGAGGAACTGGTCGGTGACGATGAAGGCGCGCTTCTTGCCCATGACGTTGCCAAGCTCGTCGAGGGCGACGGGCGTGGAACCCTTCTTGAAGTAGACCTTCTCGGGAGCGCGGAACCACAGCATGTTCTCACGGCGCTCGGCCACAGTCTTAACGTTGATCAAGTGCTTCACCCCAACGTTCTCGGAGACGGAGTTGCCGCCCCAGGAGCCGCAGCCCAGGGTCAGAGACGGCTTCATGCCAAAGTTGTACAGGTCACCGATGCCGCCGTGCGAGGACGGGGTGTTGATGACGATACGGCAGGCCTTCATGACGTGCTCGAACAGGCTGATCTTCTCGGCCTGGGCAGGGTGCACGTACAGAGAGGCGGTGTGGCCCGGGCCACCGGCGAGCACCAGGTGCTCGGCCTTGTCGACGGCCTCCTGGAAGTCCTTGGCGTGATACATGGCCAGGACCGGGGAGAGCTTCTCGTGGGAGAACTCCTCCTTGGCGGGGTCGGTGGAGGTGACCTCGGCGATCAGGATCTTGGTCTTGGCAGGAACCTCGATGCCGGCGAGCTCGGCGATCTTGGCGGCAGCCATGCCGGGGATGCGGTGATCGAGGGCGCCGTTCTTGAACATGGCGGCACGCAGGGCCTCCATCTCGGCACCCTGCTTGACGAAGTAGCAGCCGCGCTTCTGGAACTCGGCCTTAACCTGGTCATAGATGGTGTCGATGACGGTCACGGACTGCTCGGAAGCGCAGATCATGCCGTTGTCGAAGGTCTTGGAGTGGATGATGGAGTTGACGGCGAGCAGCACGTCAGCGGTGTCGTCGATGACGACCGGGGTGTTACCGGCGCCAACGCCCAGGGCGGGCTTGCCCGAGGAGTAGGCGGCCTTGACCATGCCCGGGCCACCGGTGGCGAGGATGATGTCGACGTCGCGCATGACCATGTTGGTCAGCTCGATGGAGGGGACATCGACCCAGCCGATGATGCCCTCGGGGGCGCCGGCCTTGACGGCGGCGTCAAGCACGAGCTTGGCGGCGGCGATGGTGCACTTGGCGGCAGCCGGGTGCGGGGAGATGATGATGGCGTTGCGGGTCTTCAGGCTGATCAGCGTCTTGAAGATCGCGGTGGAGGTGGGGTTGGTCGTCGGGATGACGGCGCCCACGATGCCGATGGGCTCGGCGATCTTGGTGATGCCGTAAGCCTCGTCGCGCTCCAGGACACCACAGGTCTTGGTGTTCTTGTAAGCGTTGTAGATGTACTCTGCGGCGTAGTGGTTCTTGATGACCTTGTCCTCAAGAACGCCGCGGCCGGTCTCCTCGATGGCCATCTTCGCCAACGGGATACGAGCCTTGTTGGCGGCCATGGCGGCTTCATAGAAGATCTTGTCGACCTGCTCCTGCGTGTACGTAGCAAAAAGCGCCTGGGCCTCTCGCATCTGAGCGAGCTTAGCCTCAAGCGCCTCTACGTTGTCCACAATTGCGGGAGTAGTGTTTTCCGGTGACTTTTTCACCATTTGTGTCTCCTTGCGATCGGAGATTTACCCTACAAGATGCATGATAGCAAGAAATAAATCGGTGAACGGTCAGATTCCCGTAAAAGACAAACTAAAACGCTTCAATAAACTGAAACGTTTTAACTAAAACTACTTGCCTGCTCCACCGCCCCGCTCATTGGGGACAGGCTTACATGAGTGCTTTCACTCATTTGGGACAGACATCGTTTTGCCATTTTGCCGTTCTGGGCCTTTTTGCCGCTCATTGGATATAAATAGATCACAGGCTCAGCATTTCGCGTTCCTTCTCTCCTTTTAGGTGTTGCCTGTTCAGTTTTTGAAAGGAGAGATTATGCCCCGATGCGCCCGCGCCGTTTCGCTCACCGGCTATTACCACGTCTTTGACCGTGGCAACTCCAAACAGATTATTTTTGAAGATGACTCTGACCGATATCGTTTCTTATCGGACATCTCGGACAGGTTTGCACGCCATAAAGTGGCAGTGTTGGCTTGGTGCCTTATGGACAACCACTTCCATTTGATGGTTGATGACCCATATGACAACCTTTCAAAGGCAATGCAGTGCGCACTGACGGCGTATGCTAAGTATTTCAATGGGAAAACGGGAAGAACGGGACATCTGTTTGACAATCGCTATTCGCGGGTCGCGGTTGAGTCGGACACGCAGGCGGTGCAGCTGCTCGACTATATTCGTCTCAATCTCGTGAAAGGTGCGCTTGGCTCAATCGAGGCGTACCGCTGGTCAAGCTACAAGGCATACCAGCTGGGCTACGATCCCTTTGACATCTGCAAACACTCATGTAAGTCTGTCCCCAATGAGTGCAAAAAGGCGCCCTCCGTAGGGGAGGGCGCCTTTGGTAAGTTCTATGTGAACGCGAGGTCTTTGACCCGGAGAGTCCGAGGTACTTGTTGGTAAGACCTTATTTAGGAGCGCGCAACCTTGCCGGACTTGAGGCAGGTGGAGCAAACGTTCATCTTGCGACGGTGACCATCGACGACGACGTAGACGCGCTGGATGTTGGGGCGGAACTTACGGTTGGTGACGCGGTGAGAGTGGCTGATGGAGCGACCGGCAACGGGGTGCTTACCGCAAACTTCGCAAACTTTGGACATAACTGACCCTCCTTGGGCGACAAACGAACATGTCGCGTTAACAAACAAGCCTGAACTATAGCACAGAAGCAGCTCCCTGTGCGTAATCTACACAGAGATATTCCTCTTTTGGCGATAGTGCTCACGCCACGGCCCTGGACGTAGATCCGATTTGCGTGCAGCAGAGGGGATTATGCCAGCTCGTGCGCGCGTTTTCAAGCTCGTCCCACAAATATATATAGGTTTATGGAGCATTGGGCTCCGTTTACGGATTGCTCTGTATTTATGCTCGCAATTAAGCTCGAGGTTGGCTACACTATCCCTTGACCATTAAAGGGGTACGAGATACCCACATGGAATTACATTGCTGCCAAAGAGCAGCCCTTCCTGTGGGTGTCTGGTCCGCTTTGAGCGGTCGGGCATCTATTTTTTTGACTGTGTCAGCAGTCAAGACATGTGAGGAAGGAGATCGATGGGCACGACTTCCCCCAAGGCGGTCATCATGGACGAGACCGCCGTCAACCGAGCGATGACCCGCATCGCGCACGAGATTCTCGAGCGCAACGAGGGCTGTGAAGACCTCGCTCTGGTCGGCATCGTCACGCGCGGCGACCTTCTGGCAAAGAAGCTCGCCGAGGAGATCAAGGAGATCGAGGGCGTCGACGTTCCGCTCGGCAGCCTCGACATCAGCTTCTACCGCGATGACTACGCTACCAATTTCGCTCCCGCGATCCACGCTACCAACATTCCCTTTAGCGTCGACGGCAAGCGCGTCGTGCTGGTGGACGACATCCTGTATACGGGCCGTACCATCCGCGCCGCTCTCGACGCCGTCATGGACCTGGGCCGTCCGAGCCGCATTGAGCTGGCAGTCCTCGTTGACCGCGGCCACCGCGAGCTCCCCATCTCGCCGGACTTTGTCGGCAAGAACGTTCCCTCGTCGCATGAGGAGAACGTGCACCTATATATGAAGGAAGTCGACGGCCACACCGCCGTCGAGATTAACGACGTCGCGCCGGGTTCCCACGTGGGCTCCGCGCCGCTGGGAGGTGAGTAGTACCGTGGCGTTCAACCATAAGCACCTGATCGACATTACCGAGTACTCCGAAGAGGACATCAAGCTCATCCTCGAGACCGCCAAGGCGTTCTCCGAGGTCAACGAGCGTGCGATCAAGAAGGTCCCCACGCTCAAGGGCAAGACCATCGTCAACATGTTCAACGAGCCCTCGACGCGCACCCGCAGCTCCTTCGAGCTCGCCGAGAAGCGTCTTTCGGCCGACAGCCTTAACTTTGGCGGCTCCTCGACCTCCACGGTCAAGGGCGAGAGCCTCGTCGACACCGTCGAGACCCTCAACGCCTATAAGATCGACTGCATTGTCGTGCGCGATAAGCACGCCGGCGCTCCCTACATCGTCACGCAGAACTCGCCCGCAAGCGTCATCTGCGCCGGTGACGGCAAGCACAACCATCCCACGCAGGCCCTGCTCGACCTGTACACCATCTGGGAGCACAAGGGTGACTTCCACGGTCTGAAGGTCGCCGTCGTCGGCGATATCGCCCACTCCCGCGTCTGCGGCTCGCTGATCCCCGCCCTTAAGATCATGGGCTGCGAGACCTACGCCGTCGCCCCCGGCACGCTGCTGCCGCCGGCGCCCGAGGTTCTGGGCTGCGACCACGTGACGAGCGACCTCGATTCCGTCCTGCCCGAGCTGGACGTCGTCTACATGCTGCGCGTGCAACAGGAGCGCCTCGAGGGTGCCCCGTTCCCGACCATTCGCGAGTACCACAAGCTCTTCGGCCTGACCAAGGACCGCGAGAAGCTCATGAAGCCCGACGCGATCATCTGCCACCCGGGCCCCATCAACCGCGGCGTCGAGTTCGATTCCTATATGGCCGACCACCCGCAACGCTCCGTCATCCTGGAGCAGGTCTACGCCGGTATCTGCGTGCGTATGGCTATCCTGTATCTGCTGCTTGGAGGTGCCGATAATGGCCTTGCTTCTTAAGAATGCCCACGTCGTCGACCCGTCCGTCGAGCTTGACGGTGTCGTTGACGTCCTGATTGACGGCGACAAGATCGCCGAGGTCGGCGAGAATCTCGCCGTCGAGGGAGCCGAGGTCCGCGACCTTTCCGGCAAGTACCTCGTCCCCGGCCTGGTGGATATGCACGTTCACCTTCGCGAGCCCGGCTACGAGGTCAAAGAGGACATCGAGAGCGGCACCCGCGCAGCTGCCAAGGGCGGCTTTACCGGCGTGTGCGCCATGCCCAACACCGATCCCGTCACCGATAACGGCACTGTCGTGGAGTTCGTCAAGTCCCGCGCTGCCGAGGTCGGTCACTGCCGCGTCTATCCGTCGGGCGCCATGACCCGCGGTCTTAAGGGCGAGGCCATGTCCGAGATGGGCGATATGGTCGCCCACGGCGCCGTCGCCTTCACCGACGACGGCCGCGGCGTGCAGGGCGCAGGCATGCTCCGTCGCTGCATGGACTACGGCAAGATGTTCGGCAAGGTCTTTATGAGCCACTGCCAGGACGAGGACCTGGTCGGTCACGGCCAGATCAACGAGGGCAAGGTCTCGACCCGTCTGGCCCTCGAGGGCTGGCCGGCTGCCGGCGAGGAGCTCCAGATCGCCCGCGACATCGAGATCGCCAAGCTGACCGGTGCCAAGCTGCACATCCAGCACATCTCCACCGCCCATGGTCTGGAGATCGTGCGTGCCGGTAAGGCTGCTGGCGTTCAGGTTACCTGCGAGGCTACCCCGCACCACATGTTCCTGACCGAGAACGACCTGGACGAGACCTACAACACCTCGCTCAAGGTCAATCCGCCGCTGCGTACCGAGGAAGATGCTGAGGCCATCCGTCAGGGCGTCATCGACGGTACCGTCGACGTTATCGTCACCGATCACGCTCCCCACACCCCGTGGGAGAAGGCCCGCGAGTTCGAGCTTGCGCCCTTTGGCATGATCGGCCTTGAGACCTCGCTGGCGCTTGTGCTCACCGAGCTGGTCAACACGGGTAAGATGAGCATGGATCGCATGGTCGAGCTCATGGCCATCAAGCCGCGTGAGATTCTGGGCCTCGACCAGGTTCAGGTCAAGGCGGGCTCCGTTGCCGACCTGACCGTGTTCGACCCCTCTGCCACCTGGACGGTCGGCGAGGACGGTTACGAGTCGCGCGCCGAGAACTCCGGTTTTGCCGGCCGCACGCTTACCGGTCGTGCCACCGATGTGTTTGTCGGCGGTAAGCAGACGCTCGCCGACGGCTGCATCTGCTAGCATAGCCTTATCGCTTTTGTGCGCGGTGCCCTTGCGGTGCCGCGCTTTCTGTTCGTTTTGACCATGCAATCGCATGGGGGATTGGAGCGTCTATGCCCACACCTTCCACTGCACGCATGCACGACTTCGAGGTCGTCTCGAACCAGGAGATCGCCGACGGCATCTTCTCGCTCGTCATCTCGGCCCCCAAGCTTGCAAGTGCGCTCAAGCCCGGTCAGTTTGTGAACATTGCCGTGCCCGGCGATGCGTCCTCGCTGCTTCGCGTGCCCCTGAGCTTCTATCGCGCCGACGCCCAGGCCGGCACCGTCGAGCTGTGGTACGCCGTCGTGGGTGACGACACCCGTCGTCTGTCGCAGATGGCCCCCGGCTCCAAGTCCAACCTGTTGGGCCCTGGCGGCCGCGGCTGGCTTGTTCCCGAGGGCACCAGGAAGGCGCTGCTCGTGGCGGGCGGCATCGGCGTTCCGCCCGTGCTCTGCCTCGCCGGCAAGCTTGCCGAGCAGGGCGTGGATGTCGACGTGTGCCTGGGCTTTGGCACCGCTTCCAAGGCCGTGGGTGTCGATGAGTTCCGCGCGCTGGGCGCCACGGTTAACGTGTGCACCGACGATGGCACGCTGGGCACGCACGGTTTTTGCACCGACCCGGCAGCCGAGCTGCTCGGCGAGGGCGGCTACGACTATGTGGCCAGCTGCGGCCCCGCTGTCATGATGAAGAAAGTCGCCGCCGCTGCCGCCGAGGCCGGTGCGTACTGCGAGGTGTCGCTCGAGCGCATGATGAGCTGTGGCTTTGGCGCCTGCAACACCTGCAATGTCGAGACGGTTGACGGTATGAAGGGCGCCTGCATGTGCGGCCCCGTGTTCGATGCTTCCAAGGTGGTGGTCTTCTAGTGGGTACCGTGAACATGGCCGTCGATTTCGGCGGCGTCAAGATGCAGAACCCCATCAACACCGCAGCCGGTACCTTTGGCTACGGTTGGCAGTTCCAGAACTTCTTTGATGTTTCCCAGCTGGGCGCCATCACCACCAAGGGTTGCGCAGCCGAGCCCTGGCCCGGCAATCCCGCGCCCCGCATGGCCGAGATCCCCGGCGGTATGATCAACTCCGTGGGCCTTCAGAACCCCGGCGTGGCCGCCTTTGCCCGCGAGTCCGGCCCGTGGCTCGAGCAACTGTCCAAGGACGGTTGCCAGGTCATCTGTCAGGTTGCCGGCCACTCCGTTGACGAGTTTGTGCGCGCGCTCGAGATGTATGTCGAGCTATGCCCCTGGGCTGCCGGCTACGAGATCAACGTGAGCTGCCCCAACATCGCCGCTGGCGGTGCCGCCATGGGCTCTACGCCCGAGGGCGCCTCTTCCGTTATGGCTGCCTGCCGCAAGGTGACCGATAAGCCGCTGTTCGTGAAGATGGCGCCGGTCAACGTCGCCGAGATCGCCAAGGCCCTCGAAGCCGCCGGCGCCGACGGCCTTTCGGTCATTAACTCCATCCAGGGCATGGCCATCGACGTCCATACCCGCAAGTCCCGCGTGGCAAAGCCCAAGGGCGGCCTTTCGGGCCCGCTGTGCCACCACATCGCCGTGCGCATGGTCTGGGAGGTCGCCCAGGCCGTCGATATCCCCATCAACGGTGTCGGCGGTGTCATGTCCGGCGAGGATGCGGCCGAGTTTATCCTGGCCGGTGCCACCTGCGTGTCGGTTGGCATGGCCAACTTCGTCGATCCGTGCGCTTCGCTCAAGATCGCGCATGAGCTCGAGGCCTGGGCCGAGTCCCAGGGCGTAAAGGACATCAACGAGCTGGTAGGTGCTTTCGAATGCTAGAGACCGATGCCCGCGACCGCGTAATCGTCGCCCTCGACTGCGATCGTGAGCGTGCGCTCGAGCTCGCCCACGAGCTTTCGGGCCATGCCGCCTGGCTTAAGGTTGGTATGACGCTCTATTACGCTGAGGGCCCCGAGATCGTCAAGACCTTTAAGGACCTGGGCTTTAAGGTCTTCCTTGACCTTAAGTTCCATGATATTCCGCATCAGGTTCGCGGTGCCGCCCGTTCGGCCTCGCTTGCCGGTGCCGACCTGCTCTCGGTTCACGGCTTGGGTTCGGGCGCCATGCTCGCTGCCTGCCGCGAGGGTGCCGAGGAGGCGCGCGAGGACCGCGCCAAGCTCGTCGCCATCACCGTGCTCACGAGCATGAATCAGGATGCCTTGAGCGAGATCGGCGTCGAGTCGCCCGTGGCCGAGGAGGCCGCCCGCCTGGCAAAGCTCGCTCAGGCCAACGGCATCGATGGCATTGTGTGCTCGCCGATGGAGGCTCACGACATGCGTGAGCTGCTGGGCCCTGATGCCCTGATCGTGACTCCGGGTGTGCGTCCGGTGGGTGCCGCCCTTGGTGACCAGTCCCGCGTGGCGACGCCTTCCCAGGCTATCGAGCGCGGTGCGAGCCACATTGTGGTGGGCCGTCCCATCACCGGCGCCGACGATCCGGTTGCCGCCTTTGACGCCATCGTCGCCGAGCTGGTCGAAAACGTCGCCTAAAAGATTCCCCTAAGTCACCACTTTTGGGTCTCATTAGCACAAAATAGCCCCTGTGCCTGCGTAAACTTTCCCATCCTTTGTGTGGAATCGCAGGTCAGGGGCTTAACTTTGGGCGCAGTATATTGCACTTTTTGCGGGTATCGTCTAACCTATGGAGCCGCGATTGGGCATTTTGTACGTTCTACGTGCTAAAATGCCAATTATTGAATCAGATATAACCCAACTATTTGGAGGTACGAATGGCACTCCCTCAGCTTACCGATGAGCAGCGCAAGCAGGCTCTTGAGAAGGCTGCTGCCGCACGTCACGCCCGCGCTGAGCTTCGCGAGCAGATCAAGAAGGGTGAGAAGTCCCTCGAGTCCGTGCTCAACTCCGATGACCCCATCGCTTCCCGCATGAAGGTTTCCACCCTCATCGAGTCTCTCCCTGGTTATGGCAAGGCCAAGGCCGCCAAGATCATGGAGGAGCTCGGTATCTCCGCTACCCGTCGCGTCCAGGGCCTCGGCGTCCGTCAGCGCGAGCAGCTCCTCGAGCAGCTGACCAAATAAGTGAGCGCTCAGGATTCCAAGCTCTTTGTGATTTCTGGACCGTCAGGCGCAGGCAAGGGTACGCTCGTCACTCGTGTGCGCGAGCGCCGCTCGAACCTGGGCCTGACGGTTTCGGCTACCACGCGAGCACCACGCAAAGGTGAGGTCGACGGCGTCAACTACTTTTTTCTGACGCGCGAGGAGTTCGACCGCCGCGTGGCAAACGGTGAGTTTGTTGAGTGGGCCGAGGTCCACGGTAACTGCTACGGCACGTTGGTGAGCGAGGTCCAGTCCAAGCTCGCCTCTGGTTCGTCTCTCATCTTGGAGATCGATGTCCAGGGTGCCCTGCAGGTGAAGGAGCGTTTCCCCGAGGCCGTGCTGATCTTTATCAAGCCACCTTCGCTCGAGGTGCTTCGCGAGCGTCTAGTCGGTCGCGGTACCGAGACGCCCGAGACGATTGAGCTGCGTATGGCAAACGCCGCCGATGAGCTTGCCCTTGCCGACCGCTACGACGACGTCGTGGTGAATGACGATCTCGACCGCGCGACCGATGAGCTCGTTCGCGTTCTCGATATGCATGAAAGGATCTGAGGTCCGTGTCCGTTGTAAAGCCTTGCATTGACGATCTTCTGGAGAAGACCGATCACAACCGCTTCCTGCTCGCTTCGCTTGCCTCCAAGCGCGCCTGCGACATCAATAGCATGTTGCGTGGCCAGCACAACCGCGTGCTTGCCGTCCAGGATGTCGATGACATCACCATCGGGCTTTCCGGTGCCGATACCATTTCGATGGCTATGGATGAGATTGTCGACGGCGACATCTCTTACGACGAGGCCCGTTATGAGAAGGCGCTCGGCCACAAGGTTGCTGAAGCCTAAATGGCGGCTCGCGTCTGCCTGGTCCACTATCACGAGGTTGGACTGAAGGGTAAGAACCGCGCACATTTTGAGCATATCCTCATGGATAACATCAAGGCGGCCTTGGCCGCCTTTTCCGTGAATGCCGTGTCTCGAATTTCCGGTTATATCCTCGTGACCTTTAACGAGCATCAGGCCGACGAGGCGGCGCGTGTCATTCGCACCGTTCCCGGCGTTGCTCGTGTGTCTTTGGCGTATCACACCAACCGCGACCCGCAGGAGTACTGCGCCGCCGCCGTGAAGGCGCTGCACGAGTTTGGTTCCTTCGATTCGTTTAAGGTGCACGCCAAGCGCTCCAATACTGACTATGGGCTCACCTCGATTGACATCAATCGTCAGGTGGGCGAGGTGTTGTGCGAGGCGTTTCCTGATAAAAAGGTTCAGATGCACGATCCTGACGCTATGGTGCACGTACTGGTGGTCCAGGGTAGCGTCTACGTGTATGCGCGCTCCGAGCGCGGTGTGGGCGGTCTGCCGGTGGGTTCTGCCGGCAAGGTCGTGACGCTGCTGTCGTCGGGTATCGATTCTCCGGTGGCGACCTGGATGCTCGCGCGTCGCGGCGCGGTGTGCGTGCCGGTACATTTCTCCGGTCGTCCGCAGACGCCCGATACGAGCGAGTATTTGGTGCAGGACATCATCCGTGCGCTTGAGCCGGGTGTCCAGATCGGCCGCCTGTACGTGGTGCCGTTTGGTGACTGCCAGCGTGAGATTTCGGTCACCTGTCCCAGCAACCTGCGCGTGATCATGTATCGCCGTATTATGTATTCGGTTGCCGAGCGCATTGCGCACATCGAGGGCGCCAAGGCCATCGTGACGGGCGAATCGCTTGGGCAGGTTGCCTCCCAAACGCTTGAGAATATCATGGCCGTCAACGAGGCCGTGAAGATCCCCGTGTTCCGTCCTCTCATCGGTTCGGACAAGCAGGAGATCATTGCGCGTGCCGAGGAGATCGGTACGTTCGATATCTCGACTGAGGCCGCTCCCGACTGCTGCACGCTGTTTATGCCGCGCCGTCCCGAGACGCACGCCAAACTCGATGCCGTGCATGAGGCCTGGGAGTTGTTCGATCACGAGGAGATGATCGAGCGCCTGCTCAAGCAGACCGAGTATATCGACTTCGAGAGCAATACGTATAAGGCCCCTAAGACCTTAAAACGCAAACATTCGGAGCTTGCTCCGCGTGAGATTTACCAAGATCACGAGTAATTTTGTGCATAGACCGACGATGCGCCTGCATCGTCGGTCTTTTGCTATCTGGGCATTTTGCGGCTAAGTGTTCATTTGCTGACGTGTGCCTGAATAAATGGACAGATTTGTGCAAGGTTTTGGTCGGTTTTTGGTTTGACCGCTAAAACCGGTTTTGGAGCGTGGTTGTTGCAGGACTCCTTTCCTGACACGATGGTGTTGGGAGGTTTTGCTATGGCGCAGCGCGAACAACACGAACGGGTCAAACGGATGGACCGCTTGGCGGACAAGCTGCTCGGTCATAAGGCAGTGGTGATGGCGATACTGGTCGTCATTGCGATGGCGAGCGGCTTGGCGATGGCGAACCTTGGCGGCGGTGCCGGTGGTGTGTCGTTTGAGCGCACTGACGGTACGGGCTCGTTGGTGGAGCCGGGATCCGGTGATGCCTCGAGCGGAAAGACATCCGAAGGTTCTTCGACTAAGGCTTCTGCCGCGGCAGAGGTCTATGTCGATGTCGATGGCGCCGTTGTGTCGCCCGGTGTATATCGCCTCAAGGATGGCGCGCGGGTGGCTCAGGCGATTGATGCCGCCGGCGGGCTGGCGCCCGAGGCAGACGTTACGGGGCTCAATCGGGCATCTAAGGTCGTCGATGGACAGAAGATTCACGTTCCAACGGTAGGGGAGCAGCAGGCGTCCATTGCGGAAGCCGGTGTTGTTGGTGGGGCTTCCGCATCATCGGGTGTGAGTGGCGCAACAGGCCTAGTAAATATCAATACGGCAAGCGCGGCAGAGCTACAGACGCTCTCGGGCATCGGTCCCTCCATGGCCCAGTCGATTATCGATGAGCGGACAAAGAACGGTGCTTTTGCTTCGGTTGACGATCTGATGCGTGTGTCGGGAATCGGCGAGAAGAAGCTTGCCAAAATCAAAGATTGCATCTGCGTATGAGTGCGACCGAGCGCGAGCATGTGATGCCTCCGCGGCCCCTGATGCCGTGGACGATGGCCCTGTGTGCCGGCATGTGCATGAGCTGCGCCTTGGTGCTCAACGTGACCGCTGATGCGCTGCTGAGGGAGCAGGCGCCGGCGGTCGGGCCGCTATGGGCCATTCCCGTCGCGGCGGCGGTATTCGTTGTGCTGGCTCAATCTTGTGCGCGGCTTGCCCCTTGGAAGCGGTGGCTGTATGCCGCGTCCGTCGGTCTCGTGGCGGGAGCGGTCGTCTCGGCGTGGTGGGCTGTGGGCGCGCTAAGCGCCTCGAAGGCGCTCGACGCTCGAGCGGCAAGCAGCCTCGAGTTTGTCGTGCAGGGTGATCCATCCATAAACGACGACGTGTATTCCTGTACCTGCGAGGCACGCGCGGACGGCAAGAACTTGGCAACGGTTCGCCTATCGTGTGACCGCGAGCTCAGGGTCGGGGCGCACATGCGTGTTATCGGTCGCGTTTCACGTTTTGAGAACGATGCGTATGGACGATCGCGTGTGCTCCGAGGCGAGGTATGCAAGGTAAAAGCCGTTCGGATTTTATCGGTCGATGAGGGCTCTCCGGGGCCGCTGCTTCGGCTGCGAAATGGGCTGCTTGCGTCCATCGCGCCTGCGACCGACCCGGCGCGTGCGTTCATAGCCGGTGTCGTCTGCGGTCGTTCGGCCGAGCTGCACGCCCAACCGGCGGGCGACTGGTTTTCGGTGACGGGAACGGCGCATCTAATCGCCGTCTCGGGCAGCCATTTGGCTATCGTGGGGTTTGTAATCGAGGGTGTGTTGCAAAAGACTCGGTGCTCACGTGGTCTTCAGCGGGCGATATTGGCGATAACGCTTGTGGGCTACGCTGCTTTTACGGGCGCGTCTCCCTCGGCCGTGCGCGCGTGCTGCATGGTGTTCACGACGCTTGTCGTAAACGGCGCGGGGCGTCGCCGGCACGGCGCATCGGCACTCTTCGCAACCATGTCCATCTTTGTGCTACTGCGGCCGACGGTGCTGTTCGAGATAGGCTTTCAGCTTTCATGTGCCAGCGTCTTTGCCATCCTGTGCTTTTGCCCGTACGCCTCCTACGCTTTGGGTGAGCTGGGTGTGCCATCGGGCATTGCCAGTATGCTTTCCGTCACACTGTGCTCGCAGTTGGCGACGCTCCCCATTACCATTCCTGCCTTCGGTACGTTCTCGCTCATTGCTCCGTTGGCAAATGCGGTCATTGGTCCGGTGGTGAGCGTACTGCTTGCTGTGTCGATCGTGCTGGTTCCCTTTTCGCTCGTGGGACCGTTGCGGGCTTGGGCGCTCGTTGTGCCCATGATTGCCGCCCGTTGCGCGCTGTTCTTCGAGCAGCTGTTTGCCGCCGTGCCGGGTGCATCCGTGAGCGTGCCGCCCGATAGCGTGTGGATTTACCTAGTGCCGTGTTTGCTGGCGGCCCTGCTGGTCTGGTGGCCGCGTCCCCGTGCACTCCCTATGGCGGTGGGGCTTGCATGTCTGGTGCTCTTGGCTGGGATTCCATACGTCTACAGGGATCGATTCGCTCCGCCTTCGGTGACGGTACTCGATGTGGGCCAGGCCGATGCGATTCTTATCCGCGAGGGCGGTGCAGTAGCGCTCGTCGACTGCGGGCTCGACGAGCGCGTGGTGGCGGCGTTGGTTCGCAATAACGTGCACCATATCGATGCCGTCTTTGTGACGCATTGGGATGAGGACCACTGGGGTGGTCTGCCTGCCGTGCTCGAACAGTTTTCGGTCGGAACGATTGCCGTGGCGGCGGATGCGCTGGAGGATGCTCCTGCCGAAGTATTGAACCGACCTGGCGTGGAGTATCGGCAGGTGCGCCGTGGGGATACGGTCGGCATCGGCTCATTTTGCGCTCGCGTGATGTGGCCATTCGAGTCCGTGGATGGCGAGGGAAATGAGGACTCGCTTGTCCTGCTGCTCTCTTATATTCAGGAAGGCAAGGGCCTGCGTATGCTCCTCACCGGTGATGCCGAGCTCGACCAAGAACGGGAATTCGTGCAGGAGGTGGGGGATATCGATGTCCTTAAACTTGGGCATCACGGCTCTAAGGTTTCAGTCGATGGTGAGTCGCTGGACGTCCTGAAGCCTGAGCTTTCCCTCGCGAGCGCGGGCGAGGGGAATCGATACGGCCATCCGTCCGATGCCTGCATCGATGCCGTTAAGGAAGCGGGCGGTGTGTTCGCGTGCACTATCGAACACGGCGATATCACCATCACGCCGACCGCGAAGGGCTTTACGATGCGATGCCAGCGACCGTGACGACGTCGTTGGCGTGTGGTGGGCCCCTGGGCTAGAATGGCACGGAACGAATACGAAGGCCTGCGGGAGGGGAGCGCAATGTCCGAAATCGGTCTGCTGCCGGCATATCTGATCGTCGGTACCGACGGCGTCAAGCGCGATCACGCCGTCTCGCGTATGAAAGCGCGTCTGGAAAAGACGGGCATGGTCGAGTTCAACCTCGACGAGCGCGATATGACCAAAGACCCCGATATCGAGTCGATTATCGGATCGCTTAACACCTTTCCGATGGGCAGCGAGTTTCGCCTGGTAATCCTTGACGGCTGTTCAAAGCTCGCCAAGGCGGTCTCGGAGCCGCTTGTCGAGTATTTGGCGAGTCCCAGCCCCACAACGGTCTGCCTCATCATTGCCGACTCGCTTGCCAAGAACACACGCCTGTATAAGGCGATCGCCAAGATCGATAAGAAGGCCGTGATCGATTGCTCCGGCACCAAGCGCTGGGAGCTACCGCGTCGCGTGCAGCAGATGGCGACGCAGCGCGGCAAGTCGATCTCGACGGCGGCCGCCGAGGAGCTCGTCTCGCGTTCGGGCGAGAACACTCGCATGCTCGATAACGACTTGGCTAAGCTTGCCCAGATGGTCGAGGCGCCCCAGATTGAGCTTGCCGACGTTGAGCGCTGGATTGTACGTACGGCCGAGGTTCAACCCTGGGACTTTCTCAATGCGGTCTCGGCACGTGACATGCGACGCTCGCTCAAGCTTTTCAATCTATTGCCCGCCAAGAGCTACGTGTGGACTTACACGTTGCTGTGCGGCCGCATCCGCGAGCTTATCGTCGCCAAGGCGCTCGATGCGCGCGGACAGGGTCGTGAGCTGGCCGCAACGCTCAAGCTCCAGTCCTGGCAGGTCAAGAATCACTTGACCTGGGCACGTCGCTTTTCGATGGCAGAGCTCGTCGCGGCGCTCGAGGGGGCGGTCGATGTAGAGCTCGCGCTCAAGGGTTCGGCCGATTCTGAGGCCGCGCTTTTGCTCTGGATTACGAACATCTTGAGAAAATCGTGATGATACCTGCCTATTTGACAAATTCGTTCTATCCCTTTGAGGGGGAGCGTGCTATAGTAGGCGCTTGCATGACCTCACCGTGTCTCAGAGGTGTCATACATTTTTTGCAAGGAACTCGAAAGGAACTCCAGAAGTGGCAAACATCAAGTCTCAGAAGAAGCGTATCCGCACCAATGAGGCAGCTCGCATGCGTAACAAGGCTGTCAAGTCCGAGCTCAAGACGCTGACCAAGCACGTCCAGTCCGCCGTCGCCGAGGGCGACGCCGAGAAGGCCCAGGCTGCCCTCAAGACCGTCACCAAGCGTCTCGACATGGCTGCCGCCAAGCATGTTATCCACAAGAACCAGGCTTCCAACCGCAAGTCCGGTCTTGCCAAGCTCGTGAACAGCATCAACGCTTAAGTTGTAAATTTCACACCACACAGATTACGCGCATAAATGGAGCCTGTTTTATGGAACAGGCTCCATTTTTTGTACCGCTCGGGTAAGATAGTCCGCATGAATACTTCAATTGACATTTCCCACATCCGCAACTTCTCGATTGTTGCGCACATCGACCATGGCAAGTCCACGATCAGTGACCGCATTCTCGAGCTCACCCATACCGTCGACGAGCGCGACATGGAGTCGCAGCTGCTCGACACCATGGATATCGAGCGCGAGCGCGGCATCACGATCAAGTCCAATGCCGTTCGCGTGTCCTATGACGCCGACGATGGCGAGACGTATCAGTTCAATCTGATCGATACGCCGGGCCACGTGGACTTTACCTATGAGGTCTCGCGCTCGCTGGCAGCCTGTGAGGGCGCGGTGCTCGTTGTCGACGCCACACAGGGCGTCGAGGCACAGACCGTCTCCAACGCGACGCTTGCCATGAACGCCAATCTGGACATTGTGCCGGCCATCAACAAGATCGACCTGCCCTCGGCTCATCCCGACGAGGTTAAGACCGAGATCGAGGATGACCTGGCGATCCCTGCCGATGATGCCGTGTGTGTCTCGGGCAAGACCGGCGAGGGCATCCACGATCTGCTGGAGTCCATTGTCTTTCTGATCTCTCCGCCCAAGGGCGATGCGAATGCGCCGCTCAAGGCACTCATTCTGGATTCATACTTCGACGAGTATCGTGGCGTCGTCGCCACGGTGCGCATCTTTGACGGCTCCATCAAAAAGGGCGATACCTTGCGCATGATGCAGGCAAAGGGCGACTTTTTGGTCGATGGCGTGGGCGTCAAGCGTCCCGCCGAGACGCCGGTCGACGCGCTGACGGTCGGCGAGGTCGGATACGTGGTCACGGGCCTGAAGGACCCCGAGGCCGTTCGCGTGGGCGACACCCTTACCTGGGCGTCGAACCCCTGCCCCGAGCCGCTTCCCGGTTACCGCGAGGCTAAGCCCATGGTCTATACGGGCCTGTTCCCGATCGATAACAAGGACTACGAGAACCTGCGTGACGCGCTCGATAAGCTGCATGTCAACGACCCGTCGTTGGTGTGGGAGCCCGAGACTTCGGTGGCGCTCGGCTTTGGTTTCCGCGTTGGCTTCTTGGGCCTGCTGCATATGGAGGTCGTCAAGGAGCGCCTGGAGCGCGAGTTCAACCTGGACCTGATTGCCACGAGCCCTTCGGTGGACTATCACGTCTACAAGACCGACGGCGAGATGATTGATGTTCGCAGCCCGCAGGATCTGCCCGAGGCTACGCGCATCGAGCGCATCGAGGAGCCCTACCTCAAGGCCAAGATTATCTGTCCGCCCGAGTATACGGGTGCCGTCATGCAGCTCGCTATCGAGCATCGCGGCATTACAACCGACATGATCCATCTCACGAGCAAATCGGTCGAGATGCGTTTCGACATGCCGCTTGCCGAGCTCATTCTGGACTTTTTTGACCAGCTCAAGAGCCGCACCAAGGGTTACGCCTCGCTCGACTACGAGTTCAACGAATATCGCCCCTCCGAGCTCGTCAAGCTCGACATCCTGCTTTCGGGCGACGAGGTGGACGCGCTGTCGTTTATCGTGCACAAGGATAAGGCTTATGGCCTGGCCCGCGGTCTGTGCGACAAGCTCAAGGAAATCATTCCGCGCCAGCTGTTCGAGGTGCCTATCCAGGGCGCCATCGGCAACAAGATCATTGCCCGCTCTACCGTCAAAGCGCGCCGCAAGGACGTGCTGGCCAAGTGTTATGGCGGCGATATCTCGCGAAAGCGCAAGCTGCTCGAGAAGCAGAAAGAGGGCAAAAAGCGCATGAAGGCCATCGGCTCGGTCGAGGTTCCGCAGGAGGCCTTTATGGCGATTCTCAAGGTGGACGAGTAGGTCCATGGCACTTTCTGAATACAGCAAGCGGTTGCTTGGCGCCTATGCCGAGCAGCCGTTCCTTATGGCTCCCATGGCGGGCGTAACCGATCCTGCCTATCGCATCATGTGCCGCCGTCGCGGTGCCCATCTTGCCTATAGCGAGATGGTGAGCGTGGCGGGCCTTGCCTATGCCAGCAATAAGACGTGGCGCCTGGTACTGCCGGCCGATGAGGAGCAGCAGATCTGCGTGCAGCTCTTTGGCTCCAAGCCCGATCAGTTTGCGAGCGCTGTTGCTGCCGTCGAGGAGCGTGTGGGCGATCGCCTGTCGCTGATCGATATCAACATGGCCTGCCCGGCTCGCAAGGTCGTCACCAAGGGCGAGGGCTCGGCGCTTATGCGCACTCCCGATCTGGCCGAGCAGATCGTCGAGGCGGCGGTGGGCGCGGCGCATGTGCCCGTGACCGTAAAAATCCGTAAGGGCTTTTACGCCGAAGACCGCAACGCCGCGACGTTTGCCCAGATGCTTGAGGGAGCAGGGGCCGCCGCGGTGGCGGTACATGGTCGCTGCGCCACGCAGCTCTATACGGGCCAGGCCGATTGGTCGGTCGTCGATGAGGTGGCCGACGCCGTCGAGATTCCCGTTATCGGTTCGGGCGATGTGTTCTCGGCAGAGGACGCTGCTGAGCATCTGCAAAGCTCGGGTGCCAGCGCGGTGTTTATCGCGCGCGGCATCTACGGCAATCCATGGGTGTTCGGCGATGCCCGAGCCCTTGCACTCGATGGCACGCCGGTTCCTTCTCGCTCCTCGGTTGAGCGCCTGGATGCCCTGCGCGAGCACCTGACGCTCACGCACGAGCTGTTGCCGCTCATGTCGCGTGCCCGCACGTACGCAAGCTGGTATCTAAAGGGCATGCCCCATGCTGCCGCCTGGCGCGCTCAGGTGGTGCGTTGCTCCACATACGAGGAGTTCATGGCACTGGTCGATGATATCGAGCACGATGTGGTGGCCTGTGAGGCCGCACTTGCCGCCGGCGAGTCGGTGCCCGCTCATCCGTTGGAGGCCTAACGGTGGCCGTTACCGCGCTGTACGTGCATGTGCCGTTTTGCGCCCAAAAATGCCGGTACTGTGACTTTGACTCACGCAGTTTTGCTCCGTGCAACATGAGCGTTGCGCTCGATACCTATTTTGAGCAGTTGTATGCGCGCCTCGATGCTTTTGGCGACGCAGGCGCGCTTGCACAGATCCGCACCGTCTATGTTGGCGGCGGCACGCCGTCGCTGGCGGGGGAGCGTTTGGTAGAATTTGCCCGGCGTATCTCTGCGTGGTGCAAGCCTGTTGAGTTTACCTGCGAGGCCAATCCCGAATCGCTGACCGCAGAGCTTGCCACTGCGCTTGCCGGGGTGGGTGTCACGCGCGTCTCTCTGGGCGTGCAAACGCTCGATAACGCCGAACTTACCGCCATCGGCCGCATTCACGATGCCGATCGGGCGCTCGCTGCCATCACGACGGTCAAGGACGCTGGGCTTGTCGTGTCGTGCGACCTGATGTGCGGCCTTCCCGGGCAGACCGACCTAAGCTGGCAGCGCACACTCGATGGCGTGTTGGCGGCGGCGCCGCATCATGTGTCGGTGTACCCGCTCACGCTCGAGGAGGGCACGCCGCTCTATCGCATGGCGTGTCGCGACGAGTCGCTCGAGCCCGACGAGGATTTTCAGGCTGCATGCATGGATGCGGCGCGTGAGCGCCTGAGTGCGGCCGGCTATCACCCGTATGAGGTGGCAAGCTACGCGCTCGACGGCCATGAGTGCGCCCACAACATTGCCTATTGGACCGGACAGGGCTATCTGGGTTTGGGCCGCTCTGCCGCCGGTATGCTCGACGCCGAGGATTTCGATCGCTTGGCCGGGCTGTTTCCCGACGTGCTTGCTCGCGGCGATGCGTATCGCGTGCGCTTGGTGCAACGCGACGATGCCGCGACGACGTTTGATGCCGAGTATCTGTCGCAGCGCGAGGCGGCGGCCGAGGATTTGATGCTTGCCTGTCGCATGACGCGTGGCATTGGGCCCGATCTGTTGGTTCGCTCGGCAAGCGTGATCGCTGCAGATGAGTTGGCGGCGGCCTGCGACCGTGCGGTCGAGTTGGGCCTTGCCACCTGGGTGCCCGATCATATTGAAGGACATGCGGGGCGCGTCACCTCGAAAGACGTTATCGCAGGTCGCGTCCGTGCTCGTTTAGCGCCCACTCACTTGGGCTGGCTCGATGGAAATGTGCTGTTCGAGCTGTTTTGGGGTCTAGCCTAGGCCGCTCGGGTAGAATTACCGCAATATATACGCTGCTGTGAGCAGGAGGTTGCCGCGCATGGCGACGATGAACGAAAAAGATTACTACGAGATTTTGGGTGTCTCCAAGGACGCCACCTCGCGTGATATACAGAAAGCCTTCCAGCAAAAGGCCCGCAAGCTCCATCCGGACGTCAACAAAGAACCGGATGCCGAGGAAAAGTTCAAAGAGGTTTCCGAGGCCTATGCTGTGCTTTCGGACGAGCAGAAGCGTGCGCGCTACGACGCCATGCGCTCGGGCAATCCCTTTGCCGGCGCTCCCACGGCTTCGCCCTATGGCGGCGGTTACGCCGGCAGCGCGGGCTACGGCAATCCCTTTGAGGGCGGCTTTCCCTTTGGTGGCGCCTGGGGTCAGCCGCGTCGCGGGCAGGCTGCCTATAATCCCGAGAACGGCGCCAACGTGGTCGTCGATATTAAGCTCGACGCCAAGGAGGCCAAGGGCGGTGCCCGCAAGACCGTCCGCTATACGCGCTTCGATACCTGTGGTCACTGCGGCGGTTCGGGCTCTGTTTCGTCCGAGCATGCACATACCTGTCCGAGCTGCGGCGGTCGCGGCCACATCGATGTCGACCTGTCCTTTCTGTTTGGTGCCGGCACGTTCCAGTCTGTCTGCCCTGAGTGCGGTGGCTCCGGTAAGGTCGTCGCCGACCCCTGTCCCGATTGCGGCGGCAGCGGCCGTATCCGTGTGACCTCCGAGCAGACGATTGAGTTTCCCGCCGGCACGCACGATGGCGACGAGGTCCGTATTGGCGGCATGGGTCACGCCGGCACCAACGGCGCCTCTGGCGGTGATCTGGTCGGTCGGGCCCATGTTGAGGCCGAGCGCCTGGAAGGCAAGGCCCGTACCGGTTTTTACCTGATGGGCATCGTGGCGCCGTTTTTGGTGCTATCGGCCATCTCGGGCGTGTTCTCGGCCTTTGCCGTGATGTGCTTTATTCCGTTTGCCATGGGCCTGTTCATGGTGCTCTCGGACGGCGTGCTGCACCGCAGCCTGCTGTGGTGGAAGCGCGGCGCGATGCAGTTTGCCAACGGTTTTGCCAACGGATTTATGTTTGCGCTCGTGTCGGTTTGGTTTGCGAGCTGCTCGCAACGTGCCATGCTTTCGCCCTACGCAATGCAATAACATCAAACCCTCTGTTTGCGGCCGGCCCAGCTTGGGTATAGGACGCACTGTGACAATAATGAAAGTCGGAAGGATTCGGTCGTGTCGGAAAATAGGGATTACTACGAGGTGCTTGGCGTCGACAAGGATGCCGACGCGCGGACGATTAAGCGCGCGTTTCTAAAGAAGGCCCGTACCGTACACCCGGACGTTTCGGACGACCCCGAGGCCGAGGCTAAGTTCAAAGAGCTCAACGAGGCATATTCCGTTCTTTCCGATGAGCAGAAGCGTGCTAACTACGACCGTTACGGCACTGCCGACGGCCCCGGTGGCTCCGGCTACGTCGATATCAACGATATCTTTGGTGGCATGGGCATGGACGACTTGTTCTCGTCGTTCTTTGGCGGCGGTGCCGGCGGTGGCGCCCGCAGCCGTCGTGAGCGTCGTCGCGGACGTGATATGGCCATCTCGCTTTCGGTGACGCTCGAGGAGGCGGCGCTCGGCTGCAAAAAGACAATCAGCTATGACCGCCTTGCTCCTTGCGAGGACTGCAATGGCACCGGTAGGGCAGAGGGCGCACAGGAAAAGCAGTGCGGCCGCTGCCACGGTACGGGCTACGTCACGACGGTTCAGCGATCGTTTTTGGGCCAGGTTCAGTCTTCCTCGCCTTGCCCCGACTGCCATGGCGAGGGCACGGTTATCGATCATCCCTGCGAGACCTGCGACGGTCAAGGCCGCACGCCTTCGCACGAAAAGATCGACATCGATATTCCCGCCGGCGTTTCGACCGGTCGCCAGCTTCGTGTGAGCGGCTTTGGCGAGGCCGGCCTTCGCGGCGAGCCTTCGGGCGACCTGATTGTCAACGTGCGCGTCGCCGACCATGAGCGCTTTAAGCGCAACGGTGATGACCTGTACCTGGTGAGCGATATCTCGATTGCGCAGGCTGCGCTCGGCTGCGAGATTGAGGTCGAGGGCATTATGCCCGACGAGGTCGTTAAGGTGACGGTTCCCGCCGGCGCCCAGTACGGCGACACCGTGAGCGTCAATAATTACGGCATGCCGCGCATTGGCGGTGGCGGTTCGCGTGGCCGCCTGATCGTGCAACTGCGCGTGGTCGTTCCCACCAATCTTTCCAATAAGCAGCGCGAGCTGCTCCGTGCTTTTGCCGATGAGATGGGCGATGACGTCGCTTCTGGTAAGAAGTCGGTGACCGACCGTATCAAGAGTGCCCTCGACGATATCCTCGATTAAGGAGCCCGCGTGCTCGCACCCCATATTTCCGTCGTCAACCTCGGCTGCCGTGTCAACCGGGTTGAGTCTGACCGTATCACTGCCGATCTTATGCGCTTGGGCTTTGCTATTGTGGAGCCCCAGGATGCCGATCTGATCGTCATTAACACTTGTGCCGTTACGGGCGAGGCCGAGGCTAAGACCCGTAAGGCCGTCCGTCATGCGCTGGCCCATCCAAACGAGCCCTATGTGGTCGTGACCGGATGCGTGGTCAATTTGCATCCCGAGGAGCTGTCGGAGCTTTCGGATCGCGTGATTGCCGAGCCGTCCAAGATAGATGTCGCCGAACGTGTTTGCGAGGTGCTGGGTGTTGAGTCCGATAGCGTTCCCGCCTGCAGCGATGGCGAGGTGGTCGATGCGCTCGGTCGCTCTCGCCTGGGCGTGAAGATTCAGGATGGCTGCAACCATCGCTGCACCTATTGCATTGTGTGGAAGGCGCGCGGCCCCGAGCGCTCCGTGCCCGTCGAGTCCGTGCTCGAGCAAGTTCGCGAGGCCCAGGAGGCCGGCGTGCCCGAGGTGGTGCTGACCGGTGTGAACCTGGGTGCCTACGATGGCAAGAGCGCGACCGACGAGCACGTCGAAATCGATGAGCTGCTCGAGGCCATCATGGAGCGCACGTCTATTCCGCATGTGCGCATTTCCTCGGTCGAGCCCATGGATATCTCCGAGCGCCTGCTTAAGGTTATGGCGCGCTACCCGCAGCGTATCGCCCCGTTTTTGCACCTGCCCGTGCAGTCCGGCTGCACGGCGACCCTGCATCGCATGGGCCGTCCCTATAGCGCCGAGGCCTTTGAGGACACGGTGCGTATGATTCGCGCCAACTTGCCCCAGGCGTCCCTTTCGTGCGATGTCATCGTCGGTTTTCCTGGTGAGACGGACGAGGAGTTCGAGGAGTCGCTGGCGCTGTGCCGCCGTGTGGGTTTCTCGCGTATGCACGTGTTCCGCTACAGCAAGCGTCCCGGTACCCTTGCTGCCGACATGCCCGACCAGGTGCCACCCGAGGTTATGGCCGAGCGCAGCCGCCGTATGCGGGCCGCCGCACAGGAGCTCGCTATTGCCGACGCTCGTCGTCGCGTGGGCACGGTCGAGCGTGCCGTGCTCGAGTATGGTGACAACCTGACGCTTGGCTCGTTCCATCATGCCCGTCTTGACGATACCTGTGGACTTACAGCCCCGTGCCTGCTCGATGTTGCTATCATCGGAGTCGATGATTCCGGCTTGGTCCATGCACGCAGGGAGGTTCATGGAAGCCTCGAAGATTAGACTTACCGTTCCCGAGGGTATTGACCCCTCGCGCGTTTTGGGTGCCGGCGACGGCGTCCTTCGTGCGCTGGAGAGCTCAGTTCGCGCCCACGTGGTCGCCCGTGGCGACAGCATCGCCGTGAGCGGTGACCCGGACGAGGTCGAACTGGTCGCGCGTTTTTTCGAACATGCCTTTCGTGAGGCTGCTTCCGGGCGCACGCTTTCTGCCGACGATGTCTCTCGCTGCCTGGCCGTCTTGCGCGACGGTGAGCACGAGGCTACGTCGCTTCGCGATGACGTGCTGCTTTCGTATCGCGGTCGCGTCATTCGCCCCAAGACGCTCGGTCAAAAGCGCTATGTGGATGCCATCCGCTCAAATACCATCACGTTTGGCTTGGGTCCTGCCGGTACCGGTAAGACCTATCTGGCCATGGCGCTCGCTGTTGCCGCACTCAAGCGTCACGAGGTGGGCCGTCTGATCTTGACGCGTCCGGTTGTCGAGGCGGGGGAGAACCTGGGCTTTTTGCCCGGCACCCTCGAGGAAAAGATCGATCCGTACATGCGCCCGCTCTACGACGCCCTATTTTGCATGATGGATCGCGAGCGCACCGATGAGCTCATGGAGCGCGGCGTGATCGAGATCGCCCCGCTTGCCTACATGCGCGGCCGCACGCTGAGCGACGCCTTCGTGGTGCTCGACGAGGCCCAAAATACCACGCCCGAGCAGATGAAGATGTTTCTGACGCGCCTGGGCTTTAACTCCAAGTTTGTGATTACCGGCGACCTGAGCCAGCGTGACCTGGTGGGCCGTCGTGGTGGCTTGGCGGATGTCGAGAAGATTTTGGGCCGTGTCGACGATGTCGCATTTTCTTACCTCGAGCGTGCCGACGTGGTGCGCCATGCCCTGGTGGGACGTATCGTCGAGGCATATGATGCTTATGATGACGTGCGCGAGCAGCGCCCGCGCGACCGAAAGGAGTCCCGTTGAGTGTATTGATCAGCAACGATGCCGAGCTCGATACGCTGCTCGACGCGCAGGAGGTAGAACACATCTGCGAGGTCGTGCTTGCCGCCGAAGGCGTTGAGCGTGAAGTCGAGATTTCCCTTTCGTATGTCGACGAGGACGAGATGCACGAGCTCAACCACGAGTGGCGCGGTATCGACCGCACCACCGATGTCCTCTCGTTTGAATGCGACTCGGCCTTTGACGAGGATATTCCCGCCGACGAGACGCTTGAGCTTGGCGATATCATCCTGGCCCCGCAAGTCATTGCCCGTCAGGCCCCCGGCTTTGGCAATGCCCCTGCCGACGAGTGCCGCCTGATGCTCGTGCATGGCATGCTGCACCTGCTGGGGTATGACCATATCGAGGACGACGAGGCCGAGGTCATGGAGGCCCGCGAGGACGCCATCCTGCGCGATCTGGCGCTCGAGCGCGGCGAGGACCCCAAGCTGGTCCACGTCGGCCCCATCACCAACCACGCCCACGACTAGGAGCCGTCTATGATTCCCGGATCGAACAAGGACCATCCGTCCTTCTTAAAGTCGTTCTCCTACGCCATGGAGGGCTTCGTCACCGCCGTCAAGACCGAGCGCAATATTAAGGTCATGCTCGTTGCGGGCGTGTGCACCGTCATTGCCGGCTGCATCGTGGGGCTCGACATTGCCGAGTGGGCCACGATTATCATCTGTTGTGGCCTGGTGATTCACGGCGAGCTATGCAACACCGCCATGGAGGCGATTGTCGATCTGGCGACCCAGGAGCTCCATCCGCTGGCAAAGCGCGCGAAGGATATCGCCGCCGCCTCCGTATACGTTCTTTCCATCACCGCCGCGATTGTGGGCTTGCTGGTATTTGCCCACGCGCTCGGCTTTATCTAGAAAGGGATTTTCATGTCCGACAATATGCAGCCTACCGGTGAAGTTTTGGATGACGAGGTCCTGGACGAGGCTGAAGGTGCCGATTCGTTTGACGAGGTCGAGGAGTTCGACCCGTTTGAGGGTATGAGCGACGAGGAACTCGATGCCCTTTGCGACGAGGATGAGAGCCTCGCGGGCTTTGGCGACGTGGAACCTGGTTTCCGCAGCGGCTTTGTGGCCCTGGTCGGTCGTCCCAACGCCGGCAAGTCCACGCTGCTCAACGCCTGTTACGGCAAGAAGGTCGCCATTACCTCTCCGGTTGCCCAGACGACCCGCCGCCGTATGCGCGCCGTGGTCAACCGCCCCGGCTATCAGCTGGTTTTCGTTGACACGCCGGGTATCCACAAGCCCAAGGACGGCCTGGGCTCCGAGCTTAACAAGAGCGCGTTGTTCGAACTGAACGATGTCGATGTCGTCGCGTTTCTGATCGACGCCACCAAACCCATCGGCAGGGGAGACGCCTGGGTCGCTGAGCGCGTCAAAAACGCCCGTTCAAAAAAGGTCCTGGTGCTTACCAAAGCCGACGAGGCCGATCCCGCCCAGGTTATGGAACAACTCAAGTCCGCCCACGAGCTTATGGAATACGACGATGAGATCGTGACGTCGTCGGTCAAGAACTTCAACGTCGATGCGTTTATCGAGACCGTCGCTCACTTCTTGCCCGAGGGCCCGCGTTGGTTCCCCGAGGACATGGGCACCGACGCGTCCGACGAGACCCTCGTGGCCGAGTTTGTGCGCGAGAAGGTCCTGCGTCGCACCCGCGACGAGATCCCTCACTCCGTGGGCGTCATCTGTGACGCGCTCGAGCAGACTAAGAAGGTCCTGCGCGTGCACGCCACGATTTACGTCGAGCGCGAGGGGCAGAAGGGCATCATCATCGGCAAGGGCGGCGAGATGATTAAGCATATCGGCATCAATGCCCGTCGCGATCTTGAGCGTATCTTTGGCACTCAGGTCTTTTTGGAGCTCGACGTGAAGGTTAAGGCCGGCTGGCGCGATGACGAGGCGCAAATCCGCCGCTTTGGCTATAACGCCGAAGATTGAGCCTCGGCGTTCATGGCAGGCTCTCGCACATATCGCACAAAGGTGCTCGTCCTCGACAAGACGAAGCTCAAGGAAACCGACCTGATTTTGACGATGCTCGACGAACGGGGGCGGCAGGTGCGTGCCGTGGCCAAGGGCGCACGTAAGCCAGGCGGTCGCCTTGCGGCCCGTTGCGAGCTCTTCTGCACCGTTGATATGCTGCTCGCGCATGGTCGCTCGCTCGACGTGGTTTCTCAGGCGGAGCTTATGGAGGCGCCGCTCGGTGCCGCTCCTGACTACGAGACGACCTGTGCCGCCAGCGCGATTGCCGAGGTTGCGCGCGCGTGCTCGTTCGAGGATGCCGAGGATCCATTTACCTTTGCCATCACGCAGCGAGCGCTCACGCTTGTCGGCAGCGGTCTCGACTCGGCACATATGGACCTGCTCGTGGCGGCCTTTGTCTTTAAACTGCTGTCGCACGTTGGCTACCGACCCGATTTTTCGGCATGCGTGCTGTGCGGAGACCCCATGCTGTCGTATTTTTCGCCCCAGGCGGGCGGGCTTCTGTGCGGGTCGTGCGCCTCGAGCGTGCCTGGCGCCGAGTTGGTATCAGTCGGCGAGGTCGCATGGCTGCGCGCTCTGATGTCCATGACGTTCGATGCCCTTATGGACGAGCGGATCGATCCGCATACGGCTGCTTTTTTGCTGGGGCTTTCGCATGTTTGGGCCGCCACGCACACCGACCAGCGGCTCCGTGCGATGGAATTCATGTTGGGTCGGTGATGATGCGCAGGCGCGCGCCGCTTGTGGTAACATACCGACTTGTTGGTACCTCGACCTTGGATGCCCGCTCCACCGGCGGCTTCCCAGTCCGAGGCGAATCGAGTCGCCCGCGGGCGACGTAAAACGAAAGGTGAAACAATGACTGTTTCCAAAGAGCGCAAGGCGGAGCTGACTGCCCAGTTCGGTAACACCCCGGTCGACACCGGCAACCCCAAGGTTCAGGTCGCCATCCTGTCCGAGCGCATCAAGGAGCTGACCGAGCACATGAAGTCCCACCAGAAGGACTTCCACACCCGTCGTGGCCTGCTCATGCTCGTCGGCCGTCGTCGTCGTCTTCTCTCCTACATCAAGAAGAACGACATCGTCGAGTACCGTGAGCTCATCAAGGCTCTGGGCATCCGCGACAACATCCAGTAGGATTTGTACATGCTAAGAGCGTCCTGCGCAGCGGGGCGCTCTTTTTGTGTAAGGGCGCGAACAATCACGCTCTGAAGCGTGGCGGGGGCAGGGGGCCCGCGTCACATGAGAAGCCCGCAGGCAAGGGGTCTGCGGGGTAAAGGAGAACAATGACACTCGTATCCAAGACCTTTGAGCTGTACGGCAAGACCTACACCTTTGAGTCGGGCGAGCTTGCCAAGCAGGCCACCGGCGCCTGCCTGGTCAAGCAGGGTGACACCACGATGCTCGACACCGTGGTCGTCTCCAAGGAGCGTAAGAACTACGACTTCTTCCCGCTGACCGTCGACTTCAACGAGAAGATGTACGCCGCCGGCCGCATCCCGGGTGGCTACCTCAAGCGTGAGGGCCGTCCCAGTGAGAAGGCTACGCTCACCGCGCGCATGATCGACCGTCCGATTCGCCCGAGCTTCCCGGATGGCTTCCGCAACGAGGTGCACATCGTCGCCACCTCGCTCGTCGCCGACCAGGTCAACCCCTTCGACGTCATCAACGTCATGGGTGCTTCTCTGGCCATGACGCTCGGCGGCGTGCCCTTCGAGGGTCCGCTTGCCTGCGTGCGCATCGGCCGTAACGTGGAGACCGGCGAGTTTATCGTCAACCCCACCTATGAGGAGCGCGAGAGCTCCGACTTGGACCTGGAGCTGGGCGGCTCTGCCGACTTCATCTCGATGGTCGAGGCCGGCGCCGAGGAGATCTCCGAGGACGACATGCTCGCCGCTATGAAGTTTGGTCAGGAGGCCCTCGCTGCCTTCTGCCAGGCCCAAGACGAGTTTGTCGCCGAGTGGGAGCAGGTCAACGGCGCTATCGTCAAGAAGGAGTACCCGCTCGACCAGCCCATCGAGGAGGTCCAGGAGCGCATCTTCGCCCACTACGACGAGATGGCCGCTGCCCTGCGCGACGCCGACAAGCTTTCCCGCATCGGCAAGGTCGAGGCTCTGAAGGAGTCCATCCGCGCCGAGTTCTCCGACGAGGAGCAGGCCGCATGGGAGCGCGAGATCCCCGTGGCGCTCAAGAAGCTCGAGAAGAAGGCCATGCGCACCATGGTCGTCGAGACCGGCGAGCGCGTCGACGGTCGTGCCGCCGACGAGATCCGTCCCATCATGGTGAAGGACAACTACCTGCCGCTCGTTCACGGCTCCGGCCTGTTCCAGCGTGGTCAGACCCAGGTGCTCTCCGTGCTTTCGCTTGGCATGCTCAACGAGGGCCAGCGTCTGGATACCATCGAGCCCACCGAGGGCAAGCGCTATATGCACCACTACAACTTCCCGCCGTTCTGCACCGGCGAGACCGGCCGCATGGGCAGTCCCAAGCGCCGCGAGATTGGTCACGGCAACCTGGCCGAGCGCGCTCTGCTCCCGGTGCTCCCCGACGAGAACGAGTTCCCCTACGCCATCCGCGTGGTCTCCGAGGTCATGGAGTCCAACGGCTCCTCTTCGATGGCTTCGACCTGCGGCTCCACGCTCGCCCTTATGGACGGCGGCGTGCCCATTAAGCGCCCGGTCTCCGGCATCGCCATGGGCCTGATCCAGGAGGAGGGCAAGACCGTGGTCCTGTCCGACATTCAGGGTCTCGAGGACTTCCTGGGCGACATGGACTTTAAGGTCACCGGCACCACCGAGGGCATCACCGCCCTGCAGATGGACAACAAGGCCACCGGCCTCACCTTCGACATCCTGGCCCGCGCTCTGCAGCAGGCCAAGGAGGGTCGCGCCTTCATCCTGCAGAAGATGCTCGATGTGATCCCCGAGCCGCGCCACACCACGCGCAGCACCGCTCCGCGCATCGTTTCCATCCAGGTTCCGACCGACAAGATCCGCGACGTCATCGGTTCCGGCGGTAAGGTCATCCGCGGTATCCAGGACGAGACCGGCGCCTCGGTCGACATCCAGGAGGACGGCACCGTCTTTGTCGGCGGCACCGGCGAGTCCGTCGACCTGGCCGTCGAGCGTATCAAGCTCATCATCAAGGTTCCCGAGCCGGGCGAGGAGTACACCGGTCGCGTGGTCTCCATCCAGCCCTTCGGCGCCTTCGTCAACCTGCTGCCCGGTAAGGACGGCCTGCTGCACATCTCCCGCGTCGCCAAGGGCCGCGTGGAGAAGGTCGAGGACGTCCTCAACGTGGGCGACGAGGTCAAGGTCGTCGTTATCGAGGTTGACGACCGCGGCAAGATCTCGCTCGATCGTCTGGACAAGCCCGAGGCCCCGGCTCGCGCCGAGGGTGCCTCCGAGGGCGACGGCGAGCACTTCCAGCGTCGTGAGCGTCCGCGTCGCGAGCGCTCCGAGCGCAGCGACCGTCCGCGCCGTCCCGGTGACAACGGAGGCCGCAAGCCCCGCCGCCACCACGACGCCGAGTAACAGCTAAACATAAGCAGATCAACAAGGGCGACTCCGTACAGGGGTCGCCCTTTTGCTATTCCCGGCGGGGGCCGCGGATAAAGTTTCCTGCTCTACAGTCCTGCTCACGACGGAGGCCACATTAAGTGGCCTCCTGTTCGTGCGGAACTCGCGATAAACTTTATC
>JAXJEC010000041.1:0-1760 GCA_036301625.1 Collinsella sp. | reverse complement strand
GAAGACGGCGTCATAGCCCTCGTCGGCGACCTTGTCTGCGAGCGCGGTCATCTTCTTGCCGGTCTCGTAGAGCGCCTTGCCGTCCTCGAGGTAGCCCTCCTGGTCGAAATGCATGATCTCGATCTTCTCGGTTTCCTTCATGGCTTTTCCTTTCTGTCCTGCACGCAACTCTATACATCGCGTTTCTTTTCGATACCAATTATAGACATACACCTAATGTGTTTTTAATACCACTTATCAATCTGCTCCAATCCTCGGTGAACGGTCGAAATTCTCTGGTGAGTGGTATTAAATTAGAATTGAATGTATAGCTAACGCCTCTGACGCCTCCCTTGTGTGACAAAGAACAGCGTTCCTAGCAGCGCAATAATGGTCGATGCCCCAAACAGTACCGTCTTGACACCCAAAGCCTCCGCCAAAAACGGAGCCGCCAGCAGCGGCAGCACGCCGGCGCTCATCAGGCCAAAACGCACAAAGCCGGTAATGCGCCCCAGGTATTTGATGTCAGCGCGCTCCTGAATCAAGATCATCTGCAGCGGTTCCAGGAATCCCCAGGCCAGACCGTTAATCGCCTGACCGATAATCGCGACCCCCAGCATATCGGTGCCCACGTACACCATGGACCCAATGCCCACGGCCATGAGCGCGCCGAGCAGCAATCGCAGGTTGACATGGCGGGCAGAAAGCTTGGTCAGGATGAACGCGCCCACCGAGGAAGTGAGGCCCACGACCGAGGACAGCCAGCCCAGCCAGACGATATCCACGTTGAGCACATCGCGATAGAACAACGACTCCAGCGAATCGAACGCGCCAAACGCAAAGAAACCCAAAAAGCCCGAGATAAAGATGAGACGCAGGTCGTGGTCGCGAAACGTAAGTCGCGCGCCCTCGGCCATGCCGCCCAGAATACCGCCCTTCGGCTTCCCCCCTTTTGCGGGAGCAACACACTCGTGACAGCCCAAGGAGAGCATGGCCGCCATGCCCATCATGCCAGCCATGAGCAGGTAAACAGACTGCGTGGCAAAACAGCTCACGATGGCGCCGCCGAGCAGCGGGCCGGCGGTATAGGCGATATTGCTATAGAAGACCATCAGGCCGTTCACGCGGGTGCGGCCCTCGGTGGTCGATTCAAGATAGCCCGGAAACGCATGCGTGCAGGTGTTGATAAAGCCGCCCGCAAGCCCCAAGACGCACGCGGCAAACACAAGCCCGGGGACAGACAACGGCGCCAACCCCACGCCAAGCGATAGCACCGCCGTAATCACGCACGTCACAAACGACGTCCGGCGCGGTCCAAAGCGGTCGATGACCGAGCCCGACACCATATTGCCCGCCGACGTCATAAGATTGCGTACAAGCGTAATGGCAGCAACCAAAAAGGCCGTACCGGCCAGATCATACGTGGCCGCACCGATAAGCCCCAAAAAGTAGACCGCGTTGTTGGCGCACCACTGCAGGGACTCAATAAGAATCAGCCTGACCTCCGCCGGCGTCAGGCGCATTGCTTCGCGATCCTTCGCGAACATACGAACTCCCTCTATACAAGTAAGGGGATGGAGGGCATAGGCCCGCTCCATCCCCTTTCCAGGTTGCAACGAAAATCTATGCAGCCGGGCCCTTACGCCAGCACGCCGAAGAACGCGCCGACGATGCCCACGACCATGGTGGCCACGATCAGCACCATGGGGTTGATCTTCTTGGACAGCAGCCAGTAGTACAGCCAGAAGGCGAGCATGCCGAGCATGCCGGGCATGATGCCG
>JAXJEC010000040.1:0-4111 GCA_036301625.1 Collinsella sp. | reverse complement strand
GGCTTGTCCGCAGGTTTATAAGTCCCGAAGAGCTCTTATCGCCCCGCCAGGATGGCGATGCGGGGCAACACCTATACTCGCAGGACGGCGCTTTCTGCCCTATAGTGTTTGGTGAGCAATATCGTTCAATTTTGAAACACTCGGTCGTGCGACCGTCGGCGGTTGCACGTCGCCGCGGACAGGGGCAAATCATGGATAGCAATGCCAAGCTGAACATCTTGACCGATGCCCTAGCTGCTGCCGGGGCCTCGGCATTGGCAATCGATGCGCGTGGGGACGTCGCGATCTCGACCATGAATGACGCGGCGCTTGAGCGGGATGTGGCGGCTTTTGTCGCTGAGCGTCTCGACCGTATAGGAGACGGCGCGCGTCTGGTTATGGGGCGTGAGGGTACGCGCCTGAGCCTGACCGTTCGCCCCACCGACAAAGAGGGCGGGAGGCTTTGGGTCGTTGTGGTCCGCGAGGTGCGCGGTGCCGCGGCGCATGCGGGCATCGAGTGGCTCAACGCCGACGAAGTTGAGGTCCGCTATGAATCGAGCGCGTACGGCATCGTTGAGGGGGCGGCCTCGGTGGCTGTACCGGTTACCGAGAGCTATGCGCGCGGCGTGCCCCTTATGCTCGAGGGCGAGCTGGGAGCGGGTCAGGTCGAGATTGCCAAGCGCCTCTATCTGGATGGCCCTTTTGTCGATCAGCCCTTTGTTTCCGTCGCGCTCGATGAACTCACCGATCGCGGTTGGCGCCATGTGCTCAAAAGCTCCGAATCGCCGCTGTTCCAAACGGGGCTGACCCTTTGCATTGAGGGCTGGAATGCGGTTGGCCCCCAGCGCCTCCGCGAGCTGGTCTCCACGATGACCGACACCGCGTTGGCGACGCGCTGCCATGTGGTGCTGACGGCGAATGACATGCCGGGCGGCGGCGAAAGTGATCAAGCCGCCTTTGTGACCGAGCGCTTCGCCTGTGCGGTGAGCGTCGCGCCGGCAATCGCCGAGCAGGGAGCCGCGTCGACGAAGGTTGCGCGCTATTTGGAATATCTCGCTGATGCATTTGGGACGGCAGCGCCCACGCTGTCTGCCGCGGCGACGAAGACGCTCGATGCTTACCGCTGGCCGCGCAATTATCTGCAGCTCCGCGAGGTCTCGGAACGACTGTATATATTGGTGGGGACGGGCACGGTGGACCGCGCTGTGGCGGAGGAAGTGCTCGCCCAAGAGGACGTGATTAAGACCGCAACCTTTGGCGCCCCGACGCTTGAAAGTGACCTGTATATCCTGCGACCGCTGGCCGATACCGAGCGAGATATCGCGCATCTGGTTGTAGACCATCTCCACGGCAACCGAACCCGTGCGGCGGAGGTGCTGGGCATAAGCCGTACAACGCTGTGGCGCTTGCTGAAGGACGATGACCGTTGAGCGAGGCGCCCGTGACCGCGCGCGACGCGTGTGCTACAGTCCAAAGCGTTATTGTTTCGATTTGGTTACGGCGTGCGAGGGCATATGGCTGAGACTTCAAAACCGAGCCGCAGAAGGCGGAGCGCCGCGCCGGTTAACCGACGCACGACATCGGTGACGTGGGGCAAACACGCCTCGGGGTTTGATGGCTCGTTCAAGCGCACTAAATACGGCTATCCTTCGGCAAGCGCCCGCTTGGCAATGCAGGCAGAGTCCTCACTGTGGGGCCGCAAACGCGTGGTGGGCTCAAAGCTCAAGCACGACGGCACGCTTGGTTACATCAGCCGCGGGGCGGCTCGCCGCAGTGGGCTCAATCCTGCTGGTTGGCATCGTTATGTGCCGATCGTGGCCGTCGTTGCGGTGATCGTCATCGCGCTCGCAGCGCTCGGATATGCCGGCGGTGGCGCCAACTTGGACGCAGTGTTTAAATCGCCCGAGCTCGCGCATGCAGGCACAGAAGTTGTCGAGGGCGCTCAGACCCAGACGGGCGTCGCGCCCCAGCGCGGTATCGTCGCGGCGGCTTCCACCATCGCCGACGCTCAAAAGGACGAAGATAAGCAAGGCGACGACGCCGAAACGGCCCAGACGAACGAAACGACGACAACTCCATCGGCAAGATAAGTTGCGAGCGGAGCAGCAAATTTGGGACGGGGCCTTTTAGCTGCCCAAGTGCCGAATGCCAACAGTAACTCATTCGATGTCAGTCGCCAGCAGCGAGCGGCCGCCGTTCGGTAGAACGGCGGAACTGTCTACTTCACGTACACCACGTTGTCGCGGCGGGGTTTGGGCTCGGGTAGCGTGTCCTCGGCATAGCCCAGAATGCAGTGACCGACACCGCGCAGGCTTCCGTCGGCGGGCAGACCCCACTTGGCCAGCAGCTCCAGTCCTTCGGGTGAGTCAAAGACCTCGTGCGCGCGGTGGATCCAACACGAATCGACGCCCAGCGCATAAGCTGCGTTGAGCAGGTTGCCCATGGCGAGCGAGCCGTCTTCCAGGTGCGTGGGCACGCTGCGGTCGACGAGCACCACCACAACGGTCTTGGCACCGTAGAAAGGATCTCCCTCGCTGCCCATAACTTGGGCGTTGAGCTGCGAGAGGCGCTCGACGGTTGCGGGGTCGGTAACGGCGACAAATGTCACCGGTTGACGCCCCATGCCGCTGGGCGCGTACTGGCCTGCCTCGATAATGCGTGCGAGCTTTTCGGCTTCGACGGGGCGATCGCTATAGTTACGGCAGCTGCGGCGGTGGATGAGCGCTTCGATGGTCTCCATGGGTTCTCCTAGCGATGACATTGCAGATGCTCCGTTCTTACCCGTCGTGCCGTAGCCGTAATCGCGCAGTCGGCCCCAAACAATGCAAGCTACCAAGTGGAAAAGTTGGTTTGCATAAAACTTCAGCCAGAATGTGATAAACCGGTGGGATGGTTAAACGTTTTATCCCGTCTACCCTGCGGTTTTTTACCACTTGCCTAAATGATGCGCGCATAAGCTCTGATAAAGGTTTTACTAAAGGAGTATCAACGTTTATCAACGCGCCATGGTGGCGCCGGGCCGGGAGGTAACATCATGTTCCAGGCTGGAGATGTCGTCGAGACCGACTTCGAAGGATTTCTGAAGCTGCTGCGTTCCAAGACGCGCGCTTTCGTGTCGATTAACGATCACGAGTACTACATCACGCACACCGATGGCTATTGGCGTGTTCAGGATTGCGAGGCCCTCAACGATAAGGGCCACTTTACTGACTGCTCCGAACTGGTCAACACGGTCTGCGAGGTCGTCGAGCTGCCGTGGATCTGCGGCAAGAGCCTGCACGATAGCTTCTCGGGCGCCACGGTCTACGAGGCCGTTGCTGCCTAACAGCCAACAACTGATATTCTCTCGCAACCGCCGGCGCCGCCCCCGCGCCGGCGGTCTTTTTTGTCGATATGCTTATGTAGAGCCGACCATAAACAACGAGCTTGTTGACGATAGTCAAAACTCGGACTAATGTAGAGATATTAATTGGTCAAAACTCGGACTATCGAATGGTGGGAGAGATAAATAGTGCAGTTAGCCCGGTCGATTTCGACCGGATGCTCAACGGGCTTGACCGTATCTATTCGGAGTTCGCGCGCGCCTGCGGTCTTTCGGACTGCGCCTACTGGATGCTCGTCGACACGAGTGCGGCGGGCGGAAGCGTTGCCGTGAGTCGGCTGACGAGTGAATGGTTCTACAGCAAGCAGACCATCAATTCGGCGATCAAGACGCTTAGGGCGCGAGGGCTTGCGACGTTGGAGTTTGCCGAAGGCAGTCGTAAGAATAAAGTTGTGCGACTGACCGAAGAAGGCGTGCGGTTTGCCAGGCACTACGCGTTGCCGGCGCAAAAAGCCGAGCAACAGGCATTCGAGGCGCTCGAGCCGTGGGAGCAGCGCGAGATCATGCGCTTGGTCGGTAAGTTCTCCCACGTCCTGAACGAAGAGTGCGAGGCATTTAAACGGCAAGTGGCCGCCGAGAACGAGGCTGACGATAAGGGCGAGGGGGACACATGCGACTCTTAATGAGGTTTATGAGGCCGTACCGCGGTCTGATTGCGGTGACGCTGTTTGCGGTGCTGATAGATAACGTCGGTACGCTGTTGGTTCCCACGATGCTGGCGAACATGGTCAACACCGGTATTACCACGGG
>JAXJEC010000039.1:0-17000 GCA_036301625.1 Collinsella sp. | reverse complement strand
CTCGGATTCCTTGCGGCCTGAACAATCGCAAGTGTCCGGCGAGGGGGCGGCTTTGTAAAGCCGTTTGGCCCCACCCGCATAGCGGGTGGTTTCTGATGCGGCGCGCTGCGCGCCCCGCACAGGCTAAAGCCTCTAAATAAAAAAAACCGCCCCGTATGGAGCGGTTTGCCCTTTATATATCGAGCGCCTCGGCCATCGCGGCCGTAGTGATTGCCGTGGTTCCACAGCAACTGCCCACCATTGCGGCACCGGCATGTCTCCATTCGATGCATGCGCGTGCGAAAGCTTCGGGGTTCTCGTGCCATACGGGGCCATCCTGAGTCTGGACCGGATTGCCTACGTTGGGACGCACCGTGACGGGAGTAGTCGCCGATGCAACCATCCTGGGCACCGCCGCGTTCGCGGCCGCAAGCGAACAGCAATTAACACCAACCGAATTTGCGCCGTGTTTTTCGGCGTACAAAACGGCTGCCTCGATGTTGAGGCCATCGCCCAACAGGTCGCCTTTATCGTCAACGACAAAACTCACCAGAACAGGCATGCCATCGGCGGCATCTCGGGCGCCGGCAAGCATGGGCTGCAAATTACGGATAGACGTCACCGTCTCGATCAGCAGACCGTCAACGCCGGCGTTGAGCAAGGCGTGCGCCTGTTCGCGCGCAATGCCTCGGATTTCACGATACTCGGCAGAGTCCTCGGCAAACCACTCAATACCGATCGGGCCCATCGAGCCTAGCAGCAGCTGAGGGTGCGCCTGGCGGGCATCGTCGACGGCCCCGCGATTGACCTCCGCCACGGACGGCGCAATCTGGTCGTGCTTGAGGGCATAGCTCGATGCCTGAAAGGTGTTGGTAATGAGCACCTGCGCGCCGGCGGCGACATACAAGCGATGGATACGAGAAACGGTCTGCGGCTCTGCCAGATTCCAAAACGCCGGTGGAATGTCGGCGGCATCGTACTCACTCAACAGAACACTGCCCATGGGGCCCTGCGCCAACAAGGTCTCGCTCGACAAGCGGCGCGTAAGTTCCTCGGCACCAAAGCGGTTGTAATAACTCGTATCCATATATATCCCGCTATTCCTCGACGCTGATTCCCTGCTTTTCGAGATAGGCGAGCCAGCGGCTCATCGTGTCCTCGGATAGCGCATGCTCCATCATGCAGGCCTCGGAATCGGCTCGCTCAAATTCGACACCGAGCTCCTGAACCAAAAACGTGCGGATGAGGCGATGACGGTACCAGATAGCCGTGCCAACCTCGCGGCCGCGATCGGTCAGGATTACCTTGCCGTAGTGCGATTGCTCGACAAGCTCGGATGCCTTGAGCGCCGAAACCGCTTTATTGACCGATGCCTTGGAGACGCCAAGGCGCTGCGCGATGTCGACCGATCGCACACCGTTGGTTTCCCCCTCTTCGCTTTCAATGCGAACCATGCACTCCAAGTAGTCTTCGTTCGCCACCGTCAGATGCAGTTCGCGCGAGCTATTTGTCGTATCCATGATCTTCCGTCCCTTCTGCATTCAATGGCTGATTCTACCCCATCCAAGCGTCGTGGTATGCCGTGGCATACCGTGCTAGAGTTCTTGTTGCACACGACGACCAAGATTGGAGCGGTCTTTATGGAAAACACCACCACGAGCCCCGATGTCCTCGAGCGCTTTTTGCGCTACGTCCAGATCAACACGCAGTCCGAGGATGCAAACTGTGACCAGGTACCCTCGAGCGCCGTTCAGTTTGACCTTGCCAACGTGCTGGCTGAAGAGCTGCGCGAGCTTGGTGCGGAAGATGCCCACGTGACCGAGCACGCCTATGTCTGCGCGCATATCCCCGCAAGTGCGGGCGCTGAGGACAAGCCCGCCCTGGGCCTGATCGCCCATCTCGACACCACCGAAGTTGCACCGGGTGCCGGCGTGAAACCGCACATCGTACACTACGAAGGCGGCGACCTGGTCTGCGGCACGGTTGACGGTAAGCCCGTTGCCATGAGTACCGCCAAGCTTCCCGCCCTGAACGACCTCGCAGGTGAGGACCTGGTCTGCAGCGATGGCACCACGCTGCTGGGCGCGGACGACAAGGCAGGCGTCGCCGAGATCATGTCGCTTGTCGCGCGTATCGCTCAGGACCCTTCTCTGCCCCATCCCGCACTCGGCATTTGCTTCTGCCCTGACGAGGAGATCGGCCACGGAGCCGAGCTGTTGGATATCGATACCTTTGGCTGCAAGTACGCCTACACGGTCGACGGCGGCCCCATCGGCGAGCTGGAGTGGGAGTGCTTTAACGCCGCCGAGGCGACCGTCTGCTTTGAGGGCCAGTCCATCCACCCGGGCGACGCTAAGGGCCGTATGGTCAACGCAGGCAATCTGTTCTGCGACTTCAACGCGTTGCTCCCCTACGTACAGCGCCCGGAGTATACGGAAGGCTACGAGGGCTTTTATCACCTTGAGGGTGTATCTGCGGCCGTCGATCACGCCACAGCGCGCTATATCGTCCGCGACCATGACGCCGCCAAGTTCCAGCAGAAACTCGACCTTATTGATGCCGCTGCCTCGATGCTCAACCAGCGTCTGGGTGAGGAGCGCGTGACGGTCGAGATTAAGCAGCAGTATCGAAATATGGCCGAGATCGTTCGTGACTATCCCGAGCTTATTGATGTTGCCAAGGAAGCCTACCTTGCCTGCGGCGTTGAGCCCCAAGTGCTGCCAATTCGTGGCGGCACCGACGGCGCCCAGCTGTCGTTCCGCGGTCTGCCCTGCCCCAACCTTTCCACCGGCGGCTATTGCTACCACGGCGTCAACGAGTTCGTCCCGGTCAACTCGCTCGTCAAGATGACCGACGTCCTGCAGGAGCTCGTCGCCCATTTCGCATAAGACTGGCCGCATAAGCCCAAAAGACGAATCGCCCCGTCCTCAACCGAGAACGGGGCGATTTTTTTCTGCAATGAAAACAGGTTGACGCGCGCCAGCCTCTTGACGCAAGGAGTGTCCCAAACTGCCGGCACATAAGGAACGTCCCCAAGTGCCAAGTGCATCAAGAGTGTCCCCTTTGACCAGTCGTTTAAGAACGTCCCCAATGACTAACGTCGCAGGTTGAGGACGGGCAGCGAGCGGGTCGCATTTGAGACAAGGTGACGTGAAACGAAAGGGCGCTGACCTTCTGGTCGCGCCCTTGAAGTTGAACGTCAGATTGTCCAAATGCGGCCCGCGCAGCGTCAAGCGGTTACGCGGTTTGGTAAAACCGCGTAACTTAGTAGTTAGCTTCGTAGCCGTTGCCGTCGCCGGTGGGCTCTTCGTAGTAGTCCGAATCGCTCGAATCGCTTGAGTCATCGGAATCGTCAGAGCTGACCGATGAGGTTGCGGTACCGTTTGCGTAGTCGTCAGACGTGTTGTTGTTCAGGTCGCCAATCGTAGAGCTGGAACCGTCGGAAAGACCCATGGTGTTGGGACCCTTGGGATCCTTGCCGGCATCGACGCGCTCCATCATTTCCTTGAGCTCGTCCTCGTAGACAAAGACGTAGCTCACACCGTCGATCATGGTGCTGTCGTCGGCGTACGAGGGCAGGTTGGCCGAGTAGATACCGTCGACATCCATACCGCGCATGGCGTTGACCGTAGCCACGATATCCTGAACGCTCATATCGGTTACAAGCATATCGGACAGCGAATTAACCAGGCCAAAGATCTTCGTGGCATCGAAGTTATTGAGAATCTGGTTGGCAAGGGCGCCAAGCACCTGACGCTGGTGGCGCATGCGCGTGTAATCGCCGTCGGCATAGGTGTAGCGGCAGCGGGCATAGGTAAGGGCGGTGGCACCGTCCATATGCTGCTGGCCAGCGGTAATCTTAATATCCAGGTGCTCGGGGTCGTCAACATCATCGGTTGCGTTAATGTCGATACCGCCAACCGAATCAATCAGCGCCTGCATACCGTCGAAGCTGACCTCGGCATAGTGGGAAATCTGAACACCGCACAGCTCGTTGACCGCCTCGACCATGGCCTCGGCGCCGCCAACGGTATGGCAGGCGTTGATCTTCATGGTCTCGCCCTTGTACTCGACCTTGGTGTCGCGCGGAACGGAAATGAGCGTCGCCTGCTTTTGCGTGGGGTCGATGCGTGCCAGGATAATCGAGTCGGCACGGTACGTATCCTCGCCCGGACGGCCGTCGGTGCCAAGAAGCAGCACGTAGAACGGATCCTTTGCCTCATCGGTGTCAACCAGAACCCGACGCAGATTGTCGGTAATGACATTAGAATCGCCGAGCTTGCCCATAATGGTGGCAAACCACAGGCCGGCAGCGGTAGTGGCACTCAGCAGCACGCCAAGCACGACAATGAGCGCGACGTGACGAATCGTGTGGCTACGACGACGTTGACGAGCGCGCTCGGAATAGCGAGCCACGTTATCGCGACTGTAGATCTTGGCCTGCGCACCAGTTGAGGGTCTTCGGGCGGTGGTATCCGCGAGGGGCTTTTTATTAAACATAGGCAACCTGTATTAGTAGATGACGGGATCGGGGACGGTAGCATGCTCGACATGCGCGCCGAGCGCCCGCAGCTTTTCGACAAACTGCTCGTAGCCGCGCTTGATGTGATGAATAGCCGAAACCTCGGTCGTCCCGTCAGCGATCAAGCCCGCTACGACGAGGGCCGCTCCGCCACGCAGATCGGGCGAGGTAACCTGTGCACCCGAGAAGCCCTTGACGCCATGAATCATGGCATGATGGCTCTCGATACGAATGTCGGCACCCATGCGCACCAGCTCAGAGGCAAACATAAAGCGATTCTCGAAGATGTTCTCGGTAATAACGGAACTGCCGTCGGCAAGGGCGGAGAGTACCATAATCTGCGCCTGCATGTCCGTCGGGAAGCCGGGAAACGGAAGCGTTTGGATGTCGACCGGCTTGATACGCTCGACACGGTTCACATGGACGCCATCCTCGACGCGCTCGCAGTCGATACCCATGAGCTCCATCTTCTTGAGCATCATGCCCAAGTGAATGGGGCAAAAGCCCGTGATATCGACACCGCGATCGTCGGCCATCAACGCACCGGCAACGATAAAGGTACCGGCCTCGATGCGGTCGCCCACCACGCGATGGGTAACAGGATGCAGCTCTTCCACGCCCTCGATGGTCACGACAGGCGTACCGGCGCCAACAATCTTGGCGCCCATCTCGTTGAGCATGTTGGCGAGATCGACGATCTCGGGCTCGCGGGCGGCATTGTCGATAACCGTGGTGCCCTGCGCGCGCACGGATGCCATAATGAGGTTCTCGGTCGCACCGACACTGGCGAACTCGAGCGTGACGGTGGTACCGCGCAGACCTTGGGGCGCATTAGCGTTGATGTAACCGTGGGCGGTATCGAACTCAACGCCCAGGGCCTCAAGACCAAGAATGTGCATATCGATCTTGCGAGCACCCAGGTTGCAGCCGCCCGGCATGGCGATCTTGGCGCGATGGAAGCGACCCAGCAGGGGTCCCATCACGGCGGTGGAAGCACGCATCTTGGTAACGAGCTCGTAGGGGGCCTCCCAAGAATCGACCTGAGAGGTATCAATCTCGAGCGTGTGCTCGTCGAGAACATCGATCGTAGCGCCCATGCCCTTGAGCACCTTGCCCATCACGTGAACATCGGAAATATCGGGCACGTTCTGCAGCGTCGTCTTGCCCGGCGCCAGAAGCGTTGCCGCCATGAGTTTGAGCGCGGAGTTCTTGGCACCCGAGACGGGCACGGAGCCTCCGATGGCGTGGCCACCCTCAACGCGGATAATATCCAAGGTCTACCCTTTCAAAAAGCATGCCCGGGGTGGCTGGGCCATCCCGGGCATGATGTGTTCGCAAATGGTCGAACGCTAAATCGTTTGACTATTGGGCAAGCTTGAGCTTACACCATGCGATTTCATTATAGAGGTAGGCGCGGCGTGCATCATCCTCCGACAAATTACCCAGCTTCTCTTCAAAACCTTGAATATCAGCTTTAAGCTTGTCGGCATCGACGGTCGCCAAATCGCAAGCGCGCTCGGCGAGAACGGTCACGACATCGTCCGCAACCTGGGCATAGCCGCCGGCCACGGCAAACGTGTGGTCGACAGTGCCCATGGCCTTATCGGAAACGCGAACGTAACCGCGGTCGATCGTGCAGATCTCGCTGGAGTGAGCAGGCAGAACGCCAAACTCGCCATCCGTGGACGGAATCGACACAAACGCAGCGTCGCCCTCATAGGCGCAGCTCACGGGGCACACGATGCGGATACGCATAACCTACTTCTCCCCCATCTTGCGGGCGCGCTCGCGCACGTCCTCAATCGTGGAAGCATAGCGGAAAGCCTGCTCGGGCAGGTCATCGGCCTTGCCGTCGACAATCTCGGCGAAAGAGCGGACGGTATCCTCGACGCGGACGTAGACACCGGGGTTGCCGCTGAACTTCTCGGCGACGTGGAAGGACTGCGAGAGGAACTGCTGAATCTTACGGGCACGGTTGACCGTAAGGCGCTGCTCCTCGGACAGCTCGTCCATACCCAGAATGGCGATGATGTCCTGAAGGTCGGAGTACTCCTGCAGGAGCTCCTGGACCTTGACGGCGACACGGTAGTGCTCCTCGCCGACGATCGAGGGATCGAGAGCGTCGGAGGAAGATGCGAGCGGGTCGATAGCCGGGAACAGGCCGAGCGACGAAATGCTACGCGAAAGAACCGTGGTGGCGTCGAGGTGCGTAAACGTCGTGGCAGGCGCCGGGTCGGTCAGGTCGTCTGCGGGGACGTAGACAGCCTGGACGGAGGTAATGGAGCCCGTCTTGGTCGAGGTAATGCGCTCCTGGAGGTCGCCCATCTCGGTTGCCAGCGTGGGCTGGTAACCAACGGCGGACGGCATACGGCCCAGCAGTGCGGAAACCTCGGAACCTGCCTGGGAGAAGCGGAAGATGTTGTCGATGAACAGCAGAACGTCCTGGCCACGATCACGGAAATACTCAGCGGTAGTAAGGCCGGCCAGACCGATGCGCAGACGCGCTCCGGGCGGCTCGTTCATCTGACCATAGACCAAGCAAGTCTTGTCGATAACGCCAGACTCGCTCATCTCGAGGAACAGGTCGGTGCCCTCGCGGGTACGCTCGCCGACGCCGGTGAACACCGAGGTGCCACCGTGCTCCTGGGCGAGGTTGTTGATGAGCTCCTGAATCAAAACGGTCTTGCCGACGCCGGCGCCGCCGAACAGGCCTGTCTTGCCGCCACGGATGTAGGGCTCGAGCAGGTCAACGGCCTTGATGCCGGTCTCGAAGATCTCGGTCTTGGTGGTGAGCTCGTCGAAACGGGGCGCTGCATGGTGGATGGGGTAGAACTCCTCCACCTCGGGCATGGGCTTGCCGTCGACGGGCTTGCCCATGACGTTCCAAATGCGGCCGAGCGTCTTGGGGCCGACCGGCATCTTCATGGGCTCACCGGTATCGGTGGCGATGAGGCCGCGCTGCAGGCCGTCGGTCGAGGACATGGCGACCGTGCGGACGACGCCGCCCGGAAGCTGGCTCTCGACCTCGAGGATCGTGCTCAGATGACCGATCGGGGTCTCGGCCTCGACCGTGAGCGCGTTGTAGATCGGGGGCACCGCGCCGTCAAACTTGACGTCGACGACAGGGCCGATGATTCGCACGATGCGACCATCACCGGCAGTCGTCTTCTTGGTGGCTTCCTCGACCGCAAGCTTTACGGTGTTATTAGCCATTACTGTTCCTCCAATGCTGAGGCTCCGCCGACGATCTCGTTAATCTCGGTCGTGATCGAAGCCTGGCGCACGCGACTATACGTGCGGGTAAGGGTCGAGATGATCGCGGTGGCGTTTTCCGTCGCGGAGTGCATGGCCTTGCGGCGTGCACCCTGCTCGGCAGCCGCCGAATCGATCAGGGCCTGGTAGATGACCGTCAGGATATAAGACGGCACAAGCTTGCCGAGAACATGCTCGGGAGAGGGCACGAACTCGAACGTGGACGAGATGCGCTTAGGGGCGTCGGTCTCGTTCTTACGCGGACCGTGGGCCATAGCGATCATCTCGGGGTCGAGCGGCAACAGATGCTCGACGCGAAGCTCCTGATCCACGCGGTTCTTGGCGTGGTGGTAGACAAGCTCGACACGGTCAAGCTCACCGGCACGATACGCATCGCAGATATGAGAGGAGATCATGCGAGCCTGATTGAAATCGGGCTCAGAGGAGTTGCCCTCAAAGTGCATGACGACGTTTGCTCGGTCACGGAAATACGTGGCCGGCTTACGCCCGCACGCGATGATCTCGCACTCGATGCCGTCGTTCGCCCAAGAAGCGGCGAGCTTTTCGGCCGTGCGCTCCACCGTCGTATTGAAACCGCCGGCAAGACCGCGGTCCGAGGCAATAACGACAATCAGGCCATGCTTGACGCTCTCATGCTTCTGCAGCATGGGATCGGTGCCCGAACAGGAGGCGTCGCCGGCGACCGTCAACATGACGTCGGTCAGCGCCTCCTTATAGGGCTCGGCCTGCTTGGAGCGATCGAGGGCACGACGGATCTTGGCCGTAGAGACCATCTCCATCGTGCGCGTGATCTGCTTGGTCGTGGTAACCGAGGAGATTCGCTTCTTAATGTCGCGAAGGTTGGCCATGGGGCTTAGTTCTCCTCTGATCCAGAAACATCCGAATGGTGCTTGGCCATGAACTGCTGCTTGAAGTCGCCGATGACGCGCAAGAGCTCAGCCTTGGTGTCATCATCGATCTTCTTGGCGCGAACCTTGTCGAGCAGCGAGCCAAAGCCATTGTCCATGTACTCGATGAGCTCGGCACGGAAAGGCAGTACGTCGGCGATCTCCAGGTCATCCAGGAAGCCCTCGTTGCCAGCGAACAGCGTAACGATCTGCTCGCCAACCTCAAACGGCTTGTAACGCGGCTGCTTCAGGAGCTCGGTCATGCGGGCACCATGGGTCAGCTGCTTCTGAGTAGCCTCGTCGAGGTCGGAGCCGAACTGCGTAAAGCCGGCGAGCTCCTGGTACGAAGCGAGGTCCAGACGGAGGTTACCGGCGACCTGCTTCATGGCCTTGGTCTGCGCGTCGCCACCAACGCGGGACACGGAAATGCCCACGTCGACTGCCGGGCGCTGGCCCTGGAAGAAGAGCTCGGACTGCAGGTAGATCTGACCATCGGTAATGGAAATGACGTTGGTCGGAATGTAGGCCGAGACGTCGCCGTCCTGGGTCTCGATGATCGGAAGAGCCGTCATGGAGCCATAACCGTTCTTCTTGGACATCTTGACTGCACGCTCGAGCAGACGAGAGTGCAGGTAGAAGATGTCGCCAGGATAGGCCTCGCGTCCGGGCGGACGATGCAGCGTCAGCGACATCTGACGGTAGGCCACAGCCTGCTTGGACAGGTCGTCGTAGATGACGAGCACGTGGCCGCCGGGGTTGGTCTCGCTGGCGGGCTTGCCGTCCTCGCCGTTGTACATGAAGAACTCGCCGATAGCGGCACCGGCCATAGGCGCGATGTACTGCATAGGGGCGGAATCGGCAGCGGTGGCCGAAACGATGATGGTGTAGTCGAGCGCACCGTGCTGAGCGAGGGTCTCGCGGATGTTGGCAACCGTGGAGGCCTTCTGGCCGATGGCGACATAGATGCAGACCATGCCCTTGCCGCGCTGATTGAGGATAGCGTCGATGGCGATGGCGGTCTTACCGGTCTTACGGTCGCCGATGATGAGCTCACGCTGACCGCGGCCGATAGGCACCATGGAGTCGATAGCGAGCAGACCGGTCTGAACCGGCTCGCACACCGGGGTACGGTCGATGACGCCGGGGGCCTTGAACTCGATGGGGCGACGGTGCGTGGCGACGATGTCGCCCAGGCCGTCGATGGGCTGGCCGAGCGGATTGACGACGCGGCCGAGCATGGCACGGCTCACGGGGATATCCATAATGCGGCCAGTGGTGCGGCACTCGTCGCCTTCCTTGATGGAGTCGACGGCACCAAACAGAACGGCGCCGACCTCGTCACGGTCAAGGTTCTGGGCAAGGCCGAAGACGGTCTCACCGGTATCGGAGCTCTTGAACTCCAGAAGCTCGCCTGCCATGGCGCTCTTGAGGCCGGAGACGCGCGCGATGCCGTCGCCTACCTCGTCGACCGTTGAAACCTCATGCGTATCGACCGTCGCGGAGAGGCTCGTGAGCTGCTCCTGCAGTTTCTTGGCGATATCCTGGGCATTGAGGGTTTCGGACATTAGGCTTCACCTCCGTACGAATTAGCAGAGTTTGCGAGGGTCTCCTGCGCGATGCGCAGCTGCGTCTTGACGGAAATGTCACGACGCTCGCCGCGGGCCTCGAGCACCAGGCCGCCCACGATAGACGGGTCGACCTGCTCGATAAGGAATACCTTGCGGCCGAAGTCCTGCTCGCATTTCTTAGTGATGGTTTGACGCAGCTCGTCGTCGAGCGGGATCGCCGTGGTGACGGTCACGCCCACTACATCCTCGTCTTCCTCGGCAACATACTTAAAGGCAGCTGCCACCTTGGGAAGAAGGTCGAGCTGGTCGCGCTTGGACATGGTGTCGAGCACGGCGATGATCTCGGGGCTGGCAGAAGCCAGGCGCTCGATCATCTCGAGGTCCTCGAACACATGGTTCTCGGCCTTAGCGGCTTCCAGAAGGGAGCGCGCGTAGGTCTCGAGCACCTTGTCCTGATAGCGGCTAGTCGGCATTCAGGCTACCTGCTTCCTGGATGTAGCGCTCGATGAGCTTCTTCTGCTCGGCCTCGTCATCGAGTGCCTCGCCCACGATCTTGGTGGCGACGGCAACGGACAGGTCGGCGATGGAGCTCGCGGCACCGGCGTAGATGGACTTGCGCTCGTCCTCGACGGTCGTATGGGCCTTGGCGATGATCTCCTCGGCCTCCTTGTGAGCAGCCTCGATGATACGGGCGCGCTCGGACTCGGCGTCCTTACGGGCCTCGAGAACGATGTCGGCAGCCTGACGACGGGCGTCGGTGACGATCGAGTCGGACTCAGCGCGCTTGGCGATGGCCTCCTGCTTGGTCTTCTCGGCCTCGTCGAGGCTCTCCTCGATCTTCTTGCCGCGCTCCTCCATGGTTTTCATGATGCCCGGCAGGGCGACCTTGGCCAGCACGATCCAGATGATCAGGAAGGCGATAAGCGCCGGGATGAACTCCGCCATCTTAGGGATGAGGATATCCGCACCGGCAGCGCCGTCCTCGGCGAACGCGGAAACCGGCATAAGCAGCGCGGCCGCGGACGCGGAGAGTGCGATCGCGCTCTTCTGGGATGAAAGATTCATACTTGACGCTCCGTGCTATTTAACGATCAGCGCGACAACGAAGCCGATCAGAGCCAGAGCCTCGCCGAAGGCGGAGCCCATGATGAAGACGGTGAACACGCGGCCCTGGACCTCAGGCTGACGGGCCATAGCACCCGTAGCACCCAGAGCAGACAGGCCGATAGCAAGACCAGCGCCGATAACACCGAGACCGTAACCGATAACTCCCACGATTCCTCCTTTGTCGTGCGTGTCTTATTTCACGCAGGATAACCTTTTTATAACTGCCGGGCTCCATGGGTACGGGCACCGGCGGTTTAACGAATTGCCTTACCTTTAAGGCGCGAACGGAAGACTACTCCTCCTCCGCGACCTCCTCTGCCTCGGAGACATACACGGCGGTAAGGACCGTGAAGACGTAAGCCTGGATGGCGCCGACCACAAGCTCGATCGCATAGATCAGAATGAGGATGGCAAGCCAGGCCAGCGAAGGCAGGGCGCCGACGGCGTGGGCCGCGGAAACCTGCTGAAGCAGCGGCTGCATGAACATGCTCGCCATGATGGCGAACGAGCCCATGACCACGTGTCCTGCGAACATGTTGCAGAACAGACGGACGGCGAGCGTGATGAGGCGCAGGAAGGTCGAGAAGAGCTCGACGACCCACACGAGCACGTTCATCGGGAAGCTCACGCCCTGCGGGGCGAGGCTCTTGATGTAGCCAATCACGCCGTGAGCCTTGCATCCGTAGTAGATGAAGTACACGAAGGCGAAGATGGCGAGCGCGGCAGTGGAGCCGATTGCGCCGGTGCCGGGCTTCATTCCCGGGATCAGGCCGATCATGTTATTGATCAGGATGAACAGGAAAAGCGAGCACAGGAACGGGAAGTGCTTCTTCCAGTTCTCGCCCACGACGCCCTTGCCGATATCGTTCTCGACGTACTCGATGATGTACTCGAAACCGTTGACGAAGAAGCCCTTGGGAACCAGGGTCTGCTTCTTCTTGAACACGGCCAGGACGATCAGGAGCACGATCGTGGAGACGATCAGCCAAAACGAGTACTGCGTGATGCCGCAGCTCAGATCGCCCACGACAGGGGTGGAGCTGAACTCGCTGACCAGATGATTAATCTCATCAGGCAGCTTTTCAAAAATTTCCACGACTTACCTTTCGACCTCATGAGGATCTCGCAGCGCCTTGGCGACACGAACCGTGCAGGCGGCCATAAAGGCCACGAAGCCGATCGCCTCGCCCAGGAGGAACATGCGAAATGCCTCTCCGAACAACACAAACACAACCAAGGTAAAGACGAGCAGGGCGATCGCCGAGACCGCCAGACTCACCATACCCTTGAGCATGTCCGCATTCTGCTTATCGTCAAGAACCGGCTTGAGCGTAAAGACAAAGGGAAGAAAGGCGACCGCGCCCGCGATGGCGCCTGCAACGATAGCGAGCAGATCGGCTATCTGAAACATTGGCGTCCTCACTTTCCTTTTTTAACGCCTCACAGAACAGTTCCCGCCAAACATTGGTGACTATTGTACGAGCCAATCGCTAAAGTACAACCGAAAAAGCATCGGTTAATACGCACCTGTTCGTTTTCTTAAGACCTTCTTTATGCCGCAGGTACGGTAATACGTTTTTCTCGAACCCTGCAGGGCAAAGCGTCCATTAACTAAAGGTGCGCACAGGCGTCTTCTACTTGCCCGCGCGCACCATTTCTTCCTATTTGCAGCCGCGGCCGTCTTAGCCCAGCGACTAGAGCGTGCCGTAGATGCGATCGCCGGCGTCGCCCAGGCCGGGAACGATGTAGGCAGCCTCGTTGAGATGGTCATCGATAGCGCAGGTATAGATATGCACATCTGGGTCCTTCTCGGTCAGCGACTTGAGACCCTCGGGGGCCGCGACGATGCACAGCATGCGGATGTCCTTGACACCGCGCTCGCGCAGGTAGCTGATGGCCATCTCGGCCGAACCGCCCGTGGCGAGCATGGGGTCGACGACCAGGCAGATACGCTGGTCGATATCCTTGGGCATCTTGCAGTAGTACTCATGCGGCTCGTGGGTAACCTCGTCGCGCTCCATACCGATGTGGCCCACGCGGGCAGAGGGTACCAGGTCGAGAATGCCGTCGACCATGCCAAGGCCTGCACGAAGGATGGGAACGATGGCGAGCTTTTTGCCGGCAAGCTGCTTAAACGTGGCGGTGGTGATGGGGGTCTCGACCTCGACGTCTTCCATGGGCAGGTTGCGCATGGCCTCGTAGCCGTCAAAAAGCGCGAGTTCGCGCACGAGCTGGCGGAACTGGTTGGTGCCGGTGTTTTTATCGCGCAGGATCGACAGCTTGTGCTGAACGAGCGGATGATCGACAAGCGTCACACGGGACGCATCGTAGGTGACGGTCATGGGTTGATTGCCCCTTTCGTTGCGGCCGCAAAACGGCCTTGCTGACAAGGCGCGCAGCAATGTCGCCACCGCACGCCATGCATTAGTTTAGCGGTTTGTTGTATCGAGCAGCCCACCGCGGCCCTACTGTGCGGTACTGAGCGAGCGCTTGACTGCATCACGCCAGCCCGCAAGGTTTTGCTCGCGGCGCACGGCGGACATGTGGGGAAGGAAGGTCCTAACGATCTGGGCATTTTGCTCCAGCTCTTCCAGGTCTTCCCAATAGCCGACGGCAAGACCCGCCAAGTACGCGGCACCGATTGCCGTGGTCTCCACCGTCTCGCATTGCAGCACGGGGATATCCAGCAGGTCGGCCTGAAATTGCATGATGAACTCGTTGCGCGAGGCACCGCCATCGACAGACAGGCGCTCGATCGAAAGCCCCACGTCCTGCTCCATGGCGCGCAGCACGTCGTAGCTCTGATATGCCATGGATTCGCAGGCGGCGCGCACGATGGTCGCACGGCTCGAGGCGCCGGTCAGACCGCACACGATACCGCGGGCATGCGGGTCCCACCAGGGAGCGCCCAAACCCGCAAAGGCGGGAACGAAGTAGCAGCCCTCGTTGTCGTTAATCGAAGCGGCGAGTTGTGCCGACTCGCTCACGCTCGAGATGATGCCCATGTTGTTACGAAGCCAGTTCATGGTGGAGCCGGCAGCAAAGATGGAGCCCTCGAGTGCATAGCTGATCTTCCCGTTCGCAGCGATCCCGATGGTGGAGACCAGGCCGTTCTTGGATTCGACGATCTCGTCGCCGGTGTTCATGAGCATAAAGCAACCCGTGCCATAGGTGTTTTTGGTCTGGCCGGGACGGAAACAGCAGTGGCCGAACAGCGACGCCTGCTGGTCGCCCGCCACGCCCATGATGGGCGGCATGTTGGTCATGATGTCGCTCGCGACGCGGCCGTAGTCGCCCGAGCTCCAGCGAACCTCGGGCATCATGGAGCGCGGAATGTCGAAGAGCGCCAGCAGGTCGTCATCCCATTCGAGCGTATGGATGTTGAAGAGTGCGGTACGGCTAGCATTGGTGTAGTCGGTAGCAAAGACCTGGCCACCGGTGAGATTGTAGATGAGCCAGGTGTCGATGGTGCCAAACATGAGGTCGCCCGCCGCCGCGCTCTCGCGTGCGCCGTCGACGTTGTCGAGAATCCACTGCACCTTGGAGGCCGAGAAATACGGGTCGAGCGTGAGTCCCGTGCGGGAGCGCACCAACTCCTCGCAACCCTGTTCAACCAACGCCTCGATTACCGACGCGGTACGGCGGCACTGCCATACGATGGCGTTATAGATCGGCTGACCGCTCACGCGGTCCCACACCACCGTGGTCTCGCGCTGGTTGGAGATACCGATGGCGGCAATGCGGTCAGAATGGATGCCGCTCTTAAACTGGACCTCCATCATCACGCCGATCTGGCTGGCAAGCACCTCCGTGGGATCCTGCTCCACCCAGCCGGGGCGCGGGAAGCTGGTTTTGACGCTACGACGCGCCTGGGCGACGATGCAGCCGTACTCGTCGACGATGGTCGCGAGTACCGAGGTGGTGCCGCAGTCGAGCGCCATGATGTAGGAACCGCCAAAGCTAAACGAGGCGTCTTCCATGCCCAGGCTACCTAGATTCAACGACATCGCTTACACCTTTCTATTGCATCGGGTCGGACAGGACCCGTTCGATCTCTGATGCGGGAAGCGCGCCTTGGCGCAGGATCTGGAGCTCGCCGTGCTGAAACGACACGATGGTTGAGGCGTCGCGACACGGGGTCTCACCGGCGTCGACGGCCACATCGACCCCCTCCAGGATGCGCTCCTCCACCGTGACAAAACTTGCCGGCGCGGGTGCGCCATGCGTGTTGGCGCTGGTGCAGGCAAGAGGGCTGCCACAGGCGCGGATGAGCGCCTGCACCACGGGCGAAGCCGAAGCGCGAAGTGCCACCGTGTCGTCGGCGGCGCGCATAAAGGTCGGCACGCAGCGGGCCGCCTTGACCACGATAGTCAGGGCGCCCGGCCAGCATCGTCGGGCGAGCACGCGGGCCTCGTTAGGGATATCCACGCCATAGCGGTCGAGTGCCTCGGCATCATCGACCAGCCAGGCAACCGTTTGGGTGAGCTCGCGCTGCTTGAGGGTAAAGATGCGACGATAGCCGGTACCGAGTGCGGGGACCGCGGCGCCGTTGACGGTGGCCTGCGGATCGCGCGGCCACGGCAGAGGTTCACTTGTATCTTGTGGAACGGCATCCGAGAAGGCGTTGACCGCCACGGCGACACCGTAGACCGTCTCGGTTGGAATAAGCGCCAGGCCGCCGCGACCGAGTAGCTCGGCCGTGCGCTCGACTGCAAGCCGATGCGGCTCGCGCGCTCCCTCGTATACCCGATAGACCGTCTGCATGTGTATGCCAGCCCCTTACGCTCTGGTGCAAGTTTGTTTACTGTGGGGCATTCTCGCACGAAACGTTCAACCTATTTGCCCAGAGCGCATGTTGGTTTGGTGAGCGGCTCTAGTAGTCGGTGAAAGTGAGGGGGTTAATTGAAGATTTTTAGCGCGCAAGCGTAACGGTACGATCGGGAAACTCGATGCTTGCAACCAGTTTTCCGCCGAGGCTCTCTGCGTACCTGCTCAGCGTGTCGAGCCTCATCGAACCCAACTCCCCACGCTCGAGCTCGGATACACGTTTTTGAGAAACGCCCATCGACTGGGCGACCGACGCCTGTGTTAGATCTTTTAACCTGCGAATCTGAGCAAGCTTATAGGCTTCGATACGATCGCGAGTCCTCTCCTGCTCGGCGGTAATGGAGTCGCGTGTTATCCCGCGAGATTCCATATACTCATGCAGTTCCATCTCGATCGAGCCTCCTTACGTGGCGACGGTATATTTGCTCGGCCCTTGGAATGTTGATCGCATACCAACCGTTCCATTTTGCCCTTGACGATCCCGCTCGCGACTTATCACCCGCCAATAGCAATACCGCCTGGCGCTTGGGGTCAAAGGCGAAGAGGATGCGAATCACCTGCCCACCACACGACGTCACTCTCAGCTCCTTTAAATGATGAAGCTTCGAGCCCTTTACGCGGTCAACCAGCGGACGACCAAGGCTGGGACCTTCCTTCTCGAGCACCAAAAGGTCTGCATAAATCTGCTTCAGCGTAGCTTCATCCTGCTCATCAAGCCAAGGTTCAATGTAATCAAGCACGATACGGTACCGATGCAGCTGATTTGACATACCTTTCTCCTTCTATAGTAGAAGTTTTACGGTATATTGCAAGGACAAACTTGCGCAAATGTCTATT
>JAXJEC010000038.1:0-82569 GCA_036301625.1 Collinsella sp. | reverse complement strand
TCGACTCGGATTCCTTGCGGCCTGAACAATCGCAAGTGTCCGGCGAGGGGGCGGCTTTGTAAAGCCGTTTGGCCCCACCCGCATAGCGGGTGGTTTCTGATGCGGCGCGCTGCGCGCCCCGCACAGGCTAAAGCCTCTAAACGAAAAAGGGTGGCCGGACAATCCGACCACCCTTAGACATCATGCGATGCCGCGATTTACTTGCGGACGACCTTGACGATGGCGTCACCGGCGGCGACAGCGGAGTCGGCCTCGACGGCAAGCTCGACATCGGCGAACTCGGCGGTGTTGGACACGGCCACGACGACGCAGTCCTTGTAACCGGCAGCGGCAATCTTGGCGCGGTCGATCTTGAGCATGGGCTGGCCGGCCTTCACGACGTCGTCGGCCTTGACGAAGCCCTCGAAGCCGTCGCCGTTCATGTTGACGGTATCGACGCCAACGTGCACCAGGACCTCGATGCCGCTATCGGACTGCAGGCCCACAGCGTGACCCATGGTGACGGTAACCTTGCCGTCACAGGGAGCGTAGACCAGATCGTCCTCGGGCCACACGGCGCAGCCCTTGCCCAGGACCTCGCCACCAAAGACGGGATCGGGCACGTCGGCCATCTTGATGACCTTGCCCTTGACGGGCGAGCACAGCACGTCGGCGCCGGCAGAAGCAGAGATGGAGGCCGGAGCAGCGGCAGCCGCGGGCTCAGCCTTCTTCTTGAACATGTCAAACAGACCCATACGTTTTCTCCTCTTGATTAAGCGCAACGTAGTGCGCATGCCTATGGTGATTATAGTGCCAATTGGACCAAAAACTAAGGTGGGGAGTCGAATCGAAAACTCCGCCGACGTCTTTGCCCCATCGATACCCGTTTTGCTGATTAATCCTCGATGAGTCCCAGATGCACGAAGGCATTCCAGATACCATCGTCGTCGACATTCGTGGTCACGAAATCGGCCGCCGGTCCGGCGTTCGTCAGAACGCCGGAACTCAATCGCCGGAACTCAATTACTCCAAGCCCTCGGTGCCGTTGGACTTGATGATCTTCTGGTATGCGAAGAAGCTGTCCTTGCGGCGGCGCTCGTAGGTGCCGGTGCCGTCGTCGTACTTATCGACGTGAATGAAGCCGTAGCGCTTGCGCATCTCGCCGGTACCGGCGGACACCAGGTCGATGGGGCCCCACCAGGTGTAGGCGATCAGGTCAACACCATCGGCGACGGCCTCGCCCATGGCCTTGATGTGGCTGCGCAGATAGGCGATGCGGTACGGATCGTGAATGGAGCCATCGTCCTCGACCTCGTCGTAGGCGCCCATGCCGTTCTCGACCACCATCAGCGGAATCTCGTAACGGGCGTAAATCTCGTTGAGGGCGATGCGCAGGCCCAGCGGGTCAATCTGCCAACCCCAGTCGGTGGACTCCAGGTAGGGGTTTTTGCCGCCAAAAGTCATGTTGCCCTCGGTCATCTCGTGGTCCTTGTGGGTGCCCACGGTACCGGACATGTAGTAGCTAAAGGTGTAGAAGTCGACCTTGCCGTCGGCGATATCCTGCAGGTCGCCGTCCTCCATTGCGAGCTCGACGCCGTTCTCGGCCCAGAAGCGCTTGGCATAGAACGGGTACTTGCCGCGCACCTGCACGTCGGAGCAGTACCAGTTCATGGAGTTCATCTGCTGCTGCGTGGCGAACACGTCGACCGGATCGCACGTAGCGGCGTAGGAGAGGATGAAGCAGTCCATGTTGCCCATCTTGAACTGCGGGTAGTGCTCGTGAGCGTAGCGCACGACGCGGCCGCTGGCCACAAACTGATGGTGCAGGGCCTGGTAGCGCTGCTGAGCGGTGGTCTTGATGGCGCTCGCCGGGCCCTCGAAGCCCTGGATCAGACCGGTCTCCATCATGGCGCCCATGTCCATGGTGCCGCAGTTGATCTCGTTGAAGGTCAGCCAGAACTTGACCTTGTCCTGGTAGCGGTCGAAGACGGTCTGGCAGTACTTCTCAAAGAAACCGATGAGCTCGCGGCTTGCCCAGCCGTTGTACTTCTCGACCAGGTGATAGGGCATCTCGTAGTGCGAGAGGGTCACGAGCGGCTCGATGTTGTGGGCGCGCAGGCAGTCGAAAACGCGATCGTAGAAGGCGAGGCCGGCCTCGTTGGGGTGCGCATCGTCGCCGTTGGGGAAGATGCGGCTCCAGGAGATGGACATGCGGAACATGTTGAAGCCCATCTCGGCGAACAGCGCGATATCCTCCTCGTAGTGATGGTAGAAATCGATGCCGTCATGGTTGGGGTAGAAGCGGTTGGGGTCGATGTCGATCGTGATCTGACGCGGCTCCTTGTAGCTGCCGCCCAGGAAGTGGTCGTCGACGGAAGCGCCGCGGCCGTCCACGTTCCAAGCGCCCTCAAACTGGTTGGCGGCAGTGGCGCCGCCCCAATAGAAACCCTCGGGGAACTTGATGTTTGCCATGAGCATCTCCTTTGCATCGTGGGTCGATAAGCCGAGTATCGCCCACGCGGGAGACATGCGGAGGCGGGGGGCGCCAAACCCGACACTTCTTTTCGCGCCCGCCGCCTGCCGCCGCCCCGCCTCTGACACTTCCTGATACCTGCCAAAAAGGGACAGGTTTATTTTGGTCGGTTTTATCTGGGCAAACGCTGACGATAGGCGGCCGGCGTGCAGCCATAGCGCTCGGCAAACTTTTTGTAGAAGAAGCTCATGTTGGCATAGCCGGCTTCGCGCGCTGCGACCTCCGCGGTGGCGCCGGCGTCGAGCAGTGTCGCTGCGCGTACCAGGCGGCTATCCTGCACGAGCTGCATGAACGTGCGGCCTGTCTGACGCTTGAGCAGGGCGCTTGCGTAGTTGGGACTCAGGTGCAGGTGGCGGGCGAAGTCATCGAGGGTGCAGTCGCAGGCGTTGCGCTCGATGAAGCCCATGGCAGCCGCGACCTGCGCCGATGGCAGTGCGGGCTCGTCCGTTTGCAGCAGCGCGGCCTCGTAACTTTGCATGAGCTCAACCAGCAGCAGCTCGAACAGCCTCGAGACAATCTGGGGGCTCGCTGGCGTGGGGTCCAGACGCTCGCACAGCATCTCCTGCATGTAGCGGCGCACGCGACGGCTGCCGCCCGTATGGAAATGCACGTGACCGCGGTGGTCGGTTTCATCGTTGAGAGCGTTGAGCAGGAACCGCGACACCACGCTTGCGGGCGAAAGGCTTTGCTCCAGGCTACGGCGCAGCATTGGCCGCGAGATGATGATGCTCAGCATAATGTCGTGCTCGCCGAGCTCGCCTACGGCATGCGGGCAGGCGGCGTCGAGCAAGAGGACCTCGTTTTGAGCAAGCGTGAGCGCCGCACCATTGACGATCTGCGGCGCTCGTCCTCGATAGACATAGCTGATTTCGACATAATCGTGCACGTGTTCCGGCACAGGATTGAAGCGCGAGTTACGAACAATCGATAGACCATCGGGCATGCCTTCTTGTCGTAGGACGAGCGTTGGGTTGCCGATTTTACGAATGTATCGGCCATCAATATCTGCTTGACTACCTTGACCGAGTACATCGCTCCAGTCGTAACGGGCGCCCGCGCGATAGGCTCGCTCACTGTCGGTTAGCTCAAGCAGCAGGTTATCCAGATGTGTGAGCTCCATAGTGTTCCTATCGTTGATTCGGTCATATTCTGCCGTGGTTTTGATATTAGCAGGGCGGCGCGCTCGGCGTACTCTGACTTCAATGGATTTGAAAGGCTGGTTTTGGAGGAGCGTATATGGCGGCGTATTTTGAGCAGGTGCTTGGCGGCACCTACGACAACCATGTACTTCCGTTCTTGTGGCTCAAGGGCGAGGCGCGCGAAACGATTACCGAGTATCTGGAGCAGATTGCCGGCGCGGATATCCGCGAGGTCTGCCTTGAGTCGCGCACGCATCCCGATTTCTGTCGCGACGGCTGGTGGTCTGACCTGCGGTTTATTATCGACGAGTGCAAGCGCCTGGGGTTAAAGATCTGGCTGCTCGACGACGCCCACTTCCCCACAGGCTATGCCAACGGCGCGCTTGCGGGCGATGGCGTCGACCCCGCGCTCAAGAAAACCGTGCTCAAGCATCGCACGATTACGGTTGTTGGTCCCCAACCGTCCACGACTATCAAGCTCGGTAATCTCATGGACCCCACCGAGCGCTTTGTGGGCGTGGCAGCTTTTGATGCCGCTGGTGCGCCGCTCGACCTTGCGCTCGCTGTTGAGCAGGGAGACGATGGAACGCCCGCCCGCTTGCGTTTTGACGCCCCCACCGGCGTCACTACGATCGAGCTGTACGCCACCAGCCAAAAGACCGGCTTTCGCGATGAGTACATCAACATGGTCGACGCCGCCTCGTGCCACGCGCTCATCGACGCCGTCTACGAGCCCACGTTTGAGCATCTGGGCGACGAGTTTGGCAAAACGATCTTGGGCTTTTTCACCGACGAGCCCGGCTTTATGAACGAGAAGGGCACCACGCTCGACGATGCCTCTACCAGCAGCTTTATTGGGCGAGGCGACCTGGCGCTGCCGTGGTCGGACGAGCTTGCCCGTCGTCTGCACGATGCGCTTGGCGAGAATTGGCTTGCCAAGTTGCACGGCCTTTGGACGCGCGAGGCGGACGGCGCTCAGGTTCGCCACGCCTATATGGACCTTGCCACGCAGCTCTACCGCGCGTGCTTTGACGAGCAGATTGGCGATTGGTGCCGCGCGCACGGCGTCATGCACATTGGCCACGTGATCGAGGACAAGAGTTGCCACACGCGCCTGGGTCAGGGCGCTGGGCACTACTTCCGCGCGGTCGCAGGACAGGACATGGCCGGTGTCGACGTGGTCATCAATCAGCTTGCCCCCGGAATTGACCGCGGGCGCTACAGCTACTTCCACGGCGCGTGGAACATGGAGTTCTTTACGTACGCGCTTGCCAAGCTGGGCTCTTCGGCCGCGCGCCTCGACCCCAAAAAGCGGGGGCGCTGCATGGCCGAGGTCTTTGGCGCCTTTGGCTGGCACGAGGGCCTGCGCGAGATGAAGTGGATCGCCGATCACATGCTCGTCCGCGGTATTAACTGGTTTACGCCGCACGCGTTTAGCATGGCGCCTTTCCCCGATTGGGACTGCCCGCCGCACTTTTACGCGCACGGCAACAACCCGCAGTGGCCGCACTTTGGCCAGCTCATGAGCTACATGAACCGCACGGCAACGCTCCTTTCGGAAGGCAGCGCCGCGCGTCCCGTCGCCATTCTGTACCATGCCGGCGCCGAATGGGCCGGCGACGCCATGCCCGTCGAGCGCGTGGCGGCCGAACTCACGCGCGCGCAGATCGACTTTGATTTTGTGCCGGCAGAGGCTTTTGAGAATGAGGAGCGTTACGAGGTTTCGATTGCCGATGGGACGTTTGCCGTTAATGGCTGTCGCTACCAGGCGTTTGTTATGCCCGGGGCTTCGTTTATTGGCGCGGCTACAGCGGAAGAGGTGAGGCGCATGATGGCCGCGGGTGTCACGGTGCTCGCTGCTGACGAAGTGCCCGGCGCTCTTTATGACGCGGATGGCGCAGCCGATCTGGACGGGCTTACGGCAACGCCACTTGCCGATGTGGCGGACGCGCTGGCAGACGCGGGGCTGCAGACCGTTGTGACCGATAGGCCACAGCCCTGGCTGCGCGCACTTCGCTACAAGCGTGCGGGCGAGACCTATGTGATGCTAGTCAACGAGCATCCGCGTGAAAGTATTTGCTGTACGGTTGCACTTGCTCGAGGCGAGCGCCTTTGCGGCACGCGCCTCGACCTGCTGAACGGCACCGAACCCGTTGCGTTTGATGGCGCGTTGGAGCTGGCGCCCTTCGAGAGCTGCGTTGTTGTTCTGGGAACGGGCGACGAGGTCGGACTCGATGACGGGGCGAACACGAATGCGGATGATGCGGTTTGCCTTAGCATCGACGGACCGTGGACCGTTGCCCTCTCCCCTGCCGGCAGCGATGGAACCTTTGGCGAGCCGCAAAAGCTCGAGCAACTGTGCGACCTCACGGCCGAGCAGTTCGCCGGCATCTGCGGCACGTTCCACTATCGCACGTCGTTCGAGCTGACCGACGACCTTGCCCACACCGCCATTGACCTGGGGGATGTCTACGAAGTCGCAACACTCACGCTCGACGGACAAACGCTCGGCACGCGCATCTGCCCGCCCTATCGCTTTGCGACAGGCGCGCTTGCCGCCGGCACGCACGAGCTCACCATCGATGTCATCAACACACTCGACCATGCGATTCCCGACATCTTCGCCCTCACCGAGCCCGTCGCGCCCAGCGGTGTCCTCGGCCCCGTTACCCTTCTCGGGCAAAACCTGCCAAAATAAACCCGTCCCTTTTTGGCAGGTTTGGCGAGTGCGGGAGTTCGAATGGATATCAAACGCAAGATTACCGAGGCACAGGGCCTAACCCCTACCGAGCAGCAGCTCGGCATCTCGGCCCTCGCCATGGGCGAAGACATCCGCGGACTCTCCATTAAGGAGTTTGCCGCCCGCGCCAATGTTTCGGTCGCAAGCGTGCACCGTTTTTGCAAAAAGCTCGGCCTCGAGGGCTTTAAGGATCTCAAGGTCGAGCTCATCCGTCTGGCGACCGAAGCAGGCAACCGCCGCGACGTAGATATCAACTTTCCCTTCGATGCCACGTCCACGCCTGCGCAGGTTATGGAGCGCATGGAAGGGCTCTACCAGACCACGTTGGCCGAGACGCAGGAGCTGCTCGACCCCGCACAGCTCGACCACGCCACCAAACTGATCGCGAAGGCACGGCAGGTCGACATCTACACCGGCTCGCACAACCTCTATCCAGCGGGGATGTTCCGCGACCGCTTGCTTTCGTCCGGCAAGAGCGCCACATGCTACAGCAGCACCGAGGCCCAGGTGCGCACGGCGCTCGCCTCGGATTCCGGCAATGTGGCGATCGTAATCTCCTACAGCGGCCTTGCGCCCAACCTCAAGGAAATCTTGCCGATCCTCAGCAGCCGACATGTTCCCGTCATTGTCATCGGCACACCTTATTGTGCGCGCCTGCACCCCGGCTTTGCCGCCTACCTCACGGTGAGCGACCACGAGAGCATGACGCACCGCATCACGCAGTTCGCCAGCCACATCGCCGTGCAATACGTGCTCGATTCGCTCTACAGCAGCTACTTTGCCAAAGACTACGCCCGCTGCGCCGAGTTCCTAGAGCGCTCGTTCCCCTACACCCGCCTGCCAGGACTCAAGTAGCAACAAGCGTGGATTTTCGGACACTTATCAAATGAGCGTGGATAATCTCCCACTTTGAGCCCCCACACAGGCCAAACGGGAGATTATCCACGCTCATTCTGGATGGTACATTTTCCTCCGTCCCCAAGGGATCCAAGCACCAGCTAAGACAACGCCGATGTCTTGGCACCGACAGCGAGCGGGTCGCATTTGAGACAAGGTGACGTGAAACGAAAGGGCGCTGACCTTCTGGTCGCGCCCTTGAAGTTGAACGTCAGATTGTCCAAATGCGGCCCGCGCAGCGTCGAGCTGTTACGGCGTTTGGTAAAACGCCGTAACTACTCCCGAGCTCCGTACTGCTCGTAGTAGGCGTCGATGGCGGTCTTGAGCTCGTCGTCGATGACGACCTTGCCGTCGATCTCGTGGTTGTAGAGGGTCTCGACGACCTCGGCCATAGAGACGATGCTCGCGACGGGGAAACCGTACTTGGCCTCGATCTCCTTCTGTGCGGTGGTCACGCCGCCCTTGCCGACCTCCATGCGGTTGAGGGACACGATCAGACCCTTGATCTCGACATCGGCAGCAGCCTTGACCTTGGGATAGGTCTCATCGATGGACTTACCGCTGGTGGTGACGTCCTCGACCATGACCACACGGTCGCCGTCCTGGGGCTCGTAGCCCAGCAGGTTGCCCTTGTCGGCACCGTGGTCCTTGGCCTCCTTGCGGTCGCAGCAGTACTTGACCTCCTTGCCGTACAGCTCGTGGTAGGCAATCGCGGTCACGACGGCCAGGGGAATACCCTTGTAGGCAGGCCCGAACAGCACGTCAAAGTCGTCGCCAAAGTTATCGTGGATGGCCTGGGCGTAGTACTCGCCCAGCTTCTTGAGCTGATAGCCCGTCACGTAAGCGCCGGCGTTCATAAAGAACGGGGACTGACGGCCGCTCTTGAGCGTAAAGCTGCCGAACTTAAGAACGTCGGACTCGACCATAAACTTGATGAACTCTTGCTTGTAAGCCTCCATGCGGGCTCCTCTCGTAATCGCGTACGTGCTTCACAGTTTAGCGCAGGTAGGACGTCGATGCGGGCGCGCTTTGAAGCCATGGCGCTCTGTAAGGGCTTTGTCAGGGGCGATGATTTTCCGAACAATGGGGTTGACACGGCAAACCCCCTCGTCAAAAATACCGGCGGATTGAAACGGGTACGAGATACCCAAAGCGCGCTGCGCCCGGCCTTAAGGAGGTGTGCCATGGAAGGCAGCCATAGTCGAAAAACCTGCATGTCGCCCTCGGCACGCCGCGAGGATTCCGCGCACGCATAAGCGCCAACAGTCGATCACCAAAACCACCACAAAGGTGCCTGCCCCCCTTGTGGTGATTCGCGAGCATGACGTGAGCGACATCTAGGTTTTTTGCAATTCAATACGACACGTACGCTAACTCCCTTTAACAAGGAGGACCCTATGCTGATGCTCAAAACCGCCACGGTACTCGAAGTCATCTCCAAGCGCCGCCGCACGGCGCGCCCTGCCGCTCACGCCGGCCTTGCCAAGAACACCATCTTTGCCGCAACCCATAGCGCCGAGGACTCCCTCGTGCTGCTCGACGCCACGGCTGACGGCCTCACCGCCGGGCAGGCCGCCGAGCGCCTGGACGCCGCCGGTCCCAACACCATCGAGGCGCCGACCAAGACACTTGCCCGCCGCATCGCCGACGCCTTCATCGACCCCTTCGCCGGCATCCTCGCCGCGCTCGCGCTGGTCTCGCTCTACATCGACGTGCTCGCCGTGCCCGAGCCGCAGCGCGACCCCTCCACGGTCATCGTCATCGGCATCATGCTACTGGTATCGGGCGGCATGAAGTTTATCCAGGAAGCACGCAGCGGCAATGTGGCAGAGGCCCTCAAGGACCTGGTCTCCAACACCTGTACCGCCCTGCGCGACGGCGAGCGCATCGAGATACCCTTCGATGAGCTCGTCCCCGGCGACGTGATCCGCCTCTCCGCCGGCGACATGGTGCCGGCCGATGCCCGCATCATCACCGCACGCGACCTGTTTGTGATCGAGTCCGCCCTCACCGGCGAAAGCGAGGCCGTCGAGAAGACCGCCGTCGCCACCGTCGTCGAAGGCGCCGACAGCTCCACGCTGCCGCTCTCCGCCTGCAAGAACATCGTCTTTACCGGCACCTCCGTGCAAAACGGCACCGCCATGGCGCTTGTCGTGGCCACCGGTTCGGACACCTACCTGGGCGGCATCGCCAAGATGCTCAACGGGCGCGGCGAGAAGAGCGCGTTCGACCGCGGCGTCTCGAGCGTCTCGATGCTGCTGGTGCGCCTGATGCTCGTCATGGCGCCGGCAGTCTTTGCCATCAACGCCGCCACCAAGGGCAACGTCATCGATGCGCTGCTGTTCGCCACGAGCGTGGCCGTGGGCATCACGCCGCAAATGCTTCCCGTCATCGTGACCACGAGTCTGTCGCAGGGAGCCAAGGACCTCGCCCGCCGCCAGGTCATCGTCAAGGAACTGTCTGCGATCCAAAACCTCGGCGCCATGGACGTGCTGTGCTGCGACAAGACCGGCACCCTCACCGAGGACCGCATCGTGCTCGAGCGCTACCTCAACACCGACGGCAACGAGGATACGCGCGTGCTGCGCCATGCGTTCTTGAACAGCTTCTTCCAGACCGGCCTCAAGAACCTCATCGACCTGGCCGTTATCGACCGCGCCGATGTTACGCTCTCGACCGTCGTGCCCGATTCCATGCTGGGCCAGAGCCTGCGCGACCGCTACGCCAAGGTCGACGAGGTGCCCTTCGACTTCTCGCGTCGTCGCCTGAGCGTGGTCGTCGCCGACGCCCAAGGAAAGACCCAGATGGTCACCAAGGGCGCTGCCGAGGAAATGCTCGAGATTTGCTCCTACGTCGAGGTGGACGGCACCGCTCAGCCGCTTACCGACGAGAAGCTTGCCCAGATTCGCAAGCAGGTGGCAGGACTCAATGCCGAGGGCCTGCGCGTGATCGCCGTGGCGCAGAAGACCAACCCGCGCACCGTGGGCGAGTTTGGCATCGCCGACGAGTGCGACATGGTGCTGATGGGCTTTTTGGCCTTCCTCGATCCGCCCAAAGCGAGCGCCGCGGGCGCCGTCGCCACCCTCGAGGCCAAGGGCGTGGCGGTAAAAGTCCTGACCGGCGACAACGACCGCGTCGCCGCCACCGTCTGCGAGCAGATTGGCATCGACGCAAGCAACGTTTTGCTGGGCTCCGAGATCGATGCGCTCGACGACGCCGAGCTGGCGGAGCGCGCCGAGCAGACCCATCTCTTTGCCAAGCTCTCGCCGCTGCAGAAGGCGCGCTTGGTGCGCGTCATGCGTGAACTGCTCGGCCATACCGTGGGCTTTATGGGTGATGGCATCAACGACGCCGCCGCCATGCGTGCGAGCGACTGCGGCATCTCGGTCGATTCGGCCGTTGACATCGCCAAAGAATCCGCCGACATCATCTTGCTCCAGAAGGACCTGGGCGTGATCGAGCGCGGCATCATCGAAGGCCGTCGCACCTACGGCAACCTACTCAAGTACCTCAAGACCACGGTGAGCTCCAACTTTGGCAACGTGCTGTCCGTGACCGTCGCGAGCCTGTTCCTGCCGTTTTTGCCCATGAGCGCCCTGCAGCTGGTGCTGCTGTCGCTGGTCTACGAGATCGTGTGCATCGCGCTGCCGTGGGACACCGTCGACGATGCCTGGACTGCCCGCCCGCGCGCCTGGGACGCTGCGTCCATCAAGGGCTTTATGCTCGAGCTGGGCCCCGTGAGCTCGCTGTTTGACATCGTGACCTTCGCCGCGCTCTTCTTTGCGGTGTGCCCCGCCACCGTGGGCGCGAGCTGGGCCGAGCTTGCCGCCGCGGGCAATGTTGCCGGCATGGCAACCTTTGCGGCGATTTTCCAGAGCGGTTGGTTCGTTGAGTCTATGTGGTCGCAGACGCTCGTAATCCACATGCTGCGCTCCCCGCACCTGCCGAGCCCGCGCGACCACGCCGCGCCCGCGCTGTGCGTGCTCACCGTGCTGGGCCTGGCACTTGTCACCTGGCTGCCGGCAAGCCCCATCGCCGACGCACTGGGCCTCATGCCGCTGCCGCCGAGCTTCTTTGCGCTGCTCATCGGCATCGTCGCCGCCTATATTGCGCTGACCCAGCTGACAAAGCGCCGCTTCATAGCCCGCCACGGCGAACTGCTGTAACAGACAGCCCTAAGGCAAAACCACCACAAAGGTGCCTGTCCCCTTTGTGGTGGCTTTGGAGCGTTACGAGGCGTTGGTCAGGCGGCTCCAGAGCTCATCGATATCGATCTGGTCGCCGCCGCTCAAGTAGCCGGTTCGAATAAAAGCCTCATTGTAGATATAGATGTCATGAGCGCTATCGCCATCGTCTTCGGTGTCGTTGGCCATAATCACGTAGCGGTGGCCGTCAAGCGCCTTGACCAGCCAATACTGGGTATCATCGATCGTGCATTTCTCCTGCACCATCGCCGCATCGCCAATCGCGCCGATGAGCGCCCGCTCGCCCTTCGTATAGCCGCCCACCGAGAGCAGAATCGCGATGTTTTCGTCTCCGCCGCCCGGTTCAAGCGCCTCGTACTCGGACTCCGAAAGCGGTATCGCGCTGTTCGCAAGTTCGTCCACATCGTCCGAAACCTTGGAAAAGGTAAAAGCGAAAAATCCCGCGTCATCGACGGCGCCGTAGCCCACGTTCTCGCCTTGCCACTCATAATTTTGATGTTTGAGCAGGCGCACCATATCGGCACCAGCCAAGTTGATCGCGGCATAGACCGTCACGTTAGCATTGTCGTCCACGCAGGCGGCGTCCGCCGTGCTCGCTGCTTTGGCGCCGCCCGTTGTGCCCGAGCAGCCAGCCAGCGCGCAAGCCGCCGCGCCCGCGCCCGCCACAAAGACCGCACGGCTCATCGTCATCTCGTTCATCATGTTCGTCCCTCGCTATGCTATTGGCCGCATCGCACTTAGCCGAGCGCGCGCCCGGTCTTCTCCTGCCAAAATTCGTTAATCGTGGGGGCACCGCCGCCTTGGGTAAACGTACCGGTTTTGATGGCCTCCTCGGTAATGAGGTCCAGGCGGTAGTCACCGTTTTCCATCGGGCTCACCATGGCAACGTGACGCGCCATGTTGGAACCGTAGACGCACGCAATCCACGAGCCCGAGGTGATCTGCGCCCGGTCCTCAACCGGCACCGAAAAGCCCGCGATAACATCCTTGCAGCTCGAATAGCCCGCAAGTTGCAGCGTAAACATCACGGTGCTCCCGGTTCCGCCCTTGTCGAGCTTTCCGATTTCGTCCTCACCGAGCCATTCGGTTGCGCCGTCCTTGCTGATATTGCAGACGCTGAGCACGCGGCCTGCCTCGTTCTCGTACATCTCGAGCGCATCTTGCCAGGTATAGCCCTGTTGCGACGCAAATTCCTGCAACTGCCAGCCCTTAAGCTCGAGCAACGCTGCGATGCTGATGTTGCGGTGCGCATCCCAGCAGTCATCCGACCACGTATCGAACGCGTCCGCCGAGCCGCTGTCTGTGTCCGCACCGCCGCCCGCATCACCGGAATCACCCGATGACGAGCCCGCATCCATCTTGTCCTTTACCGGGCGATCGTCGTTAAAACCCGTCGTGTCCTGCGCCTGCTGTCCGCCGCATCCCGCAAGCGTCAGCAACGCCGTTCCCGCCGCCGCGACAAACGCCGTGCGCGAAATAACCGTCTCCCTCATCGTTGTTCCTTTCCCGTTTCTTATCACAGCGCCGAGCAACGCCTCGACACCGATCCTCCCGTAGCCCACTCACGCTATTGACGGGGCAGCTCCGTCCAGCCAAAACCGGGCTCAGAGCCATCGCGCGTGCCGATCACGTCGCCCGAGCCGTTCACCCAAGCTTGATCCGCCATCACCGAAACCTCGACATCGGTACCGTCGGGCCTGGTGTAATGGTTGACCCCGCGGATGGCATCGGAATACGACGCCGCGCCCGTTCCCACACCTGCGCTGGAGAAATTGGCCGCGCTGGCGGCCATATTCGCGGCGTGTTGACGATCGCTGCGCTCAAACCAAGCCTGCTGGTAGCTGTCGAACGCCGCCTGCTGCGAGGCATGCATCTGCTGCCAGGCCGCGAACTGCTGTTGCTGCTGGGCGATGTTCATCTGCGTGCGCTGACGCTGCTCGAGCACCATCTGCTGCTTTTGAGCGCACGCTTCGCGCGCAATCGACGGGTTGAGCCGCAGAGTCGACGCCATTGAGGCAAGCGCCGTGGAGGCCGCCTCGTCCAGACGGCCTTCCGGCGCAACCAGGCAGAAGCTGTCCCTGATACGCCACTGCAACAGGTCTGCCGCGCCCAGCTTGAACGGCGCCCCGTCTGGGCAATCGCCCTGATCCGGAGCCTGATCTTTCGCGGCGCGCTGACCCGCCGCCGCAGCCGCCTGGCGCTCGCGCAGGCGCTTACCCAGAACGCCACCGATCAGTCCGCTCGAAAGGCCCGCGCCCAGCAGCGCCTCGGCCCCGGCGGCAACGCCTTTACCCACAGAACCCGCGACTCCACCGATCGAGACTACATAGCCCTCGACCTTTGCCGCCACTGCAAGCTCGGTAGGCACCGGGGCGCCCGCGAGCCGATATCGACGCATGCGGCACTCATAGATCACATCACTCGGTTCCATCGAAAAGCCCTGAATCGCAAAGTCGTTTGCCGCCTCGCGCTTTACGCGAGCACGCTCATGTTCGATATCGCCTGCCGCGCTCGATGGATAGGGCTGCTCAGCCGTAACCTCCGCCCGTGCGCCCAATTGCGTCGCGCAGGCTTGAGCCAGCTCGTCACACGCCGCCTCCACGTGCAGAAACGCCTTGCGCTCGGTTTGCGTGGGGATACGCTTGGCAACGGTGCCCGCGTCCACGTAGCAGAGCTCGGAGCGATACATAATGCGTTCGCCCGCCGGGCCCGCCGCCGTCACGCCAACTGAAATCGGGCAGTCGAAGCTACTGCTGCGCTCAAGATGTGCCTCTTCGATACGCCAACCCCGTGGCAGCGCCACTTGCGCGAGCGCTTGGCCGCCAGAGGCATCGCATGCGGTGTGGAGCTCAAGGTCGCCGACGCGGGGAGCATCCGCTGCGGCCACGCCGCGGACCGGCGACGCGGTGTCGGCACTCTGCATCGGCACATCGACCGGCGCATCCGCACTCGGCTCATAACCTTCGCCCGCGCCATCATCGGCAGCTGCCCCATTTGCGGGTTCCGCGACACCCGGATCGTCCTCAACGTTCTCAAGCCGAACACCGCAGCCCGGGCAAAATCGCACCGGCACGCCGGCGACCCGCGGCAGTTGCATCCCGCACGCCGGGCAGAATCTCAAGTCACTCATCCCTTACACCCCTCATTTCATTGGCTGTTCTTGATGGCGGCAAGCTGTCGCCACAGTTCATCGGCACCATCAAGGCGATATGCCGTCTTGTCGAGCACGATATTCCCGCCCTCGAACTCCACCGATTGCTCCGAGCCATCTGCATAGACAAAGACGAGCGTGCGACCGGCGTCGCTCATCCGCTCATCCACCGCACTTCCCACGGTGCAATCGTCGAGCGCGGCGAAGGTCGATGCGACCAGCTCGGCATCGTTGGTCTCATAGACCGTCCGCGTCTCGCCGTTCTCGATAAGCTTGACCGCCACCGGAGCGGCAGCACGATCACTCAGCGACGCTTGCGCGGCGTTCTTTCCCTGGTCGGCACGGGCACCAAAGCCGTATGCCCGCACAAGCGTCACCGCCGCGGCAACAACCACCACGGCGATAAGCGCGCCGGCAATTTTATTAGACGTGCAACCACGAGATGCCATAGGCCCACCCCTTCCGTTCTGCTCCGCTCAACATCACATTCATATGCCTTTGAGCGCCAAAACGGCAGGTGACAAATGTCTCATATTCATATTTTTGCAGGTAAAACCACCACAAAGGTGCCTGTCCCCTTCGTGGCGGTTTTGGCTAGTCTTGGGGTGTCCAGGACCAGAAGAAATTGATGAGGGCCACGCGCGAGGCGGCACCGGTCTTTTTGTTGATCGAGGCGATGTGACGGTAGAGCGTAGAACGCGAAAGGAAGAGCGCCGCCGCAACGTCCTGCACGCTGTCGTCCGATACGACCAGCGCCTCCAGCACATCGCGCTCGCGCTTGGTAAGCCCAAAGGCGGCTACAAAGCCGTCGAGTCGATCGTCAAACGAAAGCTCCGGCATCTCCAGGGGCACCGTGTCGGTCTGATCGGGCGCACGGCTCACGCCAAGATCGTCGGTGGAAACGCCAGCCCCCCTGTGACTCGCTTCGTCCTCAACGCCTTGTCCAAACTGCCCCAGCAGCGAGATCGCAATGCCGACAAACAACACGAGTACGACACCCACCGCCACCAGCACGTTTTGGCTCGAGATGATCGCCACCGCCGGAGCCGTCACAAGCATTGAGCAAATGTTGTTGATGACGCGGCCCATGCACGGCCACAGATACGACCAGCAGGCATACATCGAAATCGCGGCGAACTTCGCGGTGAAGAACACCACGAAAAAGCCCGTGCCCAGGTAAAAGATAATCGTGGCGGCGAGCGCATTGCCGCCGTTGCCATCGGTGATAAGCACAAAGAACGAGAGCGTGGACAGCATGGCGGCGCACGTCATGATGATATTCATATACGAGCGTCCGCGCAGGTCATACAGGGCGCCGGCAGCAAGCGCACTCACAACCAGCAGCAAGCGCGGCCAGTCACCCAGATCGATAGCGCCGGCGGCATGCGAGGTCGTAAGACCGGCATTGAGAGCCGCGAATACGCCGGTGAGGCAGGCGGTCGCCACCGTCAAGCGCACTACGGCACCCTGGAAGGCCGCCTTTGCCTCGGGATTATCGCGCCACTTGGCGCCATGCTCCGACGCATCGACCGATAGCTCGGCAATCTCGGCTTCGAACTCGGGCGCGGCCTCATCGCGTAATTTAGCTCGGCGGGTACCGTGAAGCAGCCCAACCAGCGCAATCGCACAGGCAATAAGGACAAACTGTTGAGGAATGCCCGCAGGCATCACCATATGGTTGAGCACCTGTACCAAAATGCCCGCAGCATAAGAAACCGCCACGGCACGTGCCAGACAAGGCGTCTGCGCAAAACGCCGCGCCAGATTGGCATGGGCGGTCGATCCGCAGTAGCCCAAGGCGCAGCACGCCACCAGACCGCCCGCAATCACGACCTGAAACTGCGCCGCCATAATCAGCAGCAGCAATGCCGACACCAGCAGCACGCCCGTCATATCGCTCGTTGCATCGATTGCCTGGGGACGGCGATAGTACAGGAGAGGACGCACAAAATAGCCAATCACGCTCGCGCCGACGACGATGCTCTCGTAGATAACGACCTCGTTCGCTGGCACAAACTCGGCCACGCGTACGTCAAAGAAGTACTCGCCGGCCAAAAACGTGAAAAAGAAAAGCGCCAGACACAGAATCTCCCGTATGCCCCGGCGCAAGTATGCGGTTGTGTCTCCCAGGTCCCTCATGGTAACCCCCACCCGCTTAGATGTCCGGAAAACCATTTTCATGGAGAACGAGTCTTACTATACACGCAATGCCGGAAGTATTACACATCAGACCTCAACCGCCCTCAACAGCAGTTGCGGTGGAATACGGACTGTTTACAGCCAAAAAGGCTGGATTTAGACCGTATTTCACCGCAACCAAAGGAGCCCTTCTCCGATCGCGCGCTCAGTTGCGGTGGAATAGTTCCTGTTTGTCCGGCTGAGGGCACTTTTTAGGAACTATTCCACCGCAACTTATTGAGGGACTGGGTTGCGTGCGATGGAGAAGGGGATGGAGGGATCAGAAGTGTTGGAGCTCGGGCGTTAGTGCTCGGGAGTCAGGACCACCAGGGCGTCGTGCTCAAAGGAATGCTGAGCCACGCGCACGGTGCCGTCGCCATTGTCGCGAACGGGCAGCTTGGCGATACGCTTGGCCTCCATGTCGAGGGCCGTCGCCGACCAGCCGCGCGCACTATCGAGCTTAAACGTAAGTGCCGTGGTGCGCGGCAGATAGGTGACGACACGCTCGCCAATACGCGCCACACGGATGGACTCGCGCGCGTCATCGAGCAGCTCCTGTGCCGGGATAACGGCGAGAGCATCGTCGCTAGGCGTGGCACCCAGGCCGGCAAGCACGTGCTCGATGGCGGCAAAATCCCACACGCCCGCAAACTGCAGACACTCCTGCCAGCGGAACGGCATGTCAAAGCCCTCGCCCAGCACCGAACCCTGGCTGCGCGATGTCTGCCAGTTCCAAACGCCGTGGGCGCCGTAGGTCACGCCCGCGCTGGCGCCGGCAAGGATCGAAGACCACACGCTCGCGCGACAGTCCTGCGCGGTAAAACGCCAGTACACGTTGCGCGACGCACCCATCTGCTCGTAGCAGGGCTCGGAGTTGACCATCGGCTTTTTGGGATAGTTGGCGATAAAATCCTGCGGCAGGCGCCAGGCCTCGGGCTGGCCCTCGTAGTTGTGACCGGGCTGGAACATGTAGAAGTCCAAGCGATCCAGATACTGCGCGGGAATCGTGCGGTTGCCACGGTTGATGTGCATGGTACGCAGGGCCCCGGGGGCACGCTTGACGACCTCATCGAGCGCATCCTCGTAATAGGCAATCGCCTCGTCACCGGCAAAGTCCGTGTCGCCCGTCACCACATAGACGGGATCGAACTCGCCCAGGTTCTCGACGACGCGGGCAACGTGGGCACGGACCTCCTCGCGCGGCATAACCTCGGCACCGCAACGCTCGGCGATCTTAGCGCCCCAGGTACCGGGCACGTAGTTGCACCACATGAGCACGAGCGCCGGACGAATGCCGTGCTCGACGGCAGCGCGGCACATGGCGGCGGCGCGATCCCAATACGCCTGGTTGGGTTGAGACCAATCAAAGCGCACGCCATCCTCGCTGGCATAGGGCCAAATGCCCAGATCGGGGCAGCAGCGATCCCACTGCGGCAGCGTGTTAATCTGCAGCACGTTCATGCCCTGCTCGGCGCGGCGGGTCAGATAGTAGTCCCAGTCGGCCTCGGGGATGCTGGTAAACGCACTCCAGCACGTATCGGCAAACCAAAAGAACGGCTTGCCCTCGCACAAAAAACCGTCCTGACGACCGTTGACGGTCAGTTTTCCCAAACTCATCTGCATGTCCTTTCGCTCGATAAAGGAATTGCGAACCGGCAGAAGCTTTCGCGGTAACCCCTGATGCGAAAGCCCCCGCCGTTTAACAAACCCCTGCGGGCGGACACCACTTGCCCACTCCAGTCTACCTTGCAAGAAGGGCCCCGCCGGGCTTGCGCCTGACGGGGCCCTGTCGTGTAGGTAAGGTCGTATGCGACCGAATGGCTTGGCCTTAGGCCTCCATCTCGGCGAGCTCCTCCTTGGAGAAGCCGGCGACGAAGACGACGGCAGCGGCGATGACAAAGGAGATTGCCATACCGACGATAGCCCAGACGGTGTTCATCTGGCCACCCTGCAGGTAGTTGGTGAAGACCAGGAAGTTGGAGGCACCGCCGGCCAGGTAGTAGGTAACACCCATGAGGCCGGAGAACACAGCGCCGATGGCACCGCCGATGAACATACCGAACATGGTGCGACGGAAGCGCATGAGGATACCGAAGAGTGCGGGCTCGGTGACGCCGCCGGCGATGGCGGAGATGACGTAGCCCAGGGCAAGACCCTTCTCGTCGGGGTTCTTCATCTTGAGGAAGGCACCGAAGGCGCAGCCCCAGACAGCGGCCATAGCGCAGTTGGTGGAAACGAAGACGAAGGGATCGTAGCCGGCAGCGATGATCTGAACCTGAGCGAGCAGGATGACGGGCATGTGCATACCGCAGACCACGAAGAGCTGCCAGAAGGCGCCGAGGACGGCCATGACGAGCAGGATACCGATGCCACCCATGTCAGCGAGACCGAAGAGGGCGTTAGCGATGAGGCTGCCGATCTCGTTGCCGAGCGGGGCGAGGACGATGAAGGCGATGGGGATGGTAACGATCATGGTGCAGAACGGCGTGAAGACCGTGGAGAGCACGTCGGGCATGACCTTCTTAAAGAACTTCTCGACGAAGTAGAGGACAGGCACCGAAAGGATAATCGGCAGGACGGACTGCTGATAGTTGGCAGCGGCGATCTGAATGCCGTAGACGGAGATGATTCCGCCGCCATCCTGGGTCGCGACACTCACGACGGACGGGGCCATGAGGGCGCCGCCGAGGAGCATGCCCAGAACCGGGGAGGCGCCGAGCTTCTTAGCGGCGGCATAGCCCAGGTAGATGGGGATAAAGGTGAACGTGGCCTCGTACAGGGTGGTGTAGAGGAACGTGTAGGTCGGATCGGTGTCAGAGAGAACGCCGAGCATGGTGGGACCGAGGACCGCAGCGATGGTGCGGAACAGACCGCCGGCCATGAGCAGCGGGATCAGCTGGGTCATGGAGCCCGACAGATAGTCGAGGATGATGTTCGGCAGGTTCTTGAGCTCGAACTTCTCCTTGGGAGCATCGAGGTTCTCGTCGACCGCGGCACCCTGCTTGACGCCGGACATGGCGACGAACTCGGCGAGCACCTTGGGCACGTTCTGGCCGATGATGACCTGGAGCTGGCTGCCGGCGAACTGGCAACCCAGAACACCCTTGACCTTCTTGATCTTCTCCACGTCGGCCTTGTTGTTGTCCTTGAGCGTCAGACGCAGACGCGTCATGCAGTTGGTGGCGACGGTGACGTTTTCCGCACCGCCCACGAGCTCGAGGACATCGGTGGCAATCTGTTTGTTATCTACTGCCATGGGACCCCTCCCCATATCATCGTGTGCCTAATCGCTTGGGCGCAGGCACGCCTTTGGCCCGGTGACTATAACCCCTTACGGTTACCGAACCCTTGGATACGCTGTCGTAAACAAGGTGTTTACTGAACGTTTACGGGCTTTAGTTTACACGGAGCGCCGAATTTGTGGCAATTATGCCGTCGACAGTCCGGTGAACGGTAGGAAATTGGGGGTGAACGTAATTGAATGCCGAGGTATTACATATAGTGCCGTTTATTTATAAATGGTCGTCTACGTGGGATTTTATATAATCTGGCACCTTAATGCCTTGTTGACTCATCAACAAAAGCCCTGCTAGATAGTAGTAAACGAGTGTTTAGTAGTTCATTGAGCGTTTGATGTGACCGTTTACCGAGTTCATCTGCTTATTCTCTAATTCTGTTTTACACTAAACATGTTTAGTTTGTATTGCCGCACACGTTTAGCTCTCGCGGCACAAGGGAGGCAGCTCATGGAACTCAAATCGTGCACCTACGCAACCGTCACCACCTTGGGTGACTTTGGCCCCTGGATCAGCAAGGTCGTTCTCGACCTGCCCTGCACCGTGCGCGCCAACGATCTCGATTCGAACACTTTCCATATATATGCAGAGCGTCACGAGCGCACGGGCGAGGTCCTGATGCGCAAGGAGCACGGCGCCGACCATGCCGCGCCCTCCGTGGGTTACATCGACGTTCTCGCCGCGTATCCGAGTGACGAGAACGGCCACAAGCTCACCGTGGGCACCCATGTGGCACTCGAGGTCGCCGAGCAGCGCCTGACCAAAAAGATCGAAGGCGGCGTCATGGGCTCGCGCATGCTCGATGACCAGCTGCACGTCACGCAGCTCGCGGCTCTTCCCGGCAACGACGGCGACGACCCCACCTGCGGCCTGGTCTTCGATACCTGTCGCGGCGACATCTGCCCCGCGCTCAAGGGCTGGAGCAATGCCGTACAAAAGACCGCCGTCAATGGCATCGCGCTCGAGTACGGCTTCTTTGAGCCCAGCTTTAAGGCAGAAGACTCGGCCTGCTTCAATCCCTTCGCGCCCGAGGACACGGTCGTGCCCCAAAAGGCCCCGCTCGTGGTGTACCTGCACGGCGCCGGCGAAGGCAAGGGCTCCACGCAGGGCGAGGGCCCCGCGCGCGCCTATATCGGCAACCGCGTGACTGCCCTCTCGCAGCGCCAGATCCAGCGCTACTTTGGCGGCTTTGCCTGGGTGCTCGTGCCGCAGTCTCCCACGTTTTGGATGGACAACGGCGTCGAGCAGCTCGGTCACTCCAACCAGAGCATCTACTCCCCCGTCATTAAGGCGCTCATCGACGAGTTTGTCGCCGAGCATGCCGACCGCATCGACACCGACCGCATCGTGGTCGCTGGCCTTTCCAACGGCGGCTTTATGACGCTGCGCCTGTGCGCCGACTACCCCGAGTTCTTCGCCGCGGGCCTTCCCTGCTGCGCGCCGTGGTACAACGCCACGGACGAGGACGTTGCTGCCCTTGCCAAGACACCGCTGTGGTTTACGCACTCCAAGGGCGATGAGCTCGTGATACCGCAGGAGACCGTGCTGCCGCTCACGGCTCGCCTGCGCGCTGCCGGCGCCAACGTGCATCTCACCTACTTTAGCCATGTCGAGGACCTGACCGGTGTGCATCGCGAGGCCGACGGCTCGCCTAAGAAGACGTTCAACCACGGCGTGTGGATCCACCAATTCAACGACCTGTGTTATCAAGACTTCGGCGGGGGCAACGTACTCATCGACGGCGAGCCGGTGGGCTGCTGGGAGTGGTCGGCCAGGGTCGATAGGTAATCCGTCCCTTCGCGGGCACTGGGGTTTACCTCTGCAAACGTCCTCGGGCATGCATGGTTCGGCGCTTTGCGCTTCGCGCTGCGCCGGACCATGCCCCCTGCGGAATGTTTGCAGAGGTAAACCCCAGTGCCCGCTGTGTTTCCATTGCTGAGACCCTGGCCGGCCGCTTCCGGCGGCACGCCGGGTCGGTGGCGATGGGGGCGTGGGTCCCGTCTTGCCTTGCGCGTAACTGGCTGAATTGATTTTGATTGGAGCTGCTCCTATGTCCCAAGAGTTAACTCGGGTGATTGTTACTACTGATATGGAAGTCGACGATATGAACTCGCTCGTTCATTTGGCTCTGTATCTCAATGTGCTTGATGTTCAGGCTGTGGTGTATACGGCTTCGCAGTATCACTTTCTTGGGGATGGCGTCCGTACGCTGGGCGAGGTGAATTCGCATTGGCGGACCAAGGGGCGTCGCTCTTACGAGTGGGCTGTTGTGCCTCATGAGCCCGATCCGCTGGCCGGGGAGCTTCGTGAGTATCGTCCGTTTCCCGAGCATTGGATCGAAAGTCTCTGGAGTAATGAATATGCCCAGGCTTGGCCGCAGCTCAACGCCAACGCCGCTGCCGCCGGCGAACCGTCCTTCCCCACGCCTGCTCAGATGATCGAGCGTACGTATGTGGGAAATGTTGCTTTTGAGGGTGATGTGCGCGAGGAAACACCAGGTTCGCGCGTCATCGCCGACGCCATCTTGGACGACGACCCGCGCACGCTCTGGCTGCTCAGCTGGGGTGGCATGAACACCATAGTTCGCGCCCTGATGAGCATTGCCGAGCGTTATCGCGACACGCCCGAATGGCCCGCCGTACAGCAGCGTGTCTATCAGAAGGTGCGCGTAATGGGCGTTGCCGATGGCGTGGGGCAGGACAATTCGTGGCTCGACCATGGACGCGAGCTCTTTCCCGAGCTCATCTTTTGGTGCGTGCCCTATATGTATGGCGGCTATGTCGACGCCAAGATGGCGCAGCCCGATACGCTGCCGCTCTTTCAGGCTCCCTGGCCCGAGCAAAATCTCACGCAGGGCAACGGTCCCCTTATGGCGCGCTATATGCTCTATGGCGATGGCAAGGTGTACGAAAACGAGCCCGAGAGGTTCCAGTTTGGCAAGCATGCCCGCTTGGATTGGGGCTTAGAAGGCATGCCCGCGATGCAATTTGAGCGCGGCGATTTTATGGCCGAGGGCGACTCGATGACCTATATTCCGCTGCTGCCGTTTGGCCTGCGCGGCATCGATAACCGCGACTTTGACACGTTGCTCGGCCGCATGTTCCTTGACGGGCATCCCGACTCAGATGCGCCTGCCGGTTTTGCTGCCATAGGTACGCCGGTGGACGGCAACCCCAACCCCTATCTGCGCGCCTACCAGGAAGACTTCGCCGCTCGCGCGCAGTGGTGCGCCCATGAGCCCGCGGCCTGCTCGCATCCGGCGTATGTTGCCGAGGTCACGGGCGACATGAGCGCCGCGGCCGGCGAGCGCGTTGCTCTTGCAGCGACCATCGTCGACCCCGATGGCAGGGGCTTCGATGCTCATTGGAATGTCACCATGGGACCGTCGCGCTATGCAGGCGCTCAAGATCTGTCGCTATGGCAGGAATGCGCGACAGACGCCACGTTCACCGTACCCGCCGACGCGCAGCCCGGTGACCGCTTCGTGCTCACCCTCAGCGTTAAAACCCGCGCCGAGCGCCCCTGCACCCGCTACGCCCAGGTCGCCATCACCGTCGCGTAGCAAGCGGCGGCACCCACATTCGGCACGGAGTGTCCCCAACCGCCACTCATTTAAGTACGTCCCCAATGAGTGGCCGAAGACTGCCCCCAACGACTAGTCGTTTAAGAACGTCCCCGATGACTACCCAGAAGTTGCGGTGGAATAGTTCCTGTTTGGGCTTCTAGGGCCCACATTTAGGAACTATTTCACCGCAAGTTATTTGGGGATGAAAAATGGGCCATGTGTCCCAGTTGTGGAGACCTCTTGAGCCGTCTGGATATCGTGAAAGATCGCGCGCTCCCCCATCATCAAAAGTGACACACGCTACCTGTTGATGGGAGGCAGCCATGGGCTTCTTTGACAAGATGTTCGAGAAGAAAGAGTGCGCGATTTGCGGTACCGAGCTGGGACTTCTAGGTAAGACAAAAATCAATGAAGGCTACCTGTGCAAAGAGTGCGCCGGCAAGCTCTCCCCCTACTTTCACGGCTATCGCTCCAGCACCGCGGACGATATCCGTGAGCAACTCGCCTACCGCGAGGCCAACGCCGAGCGCCTGTCTTCGTTCAACCCCACGCGCACGCTTTCTGCCGGGCGCACCAATATTATGCTCGATGAGGACGCGGGCCTGCTGATCATCACTTCGCAGAGCCGCTGGCGCGACGCCAATCCCGACATCATCGAGTTCTCGCAGGTACTCGGCTGCGATATGGATATCGACGAGCAGCGCACCGAGATCTATCGCGAGACCAAGGACGGCGAGCGCGAGAGCTACGACCCGCCGCATTACGACCTGGATTACGACTTTAACCTGACCATTCACGTCAACACGCCGTACTTCACCGAGATCAACCTGCGCGTGAACGACTCCACCATCGATCAGCGCGGCTCCATCGAATATCGCGAGGCCAAGCGCCAGGCAACTGAAGTCCGCGATGCGCTGGTGCAGCTGCGCCAGGAGACGCGCGACAGCGTCGTGGCCGCCAAGGCCCCCAAGACCGCGGTGACCTGCCCCTTCTGCGGAGCCACCACCATTCCCGATGCCAGTGGGCGCTGCGAATACTGCGGCGGCGCCATCGGCGCATAGCCTCCGGCAGCGAAAGGACCGATCATGGCCTTCGAGAGCGTCAACTATCAGTGCCCCGCGTGCGGCGGCCCCCTTCACTTTGCCAGTGCCGAGCAAAAGCTCGTCTGCGACTACTGCGATTCTCGTTTTGAAGTCGAAGAAGTCGAGGCCCTCTATCGCGAGCGCCAGGACAAGGCAGATGCCAAAGCCGATGCAGCAGCCGCAACGCCCAAGCCTGCTGTCGACGATGCCGTGCAGGAGCTGGCCCAAAACGCCGGCTACATCTGCTCGTCGTGCGGCGCCGAGCTCGTGTCCGACGGCACCGTCGCCGTCACCACCTGCCCGTACTGCGGCAACTCCGCCGTGGCGCCCGGCCAGCTCTCTGGCGACTTCTCGCCCGACCTGGTAATTCCGTTTAAGCTCGGGCACGACGACGTCACGGCCGCACTCAAGGAACACTACAAGGGCAAGATCTTGCTGCCCAAGAGCTTTGTCACCGGCAACCATATCGACGAGGTCCAAGGTGTCTACGTGCCGTTTTGGCTCTACGGCGCCCGCGTTGACGGCGAAGTGTACTTTGACGCGACCAACGAGACCGTGACCGAGGAATCCGACCGCACCGTCACGACCACCGACCACTACGATGCCTATCGCAAGGGCAATATCTCGTTTAAGCGCGTGCCCGTCGACGGATCATCCAAGATGCCCGACGGCCACATGGACGCCATCGAGCCGTTTGACTACGACGCACTGCGTCCGTTCTCGGTCGCATATATGCCCGGCTACATCGCCAACCGTTACGACGAGGACTGCGAGACCTGCAAGGCGCGCGCCGAGCGCCGCATGGAAGAAAGCACGGTCTCGGCCCTGCGCGAGACCGTCGTCGACGAATACGACGATGCCACGGTCGAAAGCAAGCAGCTCGACTACACCTGGGAAGACAGCGACTACGCCCTGTTCCCCGTCTGGATGCTCTCCACCTCGTGGAACGGCAAGAGCTACCTGTTTGCCATGAACGGCCAGACCGGCCGCTTGGTCGGCGAGCTCCCCTGCTCCAAGCCCAAGCTCGCCATCGCCTCGGTGCTGTTCTTTGTGATCGGATTTATCCTCTCCCAGATTCTCTTTATGGGTGAGAACGCCTTCGATCCGGATTACCTCACCTTTGATATCGAGGGCATCCTCATCAACATCATCGCGCCGCTGATCATCGTGATTATCGGAGACGTGCTACTGGTAGGCCAGCTCAAGACGGCCAACGAAGCAACCCATGCCGATGAGTATTGTGGCGAGCTCGACCTGACCGAGAAGCACGACACCTTCAGCCACACCGAGACCACCGTTGTCATGAAAGACGACAAGGACGACTAAGCAATCCAACCAATACCACCCGGCCTTTGACGAGAAAGGAAGATCACCATGGGACTCTTGAAAGCTGGATTGGGAGCTGCCGGCGGCGTCATGGCCGACCAGTGGAAGGAATTTATCTACTGCGAATCGATGCCTGCTGACGTCTTGGCCTGCAAGGGCAGCAAGCGCACCGGCGGCCGCAGCTCCAACACGCGCGGCGAGGACAACGTCATCTCCAACGGCTCGGTCATCGCCGTCAACGACGGCCAGGGCATGCTCGTGGTGCAAAACGGCAAGATCATCGAAGTCGCGCTGGAGCCCGGTGAGTTCGTCTTCGATACCGGCAGCGAGCCGAGCGTCTTTAGCGGCAACCTGGGCGATTCCATCAAGGAGACCTTCGCCAATATCGGCAGCCGCTTTACCTTTGGCGGCGACGCGGGCAAGGACCAGCGCGTCTACTTCATCAACACCAAGGAGATCATCGGCAACAAGTACGGCACCGCCTCGCCCGTGCCCTTCCGCGTGGTCGATAACAACATTGGCCTGGACGTCGACATCTCCGTGCGCTGCAACGGCGAGTATTCGTACCGCATCACCAACCCGCTGCTGTTCTACACCAACGTATGCGGCAACGTGACCGATAGCTACACGCGCGACAAGATCGACAGCCAGCTTAAGTCCGAGCTGCTCACCGCCCTGCAGCCCGCCTTTGCCAAGATCTCGGAGATGGGCATCCGCTACAGCGCCATCCCCGGCCACACCACCGAGCTCGCCCGCGCGCTCAACGAGGTCCTCTCGGCCGACTGGCGTGACCTGCGCGGCGTCGAGATCGTGAGCTTTGGCGTCAACTCCATCGTGGCCTCGCAAGAAGACGAGCAGATGATCAAGGACCTGCAGAAGGCCGCGGTCATGCGCGATCCCACCATGGCGGCAGCCAACATCGCCAGCGCCCAGAGCGACGCGATGCGCGCGGCGGCAGCTAACCCCAACGGCGCGATGGCCGGCTTTATGGGCATGGGCATGGCGGGCGGCATGGGCGGTATGAACGCCAGCCAGCTGTTCGCCGCCGGCCAGGCACAGCAGCAGGCCGCCCCGCAGCCGGCTCCGGCACCCGCTCCCGCGCCGGCTCCCGCCGCCGCGCCCGCGACTGGCGCGTGGACCTGCAGCTGCGGCGCCACCAACACCGGCAAGTTCTGCTCGGAGTGCGGTAGCCCCGCGCCCGCCCCGGCTCCTGCCAAGTGGTTCTGCCCCAACTGCGGCAGCGAAAACGGCGGCAAGTTCTGCAGCAACTGCGGAACGCCCAGGCCCTAGCACCCCTATCTGGTAATTTGCGGGGGATCCGCCGCCCCCGCTCCTGCTTCTATGGGTTTCGTTCGATTAAGGAGGACACCATGAAGACAACGTTCAAAAAGTCCGTGCTCGCATTCCTGACATGCGTCCTGGCGCTCGCCTTTGCCCTGACGGGCTGCAGCGGCGGCGCCAAAGACCCCAAGGCCGACTTCGTCGGCAGCTGGGAGCTCTCGGGTGGAACCGTGGATGGCGAAGAGCTGACCGATGAGTACATGAAGATGCTCGAGGATTGGGGTGTCCACTGCGTCCTGATTCTCGATGAGGACGGTACAGGCGCCCTCGACCTGTTCCTTGAGGTTGTCGACCTTAAATGGGAGGCAAAGGACGCCACCACCGTGACGATCACCGCCGAAGATGAGTCGCACGACATGAAGCTCAAGGACGGCAAACTCATCCTCGAAGAGGATGACGGCAACCTCGTCTTTACCAAGTCCGACAAGGATCTGTCCGGCACGGTGAAGAAGGATCGCGAGGCTGCCGAAAAGGAAGAGGAGATCGATGAGGCCGTCGAAGACGACGTCCAGCGCGCCGAAATCTCCCCCGCCGTCACCGTCGCCGATGACGATCTGTGCACCATCACCGTCACCGAGAAGTTCAAGGACGACTGGGGCGACATCGGCTTTGTCGTCAACATCACCAACAAGAGCGACAAGGACCTGACCTTCTACGCTCCCAGCGGTAAGACCAACGTCAACGGCACCATGAAGGAACCCTGGTTCTCGGCTCACCTGATGCCCGGCACCAACGCCACCGAGGAATTCACGTTCTCGAGCGGCGAGCTCGATAGCCTCGACGACCTGGTCAACACGACCATCGGCATCGACGCCTACCTGACCGATTCCTACGAGGACGTCGCCTCCTACAGCGCAACCATCGCGTAGCGGCACGTAACATCAGCCGCGGATTGGCGGACACATCCGCACACACCAGACGGTGCTGCAGGAGTTGATCCTGCAGCACCGTCGCTTTATGCCGACGGCACTGCCCATACAAGCAGGCCGCCCGCCGTTTTTAGATGCGAAACGGTGGGCGGCCTATCTTTGCGGCGCCGGAACACGGGTGAGCGCGTCGATTACGGGCGCTCCATGTTGGGAACGATGCTGCCCTCGGTCACCGCATGCACGGCCAGGCGCATGATGTTGTCGTAGCCGGTCTTGCTCAGGATCTCCGAGATGCGGCGCTTGATGGTGCCCTCACTCATAAACAACTCGGCCGCAATCTCGCGACGGCTCTTGCCTTCGCAGGCAAGGCGCAAAATCGACAGCTCAACGTCGTCGAGCGCCGCCGTGCCCGAAAAGATGCTTTCGGGCGGCTTGGGAAACGTGCAGTAACCCGCCAGCGTGGAGCGCATCACGGCAAAGAGCTCATCGATGCCGACGTTCTTGTACACAAAGCTGTCGACGCCTGCCTCGCGCGCCTGATCCACAAACGTAATCTCGGGCATGCCCGTCATGATAATGACGCGGCACTCGGGCAGCTGCTCCTTGATGCGCGCCGCCGCCACGATGCCGTTGGAATCGTGCTCAGTGCACACATCCATCAGTATCATGTCCGGGCGCTCCTTGAGCGCAACGTCCAAGGCATCTGAGGCATCGGCGATGGCGGCAACAACGGTCATGTCGGGCTGGTCGCCAACGGAACGCGCGAGGCTCTCGCGCAAGATGGCTTGGTCTTCGACGATAAGGATACGAATCATGAGCTTCTCCTTTGGACCGTTGCGTTGGAGTTCAGCGGAATGGATACCGTAAGCGTAAAGGGCGGGGCGGCATGGACCTCCAGGCTGCCGCCCAGATTTTGCGCGACATGCCTCATACCTGGAAAACCCGTTCCCTCGCGATACGATACGGGGGCAGGCGCGCCATCGTTTGAGACCGTCATGTGTGCAATGGCGCCGCCATCCGACCCCTCCCGCCACAGGCGCACCTGGACTTGGTGGGCCTGCGCATGCTTGGTGGCATTGGTCGATGCCTCGCGGATAATCTGCAAAAAGGCGGCAGCGACGTGAGCATCGTCCGGAAGCGATCCATCTACATCGATCTGAACGCTCACCAGGCCAAAGGCATGAACGATATCGCCGAGCTGCTCCGCTGGCTCGCTGTCGCCACCGCTGCGCAGGTCGGCGGCAATCGAGCGCAGCAGCGGGTCAATCTGCTCGAGCGACTCGTCATCCAGACGCCCCTCCTCCAAGTATCGATGGAGAATGGACAGGCGCTGCCCGATCACGTCGTGTACGCGGGCGCGCATACGCAGGTAGGCCGCATTGTCGGCAACCTTTTTGACTTCTTCGATCTGGGCCTGGAGCTCTTGACCCGCAAGCTCAAGCAGGTGATTGGCCTGCGCCAGACGGTCGTGGGCATGCGCGTACTCCGTCACGTCCAAGCCAATAATGCGCTCAAAGGGACGGCCCGAAACCATAACCTCATCACATGCGAACAGACGAATCTCGGAGGAGGAAACCTCGACCACCGCACGTGCCTCCCCAAAGCGGTCCAGGTCGATTCGAACGCGGTTTTTGCTGCTCTCGGGCATCTGCGCACTGAGTTTTCGAAGACCGCCCCACGTATCGCTCATGTCGTGCAGGTCGGTGGGCATGTGAAGCTCCACAAGGTTCCTGCGCATGCAGCGGTTCATGAGCAGCGGGCGGCCCTTCGAATCCAGATACAGAATGCCGACGGGGATCACGTTAATAGTCTCGATCGTCGAAAACGCCGTGATGTCCTCCTGGCGGTTGCGCACGTCCATCAAAAGCGCCGCGACGGAGCGGAACAGGAAGAACGCGCCCTCCGCGATAAGGACTGCGGGCCACGCCGAACCCATGACGTAAACAACCGGCGGCGTCGCGGCGGCAACAAGCAGCAGCTCAACCATCATGACGGGACGACGATAATGCACCATAAGGACTACGCCATAGGCGGCAATCGCGGCGTTGAGCCATAGCAGCGCGCCCGCCGCCTCGGCGACGACATAGAGCGGCGCCACCAGATACGACCCGCTCGACGCGAACAAGATGACGGCCGAGATAATCAAGTGCAGCACAAGGCTCGACTCATAGACGCAAATCACTTTGCGGTTGTAAGACGAACGACGCGATGCGATGAGCGGAACATGGATGGTCTGCAGGCATGCCACCAAGGCAAAGAGCACATCGAGCGCAACGATCTGGGGAAGGATAAGCGGCATCTGCATCATCACTCACCCGCCCGCGGCATCAGCACGATCATACGCAGCTGACCGGCCTCGCCCTCAAGACGATACGCCACGTTACGCCCCTGCAGTGCAACCTCGAGCTCGTGCGCGGCGGGCGTCTGCGACAAGTCTTCCTCGTCGTTGGAAAAGAGTGTGGTACGCAGCTCCACGCTGCACGAATCGTGTTCGCTCAGATGGTACATGAGTGCCGGATGATCGGTGGTGTAGGCGAAAAACGCAAAGTCATACACGCAGTCGTACAGCGCGCTTACCGTACTGGCATGCATCGGACGCTGTATGGCGATGATCGAAGCGCAGCCGACATCGATGGTGCGCAAGTCACTTGCCAGCTCGTTGGCAATGAGTTGGATGCGATCGCGGTCAAATCCGCTTTCCCCATGCTGCGCCAGCGTGAGCGAGCCCTTGCGTTTGCAATAGGCGACGAGCATCTTGGCACATTGCAGCATGCGATAGCGCTCATGCGAGGATGCCTCATCGGTTAACGGCGGCAGCGAGCCCAGCAGCCCATACATCTCATCGAGCGCGCGGGCAAGCGCCTGGTCGACATCTTTGACCAGCAAGGCCTCGGCCTCCTGGTCGGCAAGATGCGTCTTAAGATCGTAGTCGGCCGTAAGTAGCTCGTTTTGGCGCTGCAATTCCATGCGCCGGTACGCCAGCTCGCGATTGAGCTCGTTGAGCTCCGATACGTCTTGGGCGAGCAATGCCGATCCGCCTAGCAGTGGGAAGGCGCGGTACATCACATCGGGATCGGACGCCACGGTAAAGGCGTGGGCATGCCCGTGCTCCTGAGCGCGCAGCTCTTCGCGCACACCCGCCGGAATCGGCTTTGATACCGGCGTGGCATAGACTTCCTGCAGGTCGCGCGTTATAACTTTAAGATCGAGCGGCAGGGTGTCGAAAATGTTGGCAATGCCGTGGTACGACGGAATGACGCCGCAATCGAGGCAAATCTCGAGCGTCACCACGCACAGCACGCAATAGACGAGCGAAAAGTTGAGCTTCCATGCCCAAGGCACGCGCAGGGCGTACGAAATGGCAAAGAACGCGCCGCCCAGCAGCACGAGTGCCGCCGTGCCCGAAAAACGTTGGATACGGAAGGACGATGACCGACCCACCAAAATGAAAAAGGCGACAAAGTTAAAGGCCGTCCATATCAGAACGGCAAAATAGCCCCAGCCGTACGTGTAGTCGTTGCTCCAGGTGTCGCTTGTGCGGTCAAAGTGGAATACCTGCCGGTGGAAATCGTTGGTGAGCACAAACCCAATGAGCAGGATGGCCGCGATCCACAGGGCCGTGCGGTAGCGGCGACCCGCACGATGATGCTCCAACCCCGCAAGGCGCAGGCCGCACAGCTGGTAGAGGAGCGGAATGAGCGTCATGGGCACATAGTACAGGTACCACAGCACGGTGGCATAGAACGGCGTGAACGACTTGTACTTGAGGATGACCTCGATCATCCACAAGGCGCTGATGGTGGCAACGGCAACGAGGCGCCGGCGCAGGATGTAATCAAGACAGCGCAGGTAAACCAGCACGCCCCAGATTGAGAACGCGACGGCAGCGACAAGCAGCGGAATCGAGCTCGAATGGATAAGCCCGTCCACGACCTCTTTGGACACCTCGCTATAGATGGGCACGGTGTTGGAGAGCTTGGGATCGGAAGCGAATAACGCCGGCAAGACCGCCAAAAACAGAAGAAATAGTGCGGTTATGACGCCGGCAATGACGAAGGCGCGACGACGGTACACCAGGTGCGTTATGCCAACGAGGAATCGCGGCATGGCGAAGAGCCTGCCGCCCCTGGGATCCGCTACCGGCGCGGATCGGGCGGCCGCATGGCCGATATGTCGCTCGCGGGTACCCATAGTGCTTTTAGTGTACCGACAGGCGGGCCCAAAAAGCGGGCCACATGTCCCAAAATCCGCCGACGGCGAGGGACGTCGCCAGCGACTAGTCGTTTAAGAACGTCCCCAATGACTAAGACAAAACGAGCGAGGATTTTTGGACGCCCAAATGGCGAGAGTGGATAATCTCCCACTTTGAGCCCCCAACAGGCTAAAAACGGGAGAATATCCACTCTCATTCTGCGGGCACTCATTTAAGTACGTCCCCAATGAGTGCTTTCACTTCTTTTAACAAAACGCCCGGCGGGCATTAACTGCTCGCCGGGCGTTTTGGTTAGGAAACTCTGAAGTTGAGTGTCTCGGCTTCCTTAGGACAGATCCTCACCATTCGTTTCAATGACATGCTTGTACCAGTGAAAGCTCTTCTTTTTGGAACGCTTGAGGGTACCGTTGCCGGCATCGTCGCGGTCCACGTAGATGAAGCCGTAGCGCTTGGACATCTCGCCCGTGCCGGCCGAGACCAGGTCGATCGGGCCCCAGGTGGTGTAGCCCAGCAGGTCGACGCCGTCCTCGGTCACCGCGTCGCGCATCGCGGCGATGTGCTGGCGCAGGTAATCGATACGGTAGTCGTCGTTGATGGAGCCGTCCTCCTCGACAACATCCTTGGCGCCCAGACCGTTCTCGACCACAAACAGAGGCTTCTGATAGCGGTCGTACAGGTCGTTGAGGGTAATGCGGAAACCTAGCGGATCGATGGCCCAGCCCCACTGGCTCTGCTGCAGGTAGGGGTTCTTGGCACCGGCGAAGGCGTTGCCCTGGGTCTTCTCGACATCGGGATTGTCGGCGCCCGCGGAGCAGCGGGTGGAGTAGTAGCTAAAGCTGATGAAGTCGACGGTGTTGTCGGCCAGGATCTCGCGGTCCTCGTCGGTCATGCCCACATCGATACCCAGACGCTCGAGCTTCTTGACGGCATAGGCCGGGTAATAGCCGCGGCTCTGGACGTCGACGAAGAAGTAGTTGTCCTGGTTGTCGAGCTGTGCCTGGCGCACGTCGCCCGGACGGCAGCTGTAGGGATAGTAGCTACCGGCGGCGAGCATGCAGCCGATCTTGACCTCGGGGTCGATCTCGTGGGCGATCTTGGTGGCCCAAGCGCTGGCGACGAGCTCGTTGTGGGCGGCCAGGTACTCGACGGCCTCCTTGTTCTCGCCCTCCTCAAAGACCAGGCCGGCACCCATAAACGGCAGGTGCAGAATCATATTGATCTCGTTAAAGGTGAGCCAGTACTTCACCAGGCCCTTGTAGCGAGTGAAGATCGTGGTCGCGAGGTTCTTGTAGAAGTCGATGAGCTTGCGGTTGCGCCAGCCGCCGTATTCCTTGATGAGGTGAATCGGGCAGTCGAAGTGCGTGATGGTCACGAGCGGCTCGATGCCGTGCTTCTGGCACTCGCGGAAAACGTCCTCGTAGAAGGCCAGGCCGGCCTCGTTGGGCTCGGTCTCATCACCGTTGGGGAAGATACGGGTCCATGCCAGGCTCATGCGGAAGGTCTTAAAGCCCATCTCGGCAAAGAGGGCGATGTCCTCCTTGTAGTGATGGTAAAAATCGATGCCGGTCTGCGCGGGATAGTAGTAGCCATCCTCGAAGTCGAGCATCTTACGCTGGCCGGAGACCACCGCGTAGCGCTCAGCGCCGTGCGGCGCCACGTCCACGTTAGCCAAGCCGCGACCGTCCACGTCGTAGGCACCCTCGCACTGGTTGGCAGCCGTCGCGCCGCCCCACAGGAAGTCATTACGGAAAGCCATGCATCGATCCTTTCATACGCTGCTTGTCGTGGCTTCAGTATCCCCGCAAACGGGACGCCGCTCAACGACAACAACGCAGGTCGACACTTCTTTTCGCACGCAGCCGCCCAACAGCCGCCCACGCCTGACACTTTCTGATACCCAACCACCAAAAAGAGGACAGGCACCTTTGTGGTGGTTTGGACCCGAGAGATAGTCCGCTCCGCCGGTTTGTCTCAATCTGTAACAGTTAGACCGTTAAAACCGAGCCTGGTGTTACAGATCGAGATTTACGGGCAGCCCCCTGCAGTTTGTCTCGTTCTGTAACAGGAAAAGACGATTTAGCCTGCTAGATGTTACAGAACGAGACAGAAGGTCCCGGTCTTCGTTGATGTCGAGGTTCTTTTCGATGAGCCCCCCCTGAAGCCGCCCTCGACCAGTAGTCAATTTGACTGAATAGGAAAAAAAGGAAAAAATAGGAAAAAAAGGAAAGGAGACTTATGACTGAAACCATCTTCTCCCCTTCATTTGGAAATCGCCCATCCTATCTCGTTGGGCGAGGAAATGTAATTTCAACATTCATCTCCGGCCTTGAACAGGAGCCGGGCAATCGAGACCGCGCCATGCTCATGCTCGGCCAGCGAGGAAGCGGCAAGACGGTTCTCCTGTGGGAGCTCGCCGATCGCGCTCGCAAGCTTGGCTTCGTCGTCGCCACGCCCACCGTTGCCTCCGAGGACATGCTCGAGCGCATTGTTGAAAAAATCCAAGAGGCGGGCGAGCCCTATGCCAACAAACGCCATCTCCCTAAACTCACGGGCGGCAGCCTGAGCGTCTTCGGTTTCTCAGCCGGCCTTGAGTTCACGCGCGATGTGCAGGAAACCAAGAGTTTCCAGTTCAAGCTCACGCAACTGGCGCGCAAACTAACCGAGCAAGGACATGGCATCCTCATCCTCATCGATGAGCTTCAGGCTAATTCGCCCGAGATCAGACAACTCGTCACCGCTTATCAAGAACTCGTCGGCGAGAGACTCAACGTCGCACTCGTTATGGCGGGCCTTCCGGGAGCGGTCTCGGCGACGCTCAATGACCGCGTGCTGACGTTTCTCAACCGCGCTCGCAAAGTCACACTCGAACCGCTTTCAGTCGGAGACGTCGACACCTATTACCAGCGGGCTTTCGAAGAACTCGACCTTGATATCCCAAGCGATCTTCGACTAGATGCCGCTCGCGCAACCCAGGGCTCGCCCTACATGTTGCAGCTCATCGGTTACAACATCGCCAATCGTTGCCAGGCAGGAGAACGCGCAACACGAGAGCTAGTCGACGGAGCCATCGAGGCGTCAAAGGTCGATTTCGAAAACGATGTGTGCGAGACGACGCTCGCCGCGCTCTCGGACCAAGACGTTGCGTTTCTTGCCGCAATGGCGGATGACGAAGACACCGTGTCGCGCATTTCTGATGTAGCCGAGCGCATGTCGGTCACACCCGACTATGCGCAAAAGTATCGCCGGCGCCTCATCGACGCCGGCGTTATCGAGCAGGCGCGCCGCGGCTACGTGCGCTTCGCCGTCCCCTATATGGCCGATTACCTGCGCAGCCAGCTCTAGGCAACCACCGCAGAGGGGACAGGCACCTTTGTGGTGGGTTGGGCCCGCTTGTCTCGATCTGTAACAGTTAGGCCGTCAAAACCGGGCTTGGCGTTACAGATTGAGATTGTTCGGGCGGCCCCCGTGGTTCGTCTTGATCTGTAACAGATAGAGACGATTTAGCGCGCCAACTGTTACAGATTGAGACGGAAGACCCTAGTCCACGGTGATGTCGAGGTTCTTGCCGACGAGACCTACGTAGCCGCCCTCGGCAGCCTTGGGACTATCTGCGTGGCAGAGAACCCACTTGTCGGCCTTCCAGTAGCAGTAGCTATCACCGGCCGCGGGCATGTCGGCCGCAGCCTCGGGGCGCGGACCGTTGGTGCCGGCGGGCAGCGCAACCATCACCTGGAAGCCACCGTCGTCGACCATGCACGGCGTGTAGTGCAACGTGGTGGCGTAGACCTCGACGAGCGTGCCGGCGGGCGCGCGGAACGCCTTGACCTGCGCGGTGTCGAGCTTGCCGTCGACAATCTGCTCACGCTTGGCGAGCAGCAGAATAAAGTCGCGAGCACCCAGGTTGAACTCGCTCGCGCGGTGATACTCCAAGCAGTTGAGCTTCGTGTTGTGGCCGTCGCACCAGCCCAGCTGGAACGGACGGCCGCCATACATGAGCAGGCCGAGCGCATCGGCGCCCTCGACCTGCTCCAGCTCAGGCGCGGAGGCCACGTACTTGCTGCCCTCGGGGATGGGCGTTGCGGAGAGCGCCTCGACGAGCGGGGCGGTCAGGCTGGACGGGACGTCATCCCACACGCGGCCATAGGGTTTGAATTCGGGGTCGGTAACAGAGTAGATATGCATGTTCGCTCCTGTTCGTTTGTGTGATATTACGAACATTCTAGAACAATCACGCGCGGTTTTAAACGTCCGCCATGTCCGCTCAACAAAAAGGCACCCCCGCATAAGCGAAGGCGCCCAGTGAACTCATTTTGAGCGACGAAACCTTTACGCCTGCTGATAGTGCAGGTGTGCCTCATCGATATCGATCAGATCGCGGTCGAGATAGCGACGCGCGAGCCAATTTGCCATAGGGAGATTCTGGTCCAGGTAGTTACCGCACTCTTCGGGAGCGGCACCGGGGACATCGCCCTCGAAGCCAGCAACAAACTCGAACAACTCGCGCACGAGCGGCAAGATCTCCTCACTCGTCACCTCGCCAAACACAACCAGGTAAAAGCCCGTGCGGCAGCCCATAGGGCCAAAGTAGACAATACGGCTCGACCACTCGGCATGGTTGCGAAGGAACGTCGCGCCCAGATGCTCGATGGTGTGGCACTCGGCCGTGTTCATAACCGGTTCTTTGTTGGGCGTGGTCAAGCGCAGGTCAAAGGTGGTGACGGCGGCACCGGTCGCCGGATCGCGGTCGACGCGGCTCACATACACGCCGGGCTCAAGCAGCAGATGGTCAACGGAAAAACTCGCGATGCGCTCCATGGCAGATCCTCTCGGTAGTCAATTTGGGACAGGGCTCTTTTAGCTGGTCGCAACAATCCCACCCATGATAGCAGTCAAAAAAGCCCCGTCCCAAATGACTACTTTGGGACGGGGCGCCGCGCAGCCGATAATATCGACCGTTCAGCATCTAGTTTTCTGACCCCTCACCTATTGATGCTGCGTCGTCCGCAATGCAGAGCGTGCGAGCAGCTCAACAGCCAAAAACCCGGCAGCGACTGTAATCGCCACCAGACCAATAGACGGCCTGCACTTACAGCACCTGCAAACAAGTTGCGACGGCACCGTAGATATTGGCGTCGTTACCCAGCTGCGCCGGGACCACGTGCGGACGAGGCATATCTTTCAGAAAACCAGTGTAGTGCGCCATGACGTCATCCATCTTACGGTCGAGCGCCTCGAACAGCGCGGGATGGCAGCTGATGCCACCACCAATCGCGAAGACTGCCGGGTCGATGACGCACTGCAGATTCACAAGCACACGATCAAACAGCTCAGCATAGGCATCCAATCCGCGCTGCACGGCGGCGACTTCGGACGCGCTCCCGTGCTCCAGTAGCTCGAAGATCCGTCGGCCATCGAGGGCCTCCAGTTCAGCTTCATCCGAAATGCCAAGTTCGACTGCCACGAGATTCTGCAGGCCGTGCCATCCGCTCGAAGTCGCGAACGTATCACGATGATCAAGCGGTTCGCTTACGTTGTTGGACAGGAAGCTGAACTCGCCCGCGAAGCCGCCCGCACCTGTCAGCACCCGGCCGTCAACCACGATGCCTCCGCCGATGCCCGTACCGATTACCGCCACGCAACCCACGTCCACGCCGCGCAACGCGCCGGCAGCGTACTCGCCAAGCGCACAGCTTTTGCCGTCGTTGACAACGGTCACGGGCAGCCCCAGCCGTTCGCGCAGCGCTCGGCCAAGCGGAAACCCGTCCATGTACGGCAGCGCACCACCGCGATGGATCGTCCCGCCTGGATCGACCTCGTAACCGAAGATGCCACCTGGGGCCGAGATGCCCACGCCTACAACCTGTCCGCGATACGGCCCTACGAGTGCCGCGAGCGCGTCGACCAGCTGATCGGCCGAGACGAACGCCGTCGGAATCGAACCACGGTCACCAAACTCGTAGTTCTCATTCACAATCGCCCATTTGACGCTCGTTCCGCCGATATCAATTCCAAACAGCTGTCTCATGGCCGCTCCCCTCTCGCTCAATGCGTCTACATGCTCGCAGGCTCTTCCATAAAGGCCATGAGCCTGCGGTTGAGCAGACGACCCCAAAACGTGCAGATACCGCCCGCCAGGAGCGCGGCGGCTACGGTGCCGATACCGATGCCCACCGCAGCACCCGTACGCACAAGCCCGTAGACCAGTGAGATGCCCACACAGCTCCCGTCAAAGAAATACTTCGCCTTACCAAATTCACAGTGAAACACCTGGGAGAGCGTCTGCACCATGCCGTCGGGCGCAACGGGAACGAGCCGCGCGGAGACGATCGGCGTCACGCCGAGCGCTGTGAACGATACGGCGATGACCAGCATGACCAGGCCATCGATGAGTCCCGTTGCGGTAAATGGAAACAGCCAGATATCCAGCACGTCGATGAAAACGCTAAACAGCAGACTGACGGGTATCTGCAAGAGAATCTTGACATCCGGGTAGCGCACCAGGAGAAGCTGGGCAACCACGAATACGCAATACACGATAAACGATGCCGTACCGAGGCTCAAACCCTCGATGATATACATCAGGTACGGCACCGTACTCATGGGCGCTACACCAAGCCCCGTGCGTGCATTCATTACAACGCCGCAGCTCAGGAATAGAATCCCACATACGTAGACCATCATTCGATGCGTTGGACTCTACCGCATCACATCACTCTCTCGTTCGCATCTTCACCTATCGGCACGAATAGCGCTCCGTAACATCGCCCCAAGGCGTCACTCGTACGCAATCGTCGCCTCGACGGCATGGCGCCAGCCGGCGATCTTTTTGGCTCGCTCGTCAGCGGGCATCGACGGCTCCACGATGCCACGGGCGCCGTAGACGTCGACGACATCGCGCGTATACATGCCCAGCGCGATACCGCAGGCCCAAGCCGCGCCCAGACCGCTCATCTCGTCGTTGCTCGCAATGCGGATGGGCGAGCCGACCAAATCGCTCTCAAACTGCATCAGGTACGCGTCGCGCGTGGGGCCGCCGTCAACACGAAGCTCGGCAAGCGCCGCGCCCGAATCCTCGACCATCGCATCAATGACGTCAAAAATCTGATAGGCGATCGACTCGTCGGCAGCCTTTACGAACTCCGCGCGGCCCGTGGTGCGTGTCATACCAAAAACGCATCCCTCGGCATCACTTGCCCAGTGCGGCGCACCCAGGCCGGTAAACGCCGGCACAAAGTAAACATGGCTCGCCGGGTTGGCGGCGTAGCACAGGTCGGTGACCTCCTCGGGGTTGTTGATGAGCTCCAGGTCGTCGCGCAGCCAGGTCTTGACGGCGCCGGCGTAGCTCACGTTGCCCTCGAGTACATACTCGGTCACGCCATCCATACGCCACGCAAGCGAGCTCGAAAGCCCGTGCGAGCTGGCGACAAACTCGTTGCCGACGTTCATCATGACCGAGCTACCGGTGCCATAGGTCGCTTTGGCCATGCCGCGGCTGTGGCAACCCTGCGCAAACAGGGCCGCATGGCTGTCGCCCAGCACGCCGTGTACCGGCACGGGTGCGGGCAAAAAGCCATCCAGGTCCGTTGTGCCAAACAGACCGTCGGAATCGGTCACCTGCGGCAGGCAGGCCGGATCGATACCAAAGGCCTCGCACACCGGCTCGCTCCAGCAGCCACGGCGCAGGTCGAAGAGCTGCGTGCGGCTGGCATTGGACCAGTCACAGCGAAACTCCGCGCCGCCCGTGAGCGTCCAGACCACCCAGGCATCGATGGTGCCCAGACACAGCTCACCCGACGCCGCGGCCTCGGCAGCCGCCGGAACGTTCGCGAGAATCCAAGCCATCTTGCCCGCCGGATAGTAGGGCGAGAGCACCAGGCCCGTTGTGTCACGCACCAGCTCTGCCACGCCTTCGCGCGCCGCAAGCTCGTCACACAGCTCGCGGGCGCGGGCACACTGCCACACCACGGCGTCGCACAGCGGCTCGCCCGTCGTGCGGTTCCAGGCAACGGTGGTCTCGCGCTGGTTGGAAATGCCGATGCCGGCGACGTCGGCCGGGTTAACCCCGGTCTCCTCCACCACAGCACGCGCCACGGCCAGGACGTTGGCGGCAATCTCAGCCGGATCATGGCTCACCCAGCCGGCCTCGTTGACGATCTGGCGATGTGCGCGGTCGGCACGATGAATCAGATGGCCGCCCTCGTCCACCAGCAGCGCCTTAGTGCCCTGCGTGGACTGATCGATTCCGATGATGTATTTGCTCATGTACTCTCCCATTCCTTCCGCCAAATCAAAGACAGCCTGGCGGACAAGGAGCGAGCGACCGCCAAGTGCCGCAGATTGCCGTGAAAGAGGAGCGCCGCGTACTTTGTGTACGTAAGCGACGGTTTGAACGGCAAGGTGCGGTGCTTGGCGGCCGCGCAGCGTCTGTGTCTACTAGTTGCCGAGGAACTCGGCAACGGTCTTGGCGATTCCTTCGCCGGTGAGGCCGTAGTGCGCGAAGACCTCGGGCGAGGTGCCAGTGATGACCGGCGCGTCGGGCAGGCTCAGGCACTTGACCGGACGCGGACAATGCTCGCTCACGACCTGCGCGACCATAGAACCCAGGCCACCGAAGGGGCTGTGCTCCTCGACGGTCACGACGGCACGCGTGGCGCCGGCGGCCTCGATCACGGCCTCGGCGTCGAGCGGCTTGACGCAGTACATGTCGAGCACCGTTGCCGAGATGCCCTGCTCGGCCAGCAGATCGGCGGCGTTCACGGCGTGGCGGACCATCTCGCCGGTGGCCACGATCGTCACATCGGTACCGCGGCGCACCCAGGTGGCGCGGTCCATCTGGAACGGGCACTCATCCTCGGTGTACACGTCCTCGACCGGGTTGCGGCCCACGCGGATGTAGGCGGGCTTGTTGTCGGCCACCAGAGCACGGACGAGCTCGGCGGTTTGGAAGCGGTCGCTCGGCAGATACACGCGCATGTTGGGGATCGCGCTCATGGCGGCGATGTCCTGTGCGGAGTGGTGGCTCATACCCAGGGCGCCGTAGGACACGCCGCCCGAGATGCCGATGAGCTTGACGTTGGTGTTGGAGTACGAAACGTCGACCTTGCACTGCTCATACGAACGCGTGGTCACAAAGGACGCCGGCGAGGCGGCCCAGGCCTTCTTGCCGCACGAAGCCATGCCGGCGGCGATGCTCACCAGGTCCTGCTCGGCGATGCCGACCTCAACGGACTGCTGGGGATACTGATCGAAGAACGGCGTGAGCGATGCGGAGCCGCGGGAGTCGGAGCACAGGACGACGATGTCCTTATCGGTCTCGGCGGCCTCGAGCAGCGTGTCGCAGATAACCTTGCGGTTGGCGATCTTGTTAGCCATTGATGGCCTCCTTATGGGCAGCGAAATCGGCGATGATCTGGGCATATTCCTCGTCGTTGGGCAGGTGGTGATGCCAGCCGGCCTTGTCCTCCATGACGGGCGAGCCGTAGCCCTTCACCGTGTTGAGGATGATGACCGTGGGCTTACCCTTGGTCTCGGCCGCAAGCGTCAGCGCGGCGTCGATGGCCTGGACGTCGTTGCCCGGAATGGACAGCACGTTCCAACCGAAGGCGGCCCAGCGCTCCTCCTGCGAGTCCTGCTTCATGACGTCCTCGGTGCTGCCGCTGATCTGCAGACGGTTGCGGTCCACGAGCGCGCACAGGTTATCGAGCTGGTAGTTGCCGCCACTCATGGCGCCCTCCCAGACCGAGCCCTCGGCAAGCTCGCCGTCGCCCATGATGGTGTAGACGCGGTAGTCGCGACCGTCCATCTTGCCGGCAAGTGCCATGCCCACCGCCACGGGCAGGCCGTGGCCGAGCGAACCGGAGTTCATCTCGATGCCCTTGAGCTTGTTGTTGGGATGGCCGATGTAGGGGCTGCCGAACTTGGAGAAGCGGGCCTTGACGTCGTCGAGGTCCAGGTAGCCCTCGTGACACAGCACCGCGTAGTAGGCCTCCATGGCGTGGCCCTTGGAGAGCGCGAAGCGATCGCGGTTGGGATCGTCGACGGTCTCGGGCGAAATGTTCAGATGGTTGGCGTAGAGGGTCATGAGGGCGTCGATCACCGACATGTCGCCGCCGATGTGGCCGCCGGCGCCGGCCATGATGATGTCGACGCAATCGCGGCGGAGGTCCCAGCGCAGGGACTCAAGCTCTTCGATAGTTGCCATTTCTACTCTCCTCGCAGGTAGGCTTTGACGTCTTCTTCGATGGGGTCGTACAGGTCGGGCTGGATGCCGATGTACTTGCATGCCTCGTAGAGCACCGGCACCACGTTGGCGTGGATGGCCACGCAGTGGTGGATGTAGGGGCCCTCGACGATCTTTGCCTCGAGGCGCTTGAGGTTCTCGACCTCGACCCACAGGTAGGTGCCCATACCGGCCGGGCCGTCGATGCCGCGGGCATTGCCCAGCAGCAGCGAGTACTCGCCGTTGTCGCCGTCAAAGCGGGCAAGGGTGAGGTCGCCGTGCTTGGCCTCGGCCGTCAGCGCGCCGGGGTGATCGAAGGCCAGCGGATAGGTGAGCTTGGGCTTGACGGCCGCGCAGCTGCAGGGCCAGGGGCCGCAGTGCTGCAACAGCTCGCCGTTCTCGTTGTCAGGATGGCGGACGGTCCAGTCGGCGAACATGCCGCGGTGACGGCCAAGATCGGCGGCCTCGACCATGAGCGCGGTGATGGCGCCGTGGATGTCGGTCTCGCAGACGACGGGGATACCCATCTCGTTGAGGATGGCGTTGGCGGCGCAGGGCATAATGCCCAGCTCGTCCTGCAGGGCGTTCCAGCACTGGATGGCGCCGGCGTTGCAGCCGTACTTCTCGACCAGACGCTTCATGGCGATGGCGAGTCCTGCGACCGCGGGGACCTTGTCCTCGGGGATGCAGATCTCAAAGCTGTCGGCGATGTGGGCGAGCATGGCGGCCATGGCTTGCTCGTCGGCCTGGGCGTCGCGCACGGCCTGAACAAGCTCGGTCATGGGGATGGGCGAAAGCTGGATGTTGAACTTCTCGAGCAGCTCGCCCTCGTTGCACATGGTGGACCAGAAGTCGAACGGACGGGTCGCCATCTGCAGGATGCGCGTGTGCTTGAAGGTCTTGGCCACGTTGCACACGGCCAAAAAGTCCCAGACGCCGCGCTCGAACTCGGGATCGGTCAGGCGGCAGTTGGTCATATAGGTAAAGGGAACCTGGAAGCGGCGCAGAACCTTGCCGGTGGCGAACAGGCCGCACTGGCTATCGCGCAGGCGGGTGCCGTCGGGCTCGGGACGCTCATCGCGCGGGCCCCACAGCAGCACAGGCAGACCGAGCTCGCGGGCAAGGCGGGCGCAAACGTACTCGGTACCAAAGTTGGCGTGGCACAGCATAATGCCATCGACGCCCTCGGCGCGGAATTTCTTGACGATAGGCTCAATGTGGCTGTCGTCGAACAGCAGGCCCTCGTCATTGATGTCGTCGATATCCACGATGTCGACGCCGATCTCGCGCAGGCGATCAGCCGTCAGGCCGCGATACTTGATTGCGTCCGGCGCGCTAAAGATGCTGCGGCGCGTGGGCACAAAGCCGAGCTTGATCTTGTCCATGTACGTCCTCCCCTAATCACATGTTCAGTAAACAGACGCATGTTTCGTTTTGTTCTGTTTACTAAATGTTTTACTCTTTTGTTTAATAGTCTAGCGCGAAAGTCCCGTAAACGGTAGAGAAATCAGCCTAAACGGTATGTAAACAAACTGAACATACAAGGGAAACAAAAAGAGGGCCCCGAAGGACCCTCTCTTAGTAGCGTTAGATATGGCTGCCTTAGCGAGCTTTGCCGCCCTGCGCCCCGGCGTTTTCTTCGCCTAGATCTCGCACACGCTCTGGCGCTCGACAAAGTAGGTCGACACGGCCGTCTTGCAGGTATAGCTCTTGGGGTTGCGGATGTTGCCCACCAGGCGACGCACCGCGATCTCGCCCACCTCGTGCTTGGGAACATGCACCGTGGTGAGCGGCGGGTTGGAGAAGGCGCCCAAAGACAGGTCGTCAAAGCCGATGATCGAGACATCCTCGGGCACGCGAATACCGTGCTCGTTGAACGCGCGCATGGCGCCCACGGCGAGCACGTCGTTCTCGGCAAAGAAAGCCGTCGGCAGATCGTCGCGCGAGACGTTGTCGAGCCACACGCCCATGTCGTGATAAGCGCCCTCGAGCGCGGTACCCAGCGTGACGTGCCATGCCGGGTTGGCCTCAAGATCCGCGTCCTCAAGCGCTTGGCGATAGCCGCGCTCGCGGTCCTTAAAGTTGCGGATCCGAAGGTCGCCCGCCAGATAGCCGATTTGCCTGTGGCCTTTCTCGATAAGGTAATCCACGGCACGCAGCACCGAATCGGTGTTGGCGATGACTACGGCATCGAAGTACTGGCGATCGCTCCAGCCGTCGAGCACAATCAGGTGGGCGGCAGCGTCGGCGAACAGGGCGTAGTCCTCCTCGCCCAGCTCGGTACCCATCAGCACGATGGCGGCCGACGGGTCGGCGATCAGGCCCTCGACCTGCGGGCGCACGGCGTCCAGGTCGCTAAAGTCGAGCGAGACAAAGCTCGTGCTCATGCCGTGGCGACGCGCCTGGCGCTCCACGCCCTCGATGACCGCGGGATGGAAGGTGCTCTCGTCCAGGATGGCGCCCGTCTTGCGCGCAAGCACAAACTGGATGCTCTCGAGCTGCGTCGACTGCTGATAGCCAAGCGACTGCGCGCACTCCAGGATGACCTTGGCGGTCTCCTCGCTCACGCTGCGCTTGCGGTTGAGCGCGTTGGACACGGTTGCGGGCGAAAAGCCGGTAATGCGGCTGATCTCGCGGACGCTTGCTTTAGCCATCGTTCCCCCTAGCATCGGTCGCGGCCGAGCATCGTGGCTTGACCGCCCCGTGGCTCGGCAACTAAACGACCGCAAATTCAATCTAAACAGAATAGTAAATGTTTAATAGCTAGTTTAGCCTGTTGTCAAGCGAAGTGGCACGACTATTCCCCCAACGGGCGCATTTGTCCATCTTAACGTTATTACGCAAGGTCTTCGCCATTGCTTGCTATTACGCGTCGGTACCATTCGAAGCTTTTCTTTTTACGTCTCTCAAACGAGCCCGCACCGCTATCGTCTCGATCGACATAGATAAACCCGTAGCGCTTACGCATCTGTCCTGTGGCGACCGAAACCAAATCGATCGGGCCCCAACAGGTATATCCCATGAGTTCCACCCCGTCGAGCTCGACGGTCTCCCTCATCGCCTCGATGTGGGCCCGCAGGTATTCAACTCGATAGTCGTCTTCTATTTCACCCGAATCTTCCGGCACATCAGGAGCACCCAAACCGTTTTCGACGATGAACAGCGGCTTTTGATAGCGATCCCAGATTTCATTCATGGTGACGCGCAGCCCTTTGGGGTCGATAAACCTCCCCCAAGGCTCCTGTTTTAGATACGGATTAGGCGCCGAGCGAAGAAGGTTCGAATCGAACTGACCTTCCGCATGCGCTTTTGCGACGCGCGTCGAGTAATACGAAAACGAGACGAAATCGACCAGGTTTGCAGCCAGTACTTCGCGGTCATCATCCCGATAGGGCACCTCAAAACCATGGCGGGCGTATTCCTTGAGAACATAGCTCGGGTACGCACCGCGCACCTGGACGTCGGTAAACATGTAATGGCTGCGATTCTCAGCCTGCGCAGCCAGCACATCGTCCGGATCACATGTAGCCGGATAGAAGACACCTGCGTTGAGCATGCAACCGATCTTCGCCCCAGGGCACAGTTCATGACACGCCCCGACCGCACGGGCGCTCGCAACCAATACATGGTGCACGGCCGTGTGAACCGTTGCATAGCGATTCTCCCCTTGCTCGAAGATGATCCCCGCCGCCATAAAGCACGCCTGCGTCATGATGTTGATCTCGTTAAAGGTCAGCCAATAATTGACCAATCCCCGATAGCGCTCGAACACGGTACGCGAATATCGCTCGAACAGGTCGACCAACCTGCGATCGCGCCATCCGCCATACGCATCGACGAGATGCATGGGGACATCATAGTGGTTGAGCGTCACCAAAGGCTCAATGTCATGCGCGCGACACGTCCTAAAAACATCCTCGTAAAAGGCAAGGCCTTCTTCATTGGGCTCGGCTTCGTCTCCTTTGGGAAAAATGCGGCTCCAGGCGATTGATAAGCGCAGGCATTTAAAACCCATCTGGGCAAACAGTTCAATATCCTGCTTGTACCTATGGTAAAAATCAATGCCCTTGCGAGCGGGATAGAAGCTGTCGGGTGCCAACGCACGCGGATCAAGGTCTCCCCGCATGACGTCCATGCGTTGATCGCCAAACGGCAGCATGTCGGAATTGGCTAAACCGCGACCGCCTTCGTTCCATCCTCCCTCGCACTGGTTTGCAGCCAGAGCCCCGCCCCATAAAAAATCTTCTCTAAACATTATGGTGTCGTCCTTTCTATCAAATTCCCGGCCCACACTGTCGAACGCAACGGACTCGGCAAGTGCCGCGCAACAGCACAGTACCGTTGCGCGGCCAAGGGGTCGGACCGCGCAACGGCTGGGGAGCATATTTGTGTAGTAGCCTCTTATGCCTCGACGGATTCAACGGCCTCAGAATCGCCGCTCTTGGACTTCAACGGCATCTTCTCCTGTCCTTCAAATCCAAAAATCATCGCCAACGCAAACGTCACGGCACCGCCAGCAAGACACCCGATGGTGCCAGGGATGATATCCTGAGCAAACATGAGCACGTTCATCCATGGGAAACCAACGCCAGTGAAGATATAGACGTTGGCATGAAGAAGGCTTACCAGCAGACCACCGACAGCACCACCAATCATGTTCCAGGCAAGAGCCTTCTTGTCGCGAAACAGGATGCCGTAGATGATGGGCTCACTCACGCGACCGAAGGCATAGGTGATGAACAAGTTCCAGCCCGTGGCTCGACTCTCCTTGTCCTTAGCGCGCAGGCCATAGGCGAGCGCGATGGCAAGCGTGGTGTAGGCTACAACCGCGGTGCCGGGGTATAAGATGGCGTCGTAACCGTTCTGGAGCGCGGCGGGCAATATGGCGGTATAGATCGGCACGTGCATGCCGGTGGCGATGATCAGATTCCAGAATGTGCCGATAACCGCGGTCGCAGCGGGACCGGCAACAGAGGCGAGCCAAATGATGAAATCGGCCACAAGGCCCATGACAAATTGGACGGCAGGGCCGCAGAGGCACAGCGCGACCGGCAACATCACGAGCACCGTACCCACGGGTACGATCAGAATGCGCAACATATCAGGCGAGATCTTCTTAAAGAAGCGCTCAACATAGGACTGGGCCCAGGTGATCAAGATGACCGGAAGAACAGCCTGGGTGTAGTTGACGAGCTGCATGGGGATGCCGAAGACGCTGAAAGGCTTTCCGTCCTCAACAATAGCGAGCATGTCGGGATAAATCATCACAACAGCGATGAGCAGTGCCAGCACAGGACTCGTTTTGAACTTCTTAGCCGAGCTATAGGCGGCAAACACCGGGAAGTAGTAATACGCCGCATCGCCCACCAGGGAAAGGATCCGATACAGGTCGCTCGTTTCGGACATAAAACCGGCGCCTTCGGGCCCAAACAGAATAACGAGCATCTTGAAGATACCGGCGACACAAAAGATCGGAAGGATCGGGGTGATAGCGCCGCTCACGGCATCGAGCAGCTGATTGAAGAGGTGCTTGGGCGCCAAGCGCTCCTTCCAGCTAAGCTGAGGGCCATCGAGTTCCTCGTCAATCGATACCGTGACCTCGAATCCGCCCTGCTTACAAACCTCGTCGTAGACCTTGTCGACCGTGGGCCCGACCACCAGCTGCACCTGCCCTCCGGCGTGCACGACGCTGATGATAGACGAGATGTCCTCAAGCTTCTCATCATTCGAGAGGCTTTCATCCTTGAGGTTGAAGCGCAGGCGCGTCATGCAATGCGTAACCGAAGCCACGTTTTCCGCCCCGCCCACAGTGGAGAGAATCTGCTCTGCCACCTTTTTGTAATTTGCCATCATTGGCTCCTTTGCACAATCTTGGCTTACTGTTCGAATCGGCAAAGGTCATGCCCCGAATGGCTACGGGTTACAATCCTTTTTTGGAGATGATCCGGTTGAGATGGATCATCAGATAGAGTTCCTCCTCCTCGGAGAGCGTGGCGTCCCACGTTTCACGACAATAGGAACCGATATGCTTCACGCACTCTGCCAACTGCGGAAACTCCTCACGAAAGTTCTTGTACATCTGCATGTTGGCGCTGTTCAGCGACTCGCCGGCTTGAATGCGCTTGAACAGGTACCGCAGATGCGTGGCGAAGCGGGTGAAATCAAAGGAATCGCGGTCGACAATAATGCGGAAATCGCTTTCGAGAATCTCGATAACGTCCTCGAGCATATCGTCGAACTGCTTTGCGGGCTCGGCCGTGGCTTTGACGGCTTCAACAACCCGTGCGTTCACGAGATTCATCGCAATACTGGCAATCTCATCCTTGGGAAGCCGCTCTCCAAGCTCCTTCTCGAGTCGCATGACGATAAACTGGGCAGCCTTGTATTCCTTCGGATACGTCTCCCGCACTTCATAGGCAAGAGGCATCGCGATGCGGACCCCCTTTTGGGCTCGCGCAACGGCAAACGACAGGTGATCAGCCATGAACAGCGTCGCATTGGTCGAGAGGTCGTAGGGCAGTTCGTTGGCAACGATGTCCATAACTTTCGCCGCAAACATCACGATATCCGAGGGAAGATCCCTCATGACATCTTGTCCTTTAGGATCAATGTCGTAAAACGTATGCTCGATTTTAGAAAGAGGGAGCTCTCGAGGAAAATCTCCGCCGAAACCGACGCCCCTGCCCATGGCGATGACATCTCGCCCCTGTCCGTCACGGCAAAGAACCGCGTTGTTGTTAAGCTTTTTAATTGCAAGCATGGTGAACCTCCTTTCAAGAACACTCACAGAAAAAGGCATGATAGCCAATAGCAGTGCTATTGCGGTCATGCCTTACGTAACAATCCGTGTTGTATTGCTCTTGGGCATGCCTCCACACAGGAGTAACAATCCAAGATGCAGAATGCATTATAGCGCTCTCCCCGCCCCGGGGACCATCGGGCTGGCGAACGGTAGATGTCGGCCCGCCGGCCCGCCAGCGGCCACATCGAGCAGATGGGCGTGCTTCGATCCCGAGCCTAGCCTAGGATGCGGGCCATGCGCGCCTTGAACTCGGACAGAAAGCGCGGGGCGTCCACGGTGAGTGCCACAAGCGCGCTCTTGTCGGGGTCGGACAGGCGATGCTCGTCGCAGATAGTGCGGCCGCGATACTCGCCGAGCAGGTCGACGCGCAAGTTGCAACCAAGTGCGCCCACGAGCGTGGGATCAATCGCCACGGCAACGGCAAGCGGATCGTGCAGCGCGCAGCCGCCCAGGTAAGGGGCGTTCATCTCGTACGAGCCAATGTAGTGCTCGACCATACTCGCAAATGCGCAGCCCGCCATGGTGCCCGAGCCCGTCCAACCGGCAATGTCGCGGCGCGTCAGCACCACGCGATGCGTCACGTCAAGACCAACCATGGTGAGTTTGCGGCCCGAGCGCAGCACGGCGTCAGCGGCCTCGGGGTCGCTCGCCATGTTGGCCTCGGCACCGGCGCTCACGTTGCCGGGCACGGTCAGGGCGCCACCCATCACCACCACGCGGCCGATAGACATCATCGCCGCCGCGTCGCGCTCAAGGGCGAGCGCCAGGTTGGAGAGCGGACCGGTCGCCACATAGACCAAGTCGGGACCATAGGTACGCGCGGCATCAATCAGGTAATCGACCGCCGCATTGCCATCGGCCGACATCGCGCCCACCGGCTCGTACGGCGAGGCGGGCACGCTTGCGCCGCCGATGCCGTTCTTGCCGTGGATAAGCGTGGTGGACGCCGGCGGCGTGTAGGGTTCGGTCGCCTTCACGGGACGATCGGCGCCCAGGTACACCGGCACCTCGGGACGACCCAACAGGTCGAGCACCGCCAAGCAGTTGTGCGCCGACTGCTCGACACGCACGTTGCCAAAGCACGTGGTAATGCCGACGAGCTCCACCTCGGGGCTCGCGATGGCATAGGCGAGCGCCATGGCGTCGTCCACGCCCATATCCAAATCAAGGATCAGCTTCTTGGTTGCCATTGTTCTACTCCGCTTCTCCGTCTAAACCGTCTAAACCAAACTTACGTTCAACTTCGGCGCGCGTGGGAATCGATTGCTGAGCACCCAGGCGCGATACCGTCACTGCCGAGGCGCGAGCGCCTGCGACCATGCACTCAAAAAGGGGCAAGCCCTGCAGCCGAGCCGCCGCAAGTGCGCCGATAAACGTATCGCCGGCGGCCGTCGTGTCGACCACCTCGCTAGAGAGCGCCGGCATGCGTAGCAGCCCTCCATCATCGCCGAGCGTAACCGATCCGGATCCGCCCAGTGTGATAACCGCGGCACCGGCGCCCTTAGCGAGCAAGGCCTTAAGCGCGGCCACGCAGCTCGCGTCATCCGTGGGCAAGATGCCCGTTAGCACCTGACACTCGGTCTCGTTGGGGCAGACCAAGTCGACCGCAGGCCAGACCTCCGCAGGCAACTCACAAGCAGGCGCTGGATTAAAGACCGTATAGAACCCCAGCTCGTGAGCGCAAACAAGCGCATCGGCCGTCGCCGCAAGGTCACATTCGCCCTGGGCAATAAAGACGCTTCCGGCAGCCGGGGCAATCTCGCTGGCATCGCCGTCGAGCTCGTCGGCCACCAAGCGCCTCAGTGCGCGGGCAACGTCCTCGCCCGCAAGCGCATGGTTGGCGCCCGGCGACAGCACGATGCGGTTGTCGCTCTCGCAGCGAATGATAGTCGCGGTACCGGTCTCCACGTCATCGCGACGCGCCACAAACTCAACGCCCACGCCGGCATCCTGGAGCCCTGCCACGAGCGCATCGCCAAAGGTATCGCGCCCAACAGCGCCGATCATGCACGTGCGCGCACCCATGCGCGCAGCGGCAACGGCCTGGTTAGCGCCCTTGCCACCGGCGTTGGTGATAAAACCGCTACCGCCAACGGTCTCGCCCGCGCGCGGCATGCGCTCGCACGCCACCGAAAGGTCCATGTTCATGCTGCCGAACACCGCAACGATGCTGTGATCCGCCATGGAAACCTCCTCGCCTTCAGGCTTTGCGCCCACCGTCGACCAACGATTGTGCACTCTCGCACCCCCTATAACTTTAGTCCACTTTGATGTGGACGCGCGCTTGAGCTTGCGCCAGCAGCAAGCATTCACAGGGGCAGGCAGCTACAATGAATATGTGCTGATTATTCTCGTCATTGAATGATGTTTTATGGAACAATTCTCGCAATCGGGCTCGCGCGGTCGACGCCGCACGGGCAACGAGCCGGCGCCGCACGAACGCGTGAAGGGCGAGCGCCGTGCCAACGAGCCGCGACGCACCGCAAGCCCCCATCGCGCTTCTGCCAACAACGCGGGCCGCGCCAACACTCCCGCCGCGGAGCAGACGCCTGCTCGCCCCAAGTCCCGCTACATCCCTGCGCTCGACGGCCTGCGCACGCTTGCCGTCGTCGCGGTGGTGCTCTATCACCTCAACCTCACGTGGGCTCAGGGCGGCCTGCTTGGCGTCACGATCTTCTTTGTGCTTTCGGGCTATCTGATCACGCGCTTGCTGCTCAACGAAGTCGCTAAGACCGGCCGCATCGACCTTAAGAGCTTCTGGATTCGCCGCATCCGTCGCCTGGTCCCCGCCGTGGTAACGGTAGTGTTCGTGACCTGCGCGCTGTGCACCATCTTTAACCACGTGATGCTCACCAAGATGCGTCCCGACGTTCTGCCGTCGCTGCTGTTCTTTAACAACTGGTGGCAGATCGCCCAGGACGTCTCGTACTTCAACGCCCTGGGCGACCCCTCGCCGCTCACGCACTTTTGGTCGCTCGCCATCGAGGAGCAGTTCTATCTGGTTTGGCCGCCGCTGCTGCTTGCCATGGTATCCATGCACATGAGCAAGCCCAACACGCGCCGCGTGGTTCTGGGCTTGGCTGCCGTCTCCGCCATTGCCATGATGGTGCTCTACAATCCCACCGCCGACCCCAGCCGCGTGTACTACGGCACCGACACCCGTGTGTTCTCGCTGCTGCTGGGCGCCTGGATGGCCTTTATCCCCGATCGCGATCTGGCGCCCGTGCGCCTCGCACATCGTCTGGGGCTCGACCGCCTGGTTGGCGCCGCCAAGCACGGCAAGAATGCCGAGGACAAACAGGGCACGAAGGCCGACAACGTAGCCGAGACTGCCCCAACCCAGCCGAGCGCGCTCGTACGCTTTTGGTCCTCGCCCGCGTCCATCGATGTGTTGGGCGTCGCGGGCCTGGTTGGCCTTGCCGCCATGGTCGCATTCACCAACGGCTACACGGCGTTCCAGTATCGCGGCGGCACGCTGCTGTGCTCCATCCTTACGCTCATGGTCATCGCGGCCTGCGTGCAGCCCCAAGGTCTGGTCGCCCGCGCGCTATCCGCCGAGCCGCTCGTGTGGGTTGGCAAGCGCTCGTACAGCATCTACTTATGGCACTATCCGCTGTTGCTGCTCATGAACCCGGTCGCCAACATCAACGATACGCCCTGGTGGCAGTACATTTTGCAGGTACTGCTGGTGGTCGCCGTGGCCGAATGTTCCTATCGCTTTATCGAGACGCCGTTTAGGAAGGGCGCCTTCGGACGCACCGTCTCCGAGTTCCGCGATGGCACCACCACGCCTGCCAATTGGGTGCGCGCGCATATTCCCGTTTGCGCCGCCTGCGCTGTCGTACTGGTCGTTGCACTGGGCGGCTTGGTCTTTGTGCCCGAGACGTCTGCGCTCAGCGGCGAAGGTGCCGAAGTCCTCAACAAAGAAGCCAAAAACGCCACGCCCAAGGACCAGCAAGCGGCAGACGACACCGACAAGGACAACGACGGCTTCGCGGACGGCTCCTATGACCTGCTGATGATCGGTGACTCCGTGTCACTGCGCGCCGTGGACTCCTTTGATGGCGTGTTCCCGCACAGCCACATCGATGCCGAAAAGGGCCGCCAATTCGATGCAGGCCGTGCGACATTTGAGGGCTATATCCAGCAGAACCTTGCCGGCAAAATCGTGGTCTTTGCCCTGGGCACCAACGGCTTGGTGACCGACGACCAGATCGATGCCATCATGTCCGATGTCGGAGACAAGCGCATCGTGGTGTTTGTAAATACGCGCAGCCCGCAGCCGTGGGTTGGTTCGACCAACCAGGCCATCGCCAACGCCGCCACGCGCTACAAGAACGTGCGCGTTATCGACTGGTACGGATACAGCGCCAACCGAAATGACCTGTTCGACGGCGATGGCACGCATCTATCGACCACCGGCGTGACCGAGTATCTCAACCTGATCCACGATGCCGTTAAGAAGGACCTGCCCGTGCACCCCGAGGACCACGTCAACGACCCGCAGCCGGCAGCGGTCAAGTCTGCCACCGACGCGCTCGTCAACGCACTCGCCTTCAAGCCGCACAAGCTGGGTACCGACAAGTAGCCCGCAGCAAACAACCCAAAATCGCTCTTTTAGAGCCGGCCCCAAGAGGTCGCGGGCAAAAAACAGGCCGCAGCCCATGGCGGCGGCCTGTTTGGAGTCCAAAAGAGGCGCTAAGCGCTGTAGCCCATCGCTTGCAGCACAAACATGACGACCGTCAGCACAGTAATCACGGCGATAGTCGCCCAAGTGAGCACGTTCCACACGCGACCGTTGCGGTTGGCGCCCATAATGTGGCGATCCGCCGCGATAACCACCTGGAACACCAGAACCACGGGCAGTAGCACGCCATTGATGACCTGCGAGGTCATCATAATCTGGAACAGATCGACGCCGGGCATAAGCACCAGCACGGCAGAGATACCGATGATGGCCGTAATGATGCCGCGGTAAACCGGGGCCTCGTCCCAGCTGCGGTCGGCACCGCGCTCCCAGCCAAATGCCTCGCAGATAGCACTCGACGTAACGCCCGGTAGCACGCAGGCAGCCAAGAAGCTCGCCGCGACCAGGCCCGAGGCAAACAACACCGTGGACCACTGGCCCGCGATGGGCTCCAGCGCGCGGGCGGCATCGGCGGCATCGCTAATCTGAATACCCGCCGGGAACAGCACCGCACCGGTCGTGATGATAATAAAGCCCGCAATGATATCAGCAGCGATCGAGCCGCTCACGGTATCAATACGCTGCAGCACGATGTCGTCCTCGCCCGCGTTCTTATCGACCACGTTGTTCTGCGCCAAGAAAATCATCCACGGCGCGATGGTGGTACCGATCGTTGCGACCACGAGCGACACGTAGCTGGGGTCATTTTGAATGTTAGGCACGACCAGGTCGACCGCGACCTCACCCCAGTTGGGGCCAGCCATAAACGCGGCGACGATATAGGTCACGAACACGCAGCTCACCAGCAGCAGAATCTTCTCGATGCGCTGGAAACTACCCGACATGGTAAGCATCCATACCAGCAGCGCCACCAACGGCACCGAGATGCTCGCCGGCACGCCAAAGAGAGCAAGACCGCTGGCGATGCCCGCAAACTCCGAAATGGTCACAGCCGTGTTGGCGATCAGCAGCGCTGCCATGGCCAGCACGCTCTTGCGCACGCCAAAACGCTCGCGAATGAGCGATGCCAGGCCCTTGCCCGTGACGCAGCCGCAGCGCGCCGCGGTCTCCTGCGTCACGATGAGCAGCACAGTCATGACGGGAAGCATCCAGAGCATCTTGTAGCCATAGCTGGCGCCCGCGCTGGAATACGTTGCAATGCCGCCGGCGTCATTGCCCGAAAGCGCCGCCAGCAGACCGGGACCCATAGCGCCAAAGATGGCCGCGATGGTCAACTTTTGCTTGGTGCCCGACTTTTGCTTGGTATTTTGCACGCGACCACCTAACCCATGACCGACATGGTGAGCAGCACCGCAGCGGCGCAGTACGCTACGCACGAGATCATGACGGCAATAACGTTCATGGCGGTGCCCGACGTGTTGAGGTCATGCTCGTCACGCCAGAACAGCACCATCAGGTAAATCACGGCGCTCATGTTGCCAATCAGGCAGACGATGGCCGCAATGTTAAAGCAGCCGGTAAAGAGCTGTTCCTCAAACATGGGCGCGTCGGGGAACGCGGCGGTGCGCACCAGCTGGGCGCACAGGTAGGTCACGAGCGACAGGATCAGGCCCATGCCCGTGCTCTGGAAGAAGAACCCCAGATACGGCTTGGGCTCGTCATCGTGACCGTCATACTCCAGGAAGTAGTTCTTGACGAACGACACCATGCGCGAGGCCGCCAGCAGCACGAGCGGCATGGCGCACATGGGGAACACCACCAGATGCGCGGAGCCGAGCGCCGTCCCCAGCACCGTTGCCATGATGCACGAGGCAATGCCCCACACGACAACCCAGTACTGGCGATGCACGAACCAGCTGAGCACATTCGTCGAGTCGTCGGACGCGCTATCGCCCGAGCCGACGCCTGCGATCTGCAGGTCCTCCTGGTGCTCCTCGGCGATAACGTCCATGGCGTCATCAAAGGTCACGATACCCAGGATATGACGGTTCTCGTCGCAGACAGGGATGGCAACCAGGTCGTACTTGGTCATCTCGTCCGTCACGTCTTCCTGGTCCTCGTCGGGCGACACATAGACCAGGTCGCGATAGGCCAGCTGACCCAGCGTGGCGTCGCGGTCGGCTACGATCAGCGTGCGCAGCGAAAGCACGCCGGTCAGCATGCCGCTCGGATCCTCGGTATAGACGTAGTAGACGCTCTCGAAGTCCTCGTCGAGCTCGCGAATCGCCTCGATGGCGTCACCGACCGTTGCCGTAGCGGGCAGGGAGACAAACTCCGAGGTCATGATGCGGCCGGCGGTGTTGTCCTCGTAGCCCAGCAGATTACGAATCGCCTTCTCCTCCTTGACGCCCATCAGGCGCAAGAGCTTCTCGGCCTTCTCGTAATCGAGCTCGTCGATCAGATCGGCGGCGTCGTCCGGGTCCATCATGGCCAGCATCGACGATGCGTCGGTGTCGGACAGACCCTCGAGCATCTCGGTCATGAGCTCGTCGTCATCGAACTCCGAGATGGCCTCGGCGGCCTGGGCAGTATCGAGCTGCGCAAACACCTGCGCACGTAGGCGCGGGTCGAGCTGCTCGATAATGTCGGCGATGTCGGCAGGGTGCAGCTCGCCGAGCGTCTTGTGCGACACCGAGAGTTGAATGTTCTTGGTCGAGCGGTCGAGCAGGTCCATGTAGGACCAAGCGATGATGTCCTCACTGAGCGGCTTGCCCAGGTGCTTCATAAAGCCTTCGACGATATGCTCGAGCGCGGGGCTGATGGCGCGTAGCAGACCGCGGGCACCGACCTCGGCGCCCAGCAGGCGCAGCTGATTTTCGCCCGACATGGAAAACTTGATGTCGTTTACGCGCACGACCTTCATGCCCTGCGTGTCGACAATCTGCTTGTTGAGCACGTCGCGGGCAAGCAGGAGCTCGGTCGGCTGCAGGTACGAAAAACGGATTTCGGTGGCCGGCGACTTAAGGTGTACGCCCGTCTCGTCGATACGGTCGACCCATTTGCGCCAGCTGATCATAAACGGCGTCTTGCCGGGTCCGCGGAACGCGAGCGACGTCACGTGCGGAAAGACTTCGCCGGTAGCAATGCCAAAATCGTTCACAACGCCGAGCTTTTCGCCGTCGACGTCCAAGACCGGCAATTTGAGCATCTCACTCAGATAATTCAATGGTGCTCCCCATCATTATTCCTGCGGACCGCGCGACCATGCCGGCGCGCAATCCGTGGACTTTTAGATATGTATACGCATGCGCGGGCGGCACGCCGCTCGGCGCTCACACCCCGTGCACGCGCAGAAAGCACCTGCATGGGGTCATCGACTGTATGGTCGAGGTTTGGGTTTCACCTGTAACCTTTCTCTTGACCCTCATTAACCGCAGTAACTATAGCATCAGCATCGCGCTGCGGCACCGAATTTATGCGCTGCACATCGCAGGCATACCAAACGCTGACGTATCCGTGACATAGAGCCGGATGGGTGTGGTGGGACAAAGCGATTAAGACCGTCCCAAACGACCAGTCGTTTAAGCACGTCCCCAATGACTACTCTGTGGTGTCGTCGTCCTCGGGGAGTTGGGGGAACACGGCGTTTTTGGGCATGGAAACCTTGGTGAGCGAGGTGAGCTTTTTGCTCAATGCCGTGTCCGTCTTGACCAGGTCGCTGAGCGTCACGATCTTGTAGCCGTCGGCGACAAGGCCATCGATAATCTGCGGCAGCGCCTCGAGCGTCTGCTCGGCGCACTCATCGCTATCGGTGAGCAGCACAATATTGCCCGGCGTCATCGAGTCGAGCACGGTCGATACTTGCTCGTCAGCGCCGTTGAGCAGCCAGTCGCCCGAATCGATATTCCACGAAACCACGGCGGACACCAGGTCCATCGAGTCAATCCAGTTTTGCTCGTCAAACGCGGCGTAGGGGGCACGCAGCAGCATCGTCTCGACGCCGGTCGCCGACTTAATCGACTCGGTGCCCTTCGTGATCTGCTTGCGCACCGTCTCGCGATCCTCGCCCTTGAGAGAATCATCGCTGTAGCTGTTGGAACCAATCTCGCACCCGGCATCGACAATCGCTTTGGCAGTAGCGGGCGAGGCTTCCGCGGCATCGCCCGAAAGGAAGAACGTCGCCGTGACGCCCTTTTCCTTGAGCACCTGCAAGATCTGCTTGGTCGCTCCGCTCGGACCCTCGTCAAATGTCAGGGCCACGTACTTTTCGTTGCCCTTGGGCGCTACGCTTGCGCACTCGACCACGCAGTCGGTGGCGGGCACGACCTCGCCGCGGTCCTGCGTCTTGCCCGACTGCTCGCCGACCCATACCTCGGAGCGGCCCTGAACGCCCCAGGTTTTGACATACTCAATGGCACCTGTGCCCTCGACCTTAAGCTTTGGCTCGATAGTCGTGGCCTGGACCTCGTGCTTTTCGTACACGTTGCGGCCGTCCTTGACCGTCACCTTCTCGCCACCCGTAAGCTCGCGACTATCCCATTTGCCCTGCTTCATACGCTTGCCGTCGACCTTCACCGACAGCTTTTCGCCGCCATGGCGCTTGAGCACGCTGTCGTCGACGGCCAGCAGGTCGCCGGCATCGTACGTTTCGGTCAGGCTTTGATCGTCGATAAGATTCTGCAACGTAGAGCCCACGCGCACCGCGGTCTTTTGCCCGTTGAGCTCCACGTCCACGCTGCGGTTGACGTAGCCCACGACGGCAGCGATAAACAGCACGAGCGCGCAACCCACGGCGATGAGCGCATAGGGCAGGCGGGACGGTCGGCGCGGTGAGCGCCCGTTGCCGATGCGCGCGCTGCGATCGCTAAACCCACGGCTATGGTTGAGGTACATCGCGCCGGGCTTACGGCGACGTCGACGCTGACCGCTGGGCAGCTGCCCCAGGTCGCGGCGCGCCGTCGGACGCGCACCCGAGGGCCCGTTTAAGTTAGATCCGTTTTGGCGCATATGCCCTCCCCCATAAACACAGCGAGCCGGAGCAACATGTCTCCGGCTCGCCTCCCATCATTTGGTACGTCGCTATTTGCTAGCTTTTGACGAGCCCCCGCTCGCCTTTTGATATTCGTCCTTAAAGGCCTTGAACATACCGCGCGTCTTGCCGAGCTGCTTGCCCAGTGCGCGGCTGCCCTTGTCCACGGCGACCGATCCCTTGTCATCGAGCACCTTGGCGCCCTTCTTGACCTTATCGCCCACCACGACACTGGCCTCGGCAGCCTTGGCGGCCGCGCCGCCCGAATATCCGAGCGCCTTGACCTCGTCCGATACAATCATCGCGCCGTTCTCGTAGCCGCGCAGCATCGTCGGCGGCACCTGCGTGTCGCCCACCAGCACGCTCGAAGCGGCACCGGCGGTCACGTAGAACATCTGCACAATACCCGAGCGCGGCTTGAACTCAACGTCCGAGCAGTAGCCCACGACATCGCCCGATTCCGTGCGCACGTCCATGCCAACCCAGATGATGCAATCGTCCAGGTTGATATCGAGGCGCTTGGCCGCGGCGGCATCGTAGGTGCCCTTGACGTCGTCGACCGCGACAGCGCCCTCATAGACGCCGATGGCATCGAGCGCCACAAACCGGTCGGGGCGCTCGATCATACCCGCGATATCGGACTGGCGGACCATAAAGCCCACCACGCGCGTACCGCCCGGGGTAAAGACGGGAAAGTGAATCTTGCCGAGCTTTTTGGGGCTGCGCGGCGTGCCGTCCTTTTTGGTGCGCTTATCTTCGGCAGGCTTACGATAAACCTTGACGCCGACAAAATCCCCTGCGCGCATTATGCCTCGGTCGAGGGCTCCGTGGCCTCGGTGCCGGCCTCGGTGACGTTCTCGACCACGACGTCGGCAGCGGGCGTCACGTTGCCGCCCGAGATGGCGTCGTTGAGCTGCTCGCGAAGCTGGTCCATGCGCTCGCGGGCCAGGTCGACCTTGGCGCGCAGGTCATCGGTCTTGGCGTCGACCATCGGACCAAAGTCGCTGACCGCGGCACGAGCCTCCTCGGCGCTGTGCTCGTAGGTGTCGCGCATATTGTCCCAGGCGTCGTTGGCGATATCGGCAGCCATGGCGCGGGTCTCGGCGCCCGAACGCGGGGCCAGAGCAACGCCGGCAATAGCGCCGGCAGCGGCACCAAAAAGTGCGCCGGAGACAAAGCTGAAAGTCTTACCCATGATCATTCCTCTCCTGCGGGCACGTCGGTGCCCACCGTTTGAATGCTGTCCATTATACCCGCAGCGCATCACTTGCCGCTCCGCTCATCTGTGTACGGCAAAGGCGCAGGTACGTGATGGTGATAAACGCGTAGGCCTACTCCTGGGGCATAGCCGGCATGGCCACCGTGGCACCCGGGTCCTCGCCGGCGCCGTCCACGAGCGGCAGGCCGCCCTCATGCGCAGGTCCTGCCGGAACCGTCGCCGCACCGCCAAAGACGGCAGCGGAGGCCTCGTGGTTCTCGGCAACCGCACCCTCGGTATCAATCGCCACCTGGGGCTCGTCGTCAAAGTTGGGGACGCCCTGGGGCTCGGTGGGAACGGGCTCGGCGGTCGCATCGGAAACGGGCTCGGCGTCGACCGGCGCATCGCCCTCGTCAGCGCCCTCGTCCTCGGCAGCATCTTCGCCGTTCGCAGCGGCGACGGCCTCGTGGGGATCCTTGCCCTCGGCCTCGGCGCGCATGCCCAGCACCAGGTTGCGCAGGCCCGCGACCGTGCCCTCCACGTCGGGGGCAAGCTGGTCGGCGTGCAGATAGGCCCAGTCCATCATAAAGGTGGCCGAAGACAGCGCACCGATGGCCAGCGCGTCGTCGGGGCACGAAAGCTCAACCTCAAAGACGCGCTCGTCGTGCTCGCTTACGCGCGTGCGGCCGCACGAGATGCTACCGGCAAGACCGGTCTCGTTCATGAGCTCGACCGTCACATGCTCAAGCAGATGGCAAAGCTCGGTCTGGCCCATGCAGTCCTGGAACTCGCGACCGGAATCACCCAGGCACAGGTGCTTGGCAATCGCCGGCACCAGGTAATACACGCGCGCCGTAGCCTCGATATCCTCCGAGGTCATGAGCGGCATGCCGGGGTTCACCAGCACGTGCGCGCAGATCTTGTCCTCGCTGACGGTGATCTTAAGGATGTTGAACAGGCCTGCCATAACTCTCCCCTACTCTTCCTTGTCCTACTCGTCGCCGTCGTGCGGATTCGCGGAACCCGCACCCGACGTCGTCGGCTCGTCTACCGAAGACTCGGAATCCTTCTTATCGGTTTCGGCCGGAGCGATCACGCGAATGAGCGAGATGCGCTGGCCACGCATCGACTGCACTTTAAACTTGTATCCCGCAACCTCAAACACCTCTCCGATGTCGGGCACCGAGTCGCAAAGCTCCAAAATCCAGCCGGCGATGGTCTCATAATCATCGCTTTCCTCGAGCGGCCAACCAAGCTCAATCGCGTCATCGCACGAAAAACGCCCATCAACGAGCCACTCGCGGCGCGAAAGGCGCGTGAGATACTTGTTGTCGGGGTCGAACTCGTCCTCGATCTCGCCGACGATCTCCTCGACGATGTCCTCGATGGTGATGATGCCGGCCGTGCCGCCGTACTCGTCCACGACCACCACGATCTGGTCGTGCGAGGTCTGCATCTCGGACAGCAGCGGCAGGATGTCCTTGGTGTCGGGCACAAAGGTGGCGTCGCGCAAAAAGCCGGCGATGGGCTGGTCGCCCTTGCCGTCGAGCGCGGGCTGAATCAGGTCCTTGATGTGCGCGATGCCGGCGACGTTGTCGGGATCCTCGTGATAGACGGGGATGCGGCTAAAGCCGGTCTGGCGCATGGTGGACAGCACGTCGGCGACCGTCTCGTCGTCCTCGCACATGGTGGTGTCCACGCGCGGCACCATGACCTCGCGGGCAACGGTGTCGCCCAGGTCGAAGATCTCGTGGATCATGCGCTTTTCCTCGTCGAGCAGGTCGTCCTGCTCCGAGACCATGTATTTGATCTCTTCTTCCGAGACGTTCTGGCGGTCGTCGGCACTCTTGATGCGCAGGATGCGGGCCAGGCCATCGGAGCAAGCGCCAGTCAGCCACACGAGCGGACGGGCGATCTTCTGGAACACGGAAAGCGGGCCCACGACCTGCTTGGACACGCCCTCGGCATTGGCCAGGCCGATGCGCTTGGGGACGAGCTCGCCGATCACGATGGACACGAAGGCGACCGCGACGGTGATGATGACCGGCGCCAGGCCGCGTGCGATGGCGGAGAGCGGCGCGAGGCCAAAGCTCATGAGCCACGTGGCGAGCGGGTCGGACAGGCTCGTCGAGGCGACGGCGGACGAGGCGAAGCCCACGAGCGTGATGGCGACCTGGATGGTGGCGAGCAGCTGGTCGGAGTCGGCAGCCAGCTTAATGGCACGCTCGGCGCGCTTGTCGCCCTCCTCGGCCTCGTGCTCCAGCACGGCGCGCTTGGCCGTGGTGAGCGCCATCTCGGACATAGAGAAGTAGCCGTTGATGAGGGTCAAAACGAGGGTGGTGATAAGGGAGATGGTTATGTCCATCGGGAGTTTCTCGAACCTCCAAGATTCGGGACGTCGGATTAAAACGTTGGTGGCGGATACGGCAATTGCACCGGCGCCCAAACGAGAACGCGGGCGCGCAGGCATGGTCGCTAGATTACGAAGAGGATCACCGCCATGAACTGGAAGATGCTGCCGGCGAGCACCCACAGGTGAAACACGCTGTGCAGATAGCGCACGTTTTTGGCGATATAGAACGGCACGCCCGCGGTGTAGCACACGCCGCCGACGGCGAGCAGGGCAAGTGCCACGGGGTTGAGCAGCGCCACAAGTTCGGGCAGCTTAAAGACAACGAGCCAGCCCATCAGCAGGTAGACCAGGCCGCTTACCCAGTGCGGTTGACGCTCGCGTAGGAAGCACTCGAGGGCGATGCCGATAATGGCGATGGCCCATACGGCAAAGAACAGCGCAGGGCCGCCGTCGTTTGCGAGCGTGATAAGGCAAAACGGCGTATAGCTGCCCGCAATGAGCAGGTAGATGCAGCTGTGGTCGATGATGCGAAACACGCGCTTGGCGCGCGCGGGCTGAATCGCGTGGTAGAGCGTGGAGGCTAGGTATTCGAGGATAATGCTGACGCCATAGACAATCGCCGCGGCCATGTGGGCCGGGCCTCCGCCGCGCAGGGCGGCGAATACGATCAGGAGCACCAGGCCCGCGATACCCAACAGGCAGCCGACACCATGGGTGACGGAGTTCATGATCTCCTCACCCACCGTGTAGTGTGGAACGGCCGCGGTCTTGGGTCGCGGCTTAGAACTGTCGCTCGAATCGGACATGCCGGTTACATCCTCCAACGTAAAGAGTTCTCAACACTATATCAAAGCGTCTAGGTACGTGCGAAATTTGCACCATACGTGACCCTTTGTTTACCCATTCTTTGCCTGTTGACGCATCAACGGCGAACGTCCATAATGCGCTTGCATTAAATGTTGATGTATTAACATCTTATAGGAGAATACCGCATGGCTCAAAACGCACGTTCCAATCGAAAGCTCAAGATAGCCGGCATCGTTGCACTGGTGGCTGTCGTTGCGCTGCTCGGATTTGCCGGCAACTTTCTGTTTGACTTCGCGCTGAATCCCCGCGCGCCATACACCATGAAGATGATGCAGGATAGCAAGAACGACAAAGAAGGTGAGCAGCCGGATGCCGAGGATACCGAGGCGCGGGCATGGTTTAAAGAGAATCGCGAGAGCAGCAACCTCACCGCGGACGACGGGACCGAGCTTGCCGCCTGGTATTTTGCTGCGTCGGAGAGCGCACACGACTACGCCGTCTGCCTGCATGGATATACCAACGAGCCCATCGGCATGGCTCGATACGTCAAGCGATTCCACGACCGCGGCATGAACGTACTCGCACCCGCCGCCCGCGCCCACGAGCGCTCCGGCGGCGACTATATCGGCATGGGCTGGCCCGAGCGCCTCGATGTCGTTGCATGGATTGGACGGATCGTTGCAGCCGACCCCGAGGCGCGCATTCTTGTCTTTGGCGAGTCGATGGGTGCGGCAACCGCCATGAACGTCGCGGGGGAATCTCTGCCCGCAAACGTGAAATGCATTATCGAGGACTGCGGTTATACGAGTGTTTGGGACGAGTTTTCCCTACAGCTCAAGGACGTGTTCGGCCTGCCCAGCTTTCCCTTGCTCGATGTAGCAAACTTGGTGTGCAACGTGCGCGCGGGTTACGACTTTCATAAGGCGAGCAGTGTGGAGCAACTCAAACACGCGACGGTTCCCATGCTGTTTATCCACGGCGACCAGGACACCTTTGTGCCGTACGACATGCTCGGCCAAAACTACGACGCGTGCGCCAGCAAGGCCAAGCAAAAGCTCACCATCCATGGCGCCACCCACGCCAAGAGTGCGCAGGTCGACCCCGAACTCTACTGGAACACGGTCGACGACTTCCTCGACGAGTATTTTTAGGCAAATAGTACGGTTTACTGGCCTATCTGACCCCCTAGCACTTCCGAAAAGCCGCCCGTGGGCACTGTGCTCACGGGCGGCTTTTGCTAACGTTGCGCTACAAAAGCGCTTGATATGTCCAATAGAAAGGTGCTACTTGACCTCGATGAGCTCGTACTCGCTCGTGCCCAGGCCGATCTTCTCGGCATGCGCGATGCACGCGCGCCAATCGGTGTCGGGATGCGTGATGCAGAAGGGGTCCTTGGCCTGCTCGCCCTCCAGATGCTCGTGGTTGTGCTCCATCTTGGCCGCGCTGTCGGTGAGCTCGGTGTTGGGCAGCGGCTCGGACGCCATGACGGCGTCGGCGCAGGCCTGGTCAATGGCGACCGGGTCGAAGCTCGCGAACATGCCAATGTCGTTGACGATGGGCGTGTCGTTTTCGGGATGACAGTCGCAGTTGGGGCTGATGTCCATGGCGAGCGAAATGTGGAAGCTCGGGCGCCCGTCGACGACGGCCTTGGTGTACTCGGCGATCTTGCAGTTGAGCACGTCGGCCGCGGCGTCATAGCCGGGCTTGATGCAGTCCTGGTTGCATGCCGCAATGCAGCGTCCGCAGCCCACGCAGCGATCGTGGTCGATGCTGGCCACGTGCACCGTGCGAGTAGCGCCGCTGGCAAGCTCGCGCTCGCGGGTGTCGTTGAACGAAACAGCGTTGTGCGCGCAGATCTTTTCGCAGGCACGGCAGCCAATGCAGTGCTCGGCCGCGACGTTCGGCTTGCCGGCGGCATGCTGCTCCATCTTGCCGGCACGGCTGCCGCCTCCCATGCCCAGGTTCTTCATGGCGCCGCCAAAACCGGCCTGCTCATGACCCTTAAAGTGGGTGAGGCTGATCACGATATCGGCATCCATGAGCGCCTGACCGATCTTGGCCTCGTGCACGTACTCGCCGCCCACGACCGGGACGAGCGCCTCGTCGGTGCCCTTGAGGCCGTCGGCAATGATGATCTGGCAACCCGTAGCATACGGGGTAAAGCCGTTCTGGTAGGCGGTATCGATGTGCTCGAGCGCGTTTTTGCGGCTACCGACATAGAGCGTATTGCAGTCGGCGAGGAAGGGCTTGCCGCCCAGCTCCTTCACGACGTCCGCGACGGCGCGGGCGTAGTTGGGGCGCAAAAAGCTCAGGTTGCCCAGCTCGCCAAAGTGAATCTTGATGGCGACGAACTTGTTCTCAAAGTCGATCTGCTCGATACCGGCGTGACGGATGAGGCGCTTGAGCTTGTCGAGCTGGCTCTCGCGAGCATGCGTGCGCAGGTTGGTGAAGTACACCTTAGCGGGTGCTGCGGGTGCAGTTGCGGTCATAGATATATCCCCTCGGTCTATATGGCGTTACAGACATAGAGGATGGTACCCGTTGAAGTAGGGTCAAAGTCAAGCGCGAAACCTAGTCATTGGGGACGCTCTTAAATGACTACTCATTGGGGACGGACTTAAATGAGTGCCTCGCCACCTGTCAGCTAGGGACGTTCCTTTCCTGCCGGCAACTAGGGACAGTCCTTGCCAGCCCGGCCGGCGAACCGGCGAATCGGCAAAGACTGTCCCCGATGACTACTCCTGCACCTTGAGAGCTTCGGCCAGGCCCACACGTTTGATGGAACGCATGTGCAGCAGCGCCACGACCAGGTAGGTCGCAAAGCCAATGCCGACGCATGCAGCCATAGACCAGGCGGGCACGTAGATCTCGATATTGCCGTTGTAGGCGAGCAGCATCGAGCGGAAGATGGCCGTGAGCGAGCCAATAATGACCGGCAGGCTCAGCACGAGCGACGCCGCCACGCACAGCGTGATCGAGCGGATGTACAGATGCGAGATCTCGCTATCGCGATAGCCAAAGACTTTCATGTAGCTGATCGAACGGGCGCTGTGGTCGATCACCGCCTTGGTCAGCAGGTACATAAACAGCAGGAAGATAAACACCGCGAGCCCGATCATCATTCCGATCATTTTGCTCATCATGCCGATGAACTGGTCGCCCACGGCCCGCATGTCGTCGGGCGTGGTGTCGCCGGCAAAGTAGCGAGCATCGAGGTCGAGCTTCTCGTCGCTCACATAGCCGTTAAAGTAGGCGGCGTCGTTGCCGAACAGCTCGTTAAAGTCGTCGATACTCATATAGATATTCATGTCCGACTTGGAGCCCCAGGCACAGTCCTTGCCCGCGTACTCAAGGGAATAATTCTTGCCCTCGTACTTGTCGCGAAGCTTAACCTTCTGCCCCTCGTTCCAGCCAAACTTGTCGAGTAGGCCGCCGCCAAAGACGACACGGCCGTCGCCGACGTTGAGGTCTTTCCAATAGCGCGAATCGGGCGAGATGCCGTAGACAGAAATCGTCTCCTCGCCATTACCATCGCCGCGGTCGTATTGCAGCTGGTAAACGGCATATTTCTCGGTCTGCGCAATCTTGTCTGCACCGTTATCGGTCGTGTTAACCGGGTGAATGTCGTCGTTGTCGGTGTCGATCTTAGAGGCCTTGTCGATCAGGTCGATAGCCTCGTCGCGGTCACAGCCGAGGGCATCGGCAAGGTCATCGAGGCGCGCGTAGAGCGCACCCTTCTTGTCCTGGACCTTGGCAAGCGCATCCTGCGCTGCGGTCAGGCTCTCGGCAGACGGAGATGCGGTCGCGGCATCGGCTGCCGCCTGCGCAGCATCGGCCGCGTCGTCAAGCTCGTCATCGGCATCCTGAGCGGCGGAAAGCAGCGCGCCGTCAACCGACTGCAAGCGCTCGAGTGCCGACCACTGCTCGCGCTCCTCGGCAGTGCCCTCGAGCTCCAGCGGCGCCTTGAGCGTGTACTGGTGTTCGGCGACAAGGCTTGTCTCGAGGTTGTCCGCATAGTGCGTCATCGTGGGCAGAATCGCCAAGCCAAAGAGCAACAGCAGCGAGGCAAACGCAATGCCCACGAAGAGCGTGGCGAAGTTGCCCAGGTTGCGCAGGAAGATACGCAGGCGGAAGCGGGAAACAAAACCCATGCGCTCCGGCAGCTGCAAGCCGCGCTTGGTGCCCGATTTGCCACTCGCCTCGTGACGAAGGAACTGCAACGGCGTCTTGCCCACCTTGCGAAGCAGGCCCACCAGCGTGATGAGGATGAGCGCGGCGGCGGGAACCACGGCGCACTTCACAAAGATCTCCCAGCTCCAGTACACCTGGAAGGGCGGCAGGCTATACGAACCGTAATAGAGGCTGCGCATGGGCTCGGTAAAGAACACAACGCCGAGCGCAGTGCCCAAAAGCGCCGCGATCACGCCCACGATGGCGGGAAGCGCAAGGTAGTGCAGCACAATCTCGCGTCGACGATAGCCGCTGGCGAGCAGCGTGCCGATGATGGCGCTCTCCTCCTCGATGGTGGCGTCGGTAAGGACCACAAAGACGAACGCCATAATCACGATGATGATGTCGAGCAGCGTCATCCACATCATGGAGTCGCCGTCCACGTCGTCGCGCGCATAACCAATGCCCTGGTTGGAATCGGCATCGATCAGATCGTCCACGCGCGCATCGGCTTCGGTCAGTGCCTCGACCATATCCTGCTCCGCATCGGTGCGGTCCGCGGTGGAGAGATCGCGATCGGCAAAGGTGAAGGAGTAGGTGTAGGCGGGTGCGCCGCCGGCGTCCTCAAGCGCGGCAAAGCCGGCGTCGGTGACCTCGGCCACGCCATAGGTGATGGTGTTCACCGTAAAGTCCGAATTGTTGAGGAACAGCGCCTGGCTATCGGGCTGGGTCATGATGCCGCAGATGGTGTAGGTGCGGCCCTCGAGCTCGACCTTATCGCCCACGGCGAGGTCGTTGTTGGTGGCGAAGACGCGGTCGATTGCCACCTCATCGTCCGTCTTGGGCTGCCTGCCCTCACAGTAGGACGCGATATCGACCTTGGTGCGGTGCGCATAGGTGCGCAGCGTGCGCTTGGTGCCGTCGTCGCCGGCGGTCTTTTTGATGATGGCGTCGATGGAGAAATTCTTGTAGAGCGTGACGCCGCCGACGTCGTCGGCCGCATCCTCGGCCGCCTTGAGCTGGTCTTTGGTGGCCTCGAAGGAGGTGGTCACGCGGCCGTCCTCAATCGTGTACGCATCGCGCATGTCATCGATGAGGCAGCCGATGGAATGCGCCGCGAGCAAAAAGCCCGAGGTGAGAGCGATACTTCCGCACATAAGCAAAAAGATGCCCAGGTACTTGCCGATATTGCGGCGCAGCTCGCGCGGGAGACGTTTTGCGAGAGGTGTCATGGCGCCGCCTACCAATCGAGCTCGGCGGCCGCGACGGGCGACTCGTTGAGCTCATCCTCGACGATGCGCCCGTCGCGCAGGCGCAGCACGCGATCGGCCATGCGCGCGATGGCGGCATTGTGGGTGACAATGATGATGGTGCAGCCGTACTCGTGATTGACATCTTCCATGAGCTGCAAGATTTCCTTGGACGTCTTATAGTCAAGCGCGCCCGTGGGCTCGTCGCACAGCAGCAGGCCCGGGTTTTTGACGAGTGCGCGGCCGATGGCGCAGCGCTGCTGCTGGCCACCCGAGACCTGGCGCGGGAACTTGTTGCGGTGCTCGTAGAGGCCCAGCGAGCGCAGCAGGTCATCGACGCTGAGCGGGTTTTTGGACAGGTGCGCCGTGACCTCGATGTTCTCCTTGATGGTGAGGTCGGGCACCAGATTGTAGAACTGGAAGACGAAGCCCAGCTCACGGCGGCGGTACTCACCCAGGTCGGTAGGCTTGAGCACCGTGAGGTCGCAGCCGTCCACCATGATGGAGCCGCCGTCGGCATCCTCCAGGCCGCCGATCAGGTTGAGAAAGGTCGACTTGCCCGAGCCCGAGGGGCCCAGCATGACGCAGATCTCGCCGCGGTTGATGGACGTGTCGATGCCATCGAGTACCGTCAGGCGCGCATCACCGTCGCCGTAGTGCTTCTTGAGCCCCTTGACCTGGACGTAGGCTTGCTTCGTCGCCATGGTATCCCCCATTGTTAGCCTCGTACTACTTTATGAACGTAATAGTAAACCTTGGCGAACTATTTTGGGGCGAGAGTGGGGATTTGTTTCAGACTAGTCATTGGGGACGTTCTTAAATGACCAGTCACAAGGGACGCTCTTTCGCCACCCGGCAGTTGGGGACGCTCCTTATCTGCCCCCGATGGCTAGTCATTTAAGTCTGTCCCCAATGAATACTTTTGGTCGTTTAAGTCTGTCCCCAATGAGTAGGTGTCTAGGCGTGGGATTTGTTGTGGGCGAGGGCTAGGCCTACGGCGGCGATGGCCGCGGCAAAGAGCACTGTGACGCCCAGATCGCAAGCGATGTCGCCCAGCACGGTGGACGTCAGGTCCGCGGCGAGCGCCTTGCCAATCGCGTCGTTCACCCAATACGTCGGCACAAAATGCGCCGCGGTCTGCACGGCTGGGCCCATCAGCGACAGCGGCATCCAGGCGCCGCCCAAAAACGTCATGAGCATGCCGAGCAGGTTGCCCACACCGTTGAGCAGCTCCTCACGCGCACCCAGGCTCGAAAGGGCAAAGCCAACGGCCAGAGGCGTGCACGCCAGGGCAAACGTCGCCGCCAGCGCCAGGCACACACGACCCACGCCGACCTCGGCAACCGCGCCGGCAAAGCCCACGACGCCCATCATGCTCGACACAAACCAGATGCAGACGGTGATCACAGTGGCGGCCGCAAACACGGCGAGCGAACGCCGGCGCTCGGAGATTGGGCCGGCATCCATACGACGCACGCGCTCGGGCTCGTTCATGCCCGAGAACACCAGCCCCACCGATACGATGACCGACGAGATAATCGCGTACGCGCCAAAGTTGAAATACGACTTGAGCATGGCGGCGGCAGTCGAACCAACCTTGACCTGCTCAATCTGGACCTCGGCGCGCTTGGCGGCGGCATGCTCGGCGGCCTTGGCGACGCTACCATTAGAGGCGGCGGGCTCTAGGGCCGCTGCAGCGCCCGCGAGCGAAATCCAGCGCGAGGCCTCAGCAGACGAAAGCGCCGCCGCCATGGTGCCGGCACCGTAGGTCACATCGAGCTTGGGCAGGGCCTCCCCCGCGCGGGCGGCCGCGACCAGGTCGTTCTCAAACCCCTCCGGGATAAAGAACACGCAGTCGGCGCTACCCTTGGCGCTGTTGCTCTTGGAGAGCGCGTCCGCAAGATCGTAGGTATCGTCGCCGACGCCCGTGACCAACTCAAAGCGCGACCCCAGGTGCTTGGTGAGCGCATGCGAAAGGTCGCTGTCGTCGCGGTCGACCACGATCACGTTGGCATCGTAGGGCTCGTACTCGGTGAGCTGCGACGAGTTCCAGCTCACCGATGCCGCGATGAATACGCCCATGAGCGAGATGAACACCGTATAGATGAGCAGGTAGAACGGGTGCGCCAGCGCCATGCGAAGCGCAGTCTTAAAGGTGCTCATAGCGGCTCCTTCCAAAGGTCAGCGTGGCGGCGGCAACGAACAGCAGCGCCATAAGGACCAGCGCGCCGGCGCGAACGACAAAGGGGCCCAGGTTCTCAAAGAAATACAGGCGGTTGAACATGTCGCAGATGAGCTTGACGGGGTTGAGCCAGCACTCGGCCGGGCAGGCGCGGGCGACGTCGTCGGCAAGCGCCATCGCCGGCTCGCCGTAGAGGCCGGCGAACAGGGCGCACGTGGTAGCAAAGCCCGTGAGGATGCCGGACTTGGACGCCTTGCCGCCCTTAACGGGAAGCGTGCCCACAAAAAGGCCCAAGCCCGTGGCGGCAAGCGCGGAAGCGGCGCCACCCACCAGACACAGCCCCTCGCGCCCGCCAAAGTCGACGCCCACGACCAGGCGCACGTAGCCGATCGCGATCGTCATCGAGGCAAAGGAGACCAGCCACGAGCCGACAAAGATGCCGGTCAGCGATGCCGTCTTGGAAAGACCGCCCACACAGCGACGTGCGCCAAGGCCCGACAGATTGGGCTGCAGGTCGACGACGCTCAAGGCGGCAAACTCCGCAGACATCATCGCGACCAGGCCAAAAAGCGCGTAATAGTAGATGACCGTGCCATCGGGCGTGGTGCGTGTCAGGCTTACGCGGCGGGTACCGCCCTCGAGCGATAGAGCGCGCGCAACCGCCTCCGGGTCGGCGAGCGCCGCCGGGTTGTCCTGGGCAATCTGGGACATGAGCTCGGCATTTTGTGTATACGAGCTTGCCACCGTCTCCAGAATACTGCGGTCGGTGAGCACCGACGTCGCACGCGAGCTGCCATAGCTCGAAAGCAACGTGAGTTTGGGCGTGCCCGCATCGTCGACCGTATAGATGCCCGCGACCTCGCCGGCCTTAAGCGCACGGTTCGCATCGGCTGCGTCGTCGAGCTCGTGGATCTCGAGCAGCTGATCGCCGCCTTCCTTGGCAAGCGACGTCGCCACGCCCTTAAAGGTCGAAGCGTCCCAAGCCTCGTCCGCCACGACGGCCACCGGCACCGGGTCGACCGTGCCGTCGGAGCTCAGATTCGCAAACATAAACATGAACATCGTGGAAAGCGCGATGGGAAAGAGAGCGCCCCAGACCCACGTACTCGGCCGGCGCAGCAGCGTCTTGACCGTAGTGATGATGGTGTTGAACATGACTGCCCCCTAGTCGCGCAGCTCGCGGCCGGTGATCTCGAGGAACACGTCGTTGAGGGTCGGTGGCTCGCTCCACACGCGGCCGAGCGCCACATCGGCGGCGCGCAGCGTGTCGAGGATGTCGACCAAATTGTGCGGGCTCGCTTCGCAGGTGCAGACGAGCTCGCCGCCGGACAGCTCAACCGAAAGCACGTGCTCGAGGGCGCGCAGCCGCTCGACCGTGGCGGTCTCGACGGCGCCGACCTCGACAGTCACGCGCTCGCCCATTTGAATCATGCGTTTGAGCTCGTCGTTGGTACCCTGCGCCAGCACGCGGCCACCGTCCATGATCATGATGCGGCTGCAGATTTGCTCGACTTCCTCCATGTAATGGCTGGTATACACCACTGTGGCGCCCTCGTCGCGCAAGCGGCAGATGCCCTCCAGGATGGCGTTGCGGCTCTGTGGGTCGACCGCCACCGTGGGCTCGTCAAAGAAGATGAGCTCGGGCTTGTGCGCGATGCCGCAGGCGATGTTGAGGCGACGCGCCAGACCGCCCGAGAGCTTGCCGGGGCGGAACTTGGCAAAGTCGCCCAGCCCGACAAAGTCGATCGCCTCGTCCACCAGCGCGCGGCGGCGCTTGCGGTCGTTAACGTAGAGGCTACAGAAATAGTCGATGTTCTCGCGCACGGTAAGCTCGTCAAACACCGCAACTTGCTGCGGGACCACGCCGATGCGGCGCTTGAGGTCGTAGCGGGCGGGCGTCATGGGCTCGCCGAACAGCTCGATGGTGCCCTTGTCGTAGGCGAGCAGCTGCAGGATGCAGTTGATGGACGTGGTCTTGCCCGAGCCGTTGGGGCCCAGCAGGCCAAAGATCTCGCCGGGGGCGATGCTGAGGTTAAAGTGGTCAAGCGCGATAAGGTCGTCGTAGCGCTTGACGAGGTTTTCGACGTGGACGATGTCTGTCATGAGGCGGCCCTTCTGTTGATTGCGGCCCGGTACGATTGCATCATCGCAGGAGCGGACGGCGCGCACCAGTGAGCTTTGTCACGAGTGCGGAACTTGGCCGTGCGGCCTGCCGACGTCCCCGCTTTGCCGCGTGGGAGGAATGTCACGGTTGCGCAGGCGGTCCCTCCACCACGCGCGGCTTCGCGTACAATACCCGTATGAACAGGCTTTTCGACAAATCGATCGTGCTGGCGTGCTGTATTGCGGCCGCCATGGGTCTTGCCGTGGACGCTCGTCTGGTTGTGGCGTTTTGCCTTGGCATTATTGCCACCTCGCTGGCCGAGGTCACACAGGGGAAACGCACCCGACGCGCAAGCGAGGCAGCGAGCTACGCCTGCATCATCGCGGCTGTCTTCGTGCCGCCGTTTGTGCCGTTTGCGCCCCTCGCCTTCTATGACATCGCGCGGCGCGTGCGCCGTGAACGCATCTGGCCCGCGCTGGCGATTGGCGCAGTGTTTGTCTGCGCGCTTATCGCGGACCTTCGCACCGACGCGCTCGCCGCCCGAACGCTCCTGCTGACCGCCATCCTTTCGGTTGCCGCCACCCTGCTATCGCTACGTACCGCCCAGTTGGAGCGCGAGCAGCAGCGCATGCGCCGCACCCGCGACGAGCTGCAGGAACGAGCCCTCGCGCTCGAAGCGCGCAACCGCGATCTTGCCGATCGCCAGGACTACGAAGTCGAGCTCGCGACGCTCGCCGAACGCGCCCGCATCGCGCGCGAGATCCACGATAACGTCGGGCACCAGCTCACGCGCGCCTCACTGCAGGCCGAAGCCCTACGCGTGGTCCACGCCGACGAGCCTGGCGTCGCCGCCGATTTCGCCGACGTTAAACGCACGGTTGACGAGGCGCTCCAGCTTGTGCGCACCAGCGTCCACGCGCTCAACGACAACGCCATCGACCTCTCCGTGCAGCTCGAGCGCATCGTTGAAGGCGCACGCTCGGACGGCGGTCCGCAGATTGAGCTTGAAGTTATGACCGAACATGCGCCCGCAAACGTCGCGAACTGCTTTGCGGCGGTCCTGCGCGAGGCACTCTCCAACACCATGCGCCACGCTTGCGCTCATGCTGTCACCGTACGATGCATGGAACATCCGTCGTTTTACCAGCTCATCGTTACCGACGATGGCACGGGCGGGGCCCAAGCAAGCGGCCGCAGCGCCGCGGAGGGCATGGGGCTCGCCTCCATGCGCGAGCGTATCGAGGCGCTTGGCGGCACCTTCACCGCCGGTCCGCGTGACGGCACCGGCGGCTGGCGCGTGTTTGCCACCATTCCCAAACAGCAAGGAGATGAGGACCGATGAGGCTCATCGTTGTCGACGACGACCGCTTGGTGGTCGATTCGCTCAAGATTATCCTGGGCGCCCAGCCGCAGATCGAGGTGGTGGGCACCGGCGCCAATGGCGACGACGCAGTGGCGCTCTACGCCAAGCACGCACCCGATATCGCACTGCTCGACATCCAGATGCCGGGGCGCGACGGGCTTTCGGCAGCGCGCGAAATCCTCGAGCACGACCCCGCGGCGCGCGTGGTGTTTCTGACGACATTCTCGGATGACGAGTACATAGTGTCGGCGCTCAAGCTGGGCGCCCGCGGCTACCTGATCAAGACCGATGTCGCCGCCATTCCACCGGCGTTGGCGCAGGTCATGGACGGCAAACGCGTGCTCGAGGGCAAGGCGATCGAGGACATCGATTTTGACGGAACGGACGTCGAGGTGGGCACGCCCCACCGGCCCGCGGCCTTTGCCAGCCTGACCGACCGCGAGTTCGAAGTCGCCGAGCTCATCGCCCGCGGCCTCGACAACAAGGAGATCGCCGCCACCGCCTACATGGGCGAAGGCACCGTGCGCAACCACATCAGCTCGATCCTTGCAAAGATGGGCCTACGCAACCGAACGCAGATCGCCATCGCCTATCTGCGAGGGTAATTACCCAACGACCGACCGCCCCGGCATAGCAAAATGGCTGCTACCGATTTAATGCCATTTCAAAACTATGCCGGTTTACGGGGCTAAACTCAGGACCCCCATCCATACCCGCGTTTTCTGCAAAATGACGGCTCGTCTACCTGCGATTTTATTTTCACGAATATCGGCATGGTTGGGGGCTCGTGACTCAGCCCCGTAAACCGGCATAGTTTTGTTCGGGCGGCCCTGCACGAGTGCCTCCGCCAGCCTCACGGGACCAAAATGATCCGTTTTCCTCCGCCCCCAAGGGATCAGCCGGAACCGCGCGCCACGAAACCGGCCCATCTACTACGTTTGACTCGACACCCCTGACCATACCTTCGTTTTGAGCATAACCGCAGGCGTTCTACCTGCGGTTATGTTTTGGCGTTTTTTGGCATGGTTGGAGGTAAGGGGCCAAACGTAGTAGATGGGCCGATTTCGTGGCGCACCCACCTCCCCCACGCACAAAAATGCCGCCACGGAGGAGGGAGATGCCTCCGTGGCGGCTGGGGGTGGGGTGGGGGCTACATTTCTGGCTCCCCGCCGGCCGCCCGGGGCCTTCTGGCCCCGGGCGCTGCCAGCGTGCCTAGCGCTTACGGATACCCCAGACCAGGGCTCCGACGCCGGCCATGGCGATGACAAATGCCATAAGCAGAGCGGCAGCCTGCTGGTCGCCGGTGGCGGGCAGGAAACCCTTGACCGTCTTGACGATGTTCGTCACGGTCTTGGGCGTGCCGGGATCGGGTGTCGGCACGGGCGTCTCGGGCTTCTTGTACGTGTTGTTGAACACGATACCCTCGACGCTCCTGTCGCCCTTGGTAAAGGCGACGTTCGCCTTGAGGTTGCCCTCGCCGTCATCGACCACGTTGACGGTCGCGGTAAAGACGGACTTGTCGTAGGTCATACCGGACTCGTCGCCCTTGACCTCGCTGATGGCATAGACGTACGTACCGGGCTCGTCGTACTCGAACTTGTCGAAGTTGATCTTACCGTCGGCATCGTTGGTGACGGTAGACTCGATGTCCTCGCCAACGAGCTTAAAGCTAAACTCGTCCTTCTTGAGCTCGCGTCCCTCGAGCACCTTGATAGCGCCGATGGAAACCTGCGTAGGCATGGCGTGATACTTGTTGGTAAAGCCAGCCGACTCGGTGGTTCCCTCGAGCTTGTGCGTCGCGGTCAGCGTGCCGTCGCCGTTGTCGGAAACGGTGGTCACGACGGTGTAGGTCGTGCCGTCATAGGTGACGCCCTTGTACAGGCCGAGCGCGTTGGGGCAAGCCTCGCGCAGCGTGTACGTGTGCGTGCCGGGTGCCTCGTAGCGGATCGGGCTCAGCGTCGCAGTGCCGTCGGCGTCGTTGGTACCGCTGGCGACAACCACGCCGTCCTCGAGCAGCTCAAACGTGAACTCGCCGGCTGCAAGGTCGCGTCCAGTCAGGCGCTTGACTGTCTTGACCTGATCGGTCACGGACGAATCGGTAGGTGCCACGCCGTAGGTGTTGGTAAACGTGAAGGCAGCACCGTCGTCGCCTTCGCGCTTGACGCTCAGATGCCCGGCACCGTCGTCAGACACGGTGTAGGAAACCTTGCGCGTGGCGTTGGTGTCATTGGTCACGCCAGGGGCACTACCGGACTCGGTCACCGTGTAAGTAAAGGTGTGCGAGCGCGGAGCGGTGGGGGCTGCGGGCTCGGGCTCGTCGCTGGGCTCGTCGGCGTTGGCATCGGTGTCGGCCTCTTCAGCCTCTGCCTCGTCGGCCTCTGCCTCGTCGGCCTCTGCCTCGTCGGCCTCGGCTTCGTCAGCTTCGTCTGCCTCGGCCTTATCGGTCGCATCGTCCGTCACGCCCAGAGCGCGGTTGAGGTCCTCGAGCGTAAAGTGGATCTTGCCAAAGTCCACGTTGCCAGCCGCGTCGTTGGTTGCGGTCGTGCGCTCGGGCATCGGGGCACCAGCCTCGTCGGCGGTCACGGTAAAGGTGAACTTGCCCGTGATGTCAGCCGGGGTCAGGCCCTCGGCAGCTTGGAGCTTCTTAGTGCCGGTGAGCGCGGCATCGACGGCTTCGGCGCCGTAGACGTTTTCGAACAAGGGCTCGACGCCGCCGTAGTCGACCGTTGCCGTCAGGGTACCGTCACCGTTGTCGACGACGATAACCTTAAAGCCAAAGCTCCACGTTGTAGCGGAAACGCCATTCGGCAGCCCGAATAAATCTTCGTAGGCCGTGTAGTTAATGGTCCAGGCGAGCTTACCGTCCTTATCGGTACGATAAGCAAGCCCAGCAGCCTCAAGATTAGCAAGCATCTTAGTGTCGTAGTGCAGCGTATCAAAGCTCACGTGCCCGCCGATATTGGGCTTGAGGTTTTCGTATGCCACAAGCTCACCCTGATAGGCGATGCCGAACCAGAACTCGCCGTCGGCCATCGGGCGGCCGGTCAGAGTCTTGGTGGCAACGACCTGAGCGGCGGTGCCGCCAGGCGTGTTGGTCGTAGCGTTGTAACTGTTGTGGAACGGCACCAGGGCCTTCTCGACCTTGTTCTCGTCACTCTTGTGGACCGTCTCATGCGTGCCCTCGGGACCGCCGGAAACGGTCGTCGTAGCAGTGAGCGTGCCGGCGGTGTCGTCGGCGATGGCGATCGTCACCGTGCGCACGGCGTCGTCGTAGGTGTAACCGGGCTGGCCGTCGTTCTTCTCGGCCACGGTGTACGTAAAGGTCTTGCCGGCGTCAGCCTGCGTAAATATAACCTCATGACCAGCCAGAATGTCGATCAGTCCGACCGTTGCCTCTGCCGCTGCGGGGGACTTGAAGCTATTAGCCCCGGGCAGCAGACCGAGCGCGCGAGCCGAAGCGTCGTCAGCAGGTGTCACGGTAAAGGTGAACTGACCCTCGGTCATGGGGCGGCCATCCAGATACTTGCTGAGCCACAGACCGCCGGCAGCGGTGTAGTTAAGCTCAGTGCGGTACGTGTTGGTAAAGCGTCCGTTTTCCTTCTTGGTGACGTTGGCGGTCAGGCTGCCATCGCCGTTCTCGGTCACGATCACTTCGGCGGTTGCGACATGCGCGTCATACGTCATGCCGACCGTGCTGCCCGCGTTCTCGCGAATCTCGTACTTATAGGTTCCGGCGGCAGCGTAGTGAATCTTGCCGAACTTGATGGCGGCAATGCCGTCCTTCGCGTCCTTCTTGCTCACGGTTACGGTTGCGGGATCGGGCAGTGGGGCGTCTTCGGGGGCGGTGATGGTAAAGCTGAACTCGTCCCCATCCGTCCAGTCGCGGCCGCTGATGACCTTGCTCAGGTCAAAGTCGAGCTCCGCATCGAGCGGGGCCACGCTGTAGGTGTTCTTGAAAGTCGCAGCCGTGGCGTCCTTCAGGACATGCTCGGCCTTGAGGGTGCCGTCGCCGTTGTCCGTGATGGTGGTCTCGATGGTGTACTTGGCGTCACTGTAGGTGATGCCCTTGCTGGTGGTTCCGCCCTTGATCTCGCGCAGCGCGTAGGCGTGCTTGCCGGGCTTGTCGTATGCGACCTTGCCCATCGTGATCGCGCCGTCGGCAGCGTTAGTGCCGGTAGCGACAACCTTATCGCCCTCGACGAGCTCGAAGGAGAACTCGCCTTCCTTGAGCTCACGCCCGGTCAGGACCTTGTTCGCGGTGATCTGGTCGGTGACGCTCGTCTCGACAGGCGTCACGTTATAGGTATTGGTGAACGTGAAGGCCTCATCACCGTCCGGCTTGCGGGATACGCGCAGATTCCCCTTGCCGTCATCGGTCACGGTGAAGGAAACCTCGCGCGACGGCTTAGCGTCGTTGGTCACGCCAGCGACCTCACCGGACTCGGTCACGGTGTAGGTAAAGGTGTGCTCGCGCTTCTCGGGCTTCTCACCCACAGCCTTGTTAAGGTCGTCGAGCGTAAAGGTAATCTTGCCAAAGTCGACCTTGCCGTCAACGTCGTTGTGCACGCTCGTGCTCGCAGGCATAGGTGCGCCCTCTTCACCGGTCACGGTAAAGGTGAACTTGCCGGTGATATCAGCCGGGGTCAGAGCGTCGTCAACCTGCAGATTCTTGATACCCGCAAGCGATGCCTCGGTAGCATTCGTGGTGTAGGCGTTCTTGAACTCGATGCTCTTGACGTCCTTGGCGTCCTTCAGCTCGTGCGTGGCAACCAGCTGGCCCTTGCCGTTATCGGCGATGGTCGTCACGATGGTGTAGACCGCGTCATCGTAGTCAATACCGCCGGAGTTGCCCTTAACCTCATGCAGCTTGTAGGTGTGCTGGCCGATCTCGGTGTACTTGATGGCACTGAACGTCACCTTGCCGTCGGCAGCGTTCTTAACGGTCTCGATAAGCTCAGAGTCCTCATCCTTAATCTCGCGCAGCTCAAAGCTGAACTCACCGACCGTAAGGTCGCGCCCGGTCAGAGACTTGGTCACGGCAATCTGACTGGTTACGCTGGACTCAACAGGATTCGTAGCGTAGGCGTTCTTGAACTCGGTCTCACCCGAGGTCGCCTTCACGTCAGCGCTCAGTTCGCCCTTCTTATTGGGCTTCACCGTCACGGTGATCTCCGCGACGTTACCGCTGTAGGCGATGCCGTCAATCGTGGTCCCGGCGTGCTTTTCACTGACCTTGTAGACGTACGTGCCAGGTTCGGTGTATTCGACCGTGCCGAAGTCGATGACAGCCTTGCCCTTGTCGTCCAGGTCAGCCTTGCGCACGATCGCAGTCGTAGTCGCAGGCATCGGGGCGCCGTTCTCGGACGTCAGGCCAAACTCAAACGCGTCAGCATCCCTCCAGTCGCGGCCCTCGAGCACCTTGGTTAGACCAAAGCTGGCTTTGGTGTTCACCATTGCCGGCGTCATGTCATACGCAAAGCTGATCTTGCCGTTGTTGCCCAGGTAGGAATTGACATGCGTCGCGGCCGCCTTGGCGGACATGTTGTTCCACTTGGGGTTGAGAACGTCGGTCGCGGTGCCAGTGTTGTTGTCGCCCACACTCTCCTTGGTGGTGTGGAGCTCGTCGATAAGGGCTAGGCGCGCGGTTCCCACGCTAAACGAAAGGTTGCCGCCCTCGTCGGCAACAATAGCGCCGTCAAACTTCGCAGCGTCGCCGCCGATAAACTCGATGACGGTGGTGGCGGGCTTGGCCTCGCCGTTCTCGCCCTGCTCCTCAAACTCATCCTTGTAGTAATAGGTGCCGGTATCTGCCAGTGAATTCTTTGCGGGCTGTGTGCAGTCCTTGTCCGTGTAAATGGGAGTCTGCTTCTGGAAGTAGTAGTAGCGGTTGGTGTCGGCCGGCTCAAAGGTCGCAACCGTATCACCCAACGCACCACCGCTCCACTTGTTCGCGTAGAAGCTCACGGTCTTGGTGCCGTCAACGACAGTCGTATTATGCTCGATGTAGTCCTTGAGCCCCGTGACCTTCTCGGGCGTAAACAGGTTGTCAAGTGCGGCGCTCTTCACGCTCGAGGCATACTTCACCTGAACGGGCTTAACGTTGTCGACCGAAAGCTTGCCGTCTACGGTCTTAAAGTGGCTCAGCGGAATCAACGACGCAGGAATGTTAACCGTTACGATATCGCCCTTCTGGGGATTGTCAGCGCCAGCACGCTGCACGGTGATGAGCAGGTCTTTTGCCTTGCCGGTGAACTCGTATGTGTCGGTATTGGTTTCTTTGTTGAACGTCTTGCTCGCCTCGGTAAACGGCGTGCCGTTGATGACGACTTCGGTAAATCCGTCGACCTGCATAAAGTCGCCCAGCTCGTCGGTAAACGTAATGTAGCCGGACTTGGTCTCGTCGTAGCCCTTATGGATTTCGGTCGGATAAGGCGCCTCCGATGTGATGGCCTGTGAGATGTCGTCGAAGACCTTCTTGAGCTCTTCGGCGTTGGTCGCCGACTTGTAGTAGTCGGAGTTTTCCGCGCGTGTGCCAAGCTTGTCGCTCGCATACGACGTGGCATCGGGATAATTACTCGACACGGCGTGCATAAACTTGTTGACGTCGCTTGTCCCCTCTTTCGAGGGATCGTCAGCGGGGTCCGCTCCACTAAAGATGCCGATGGTATAAACGGTGGCTTTGCCATCCTTCATCTTCTTGGCAGCCGTCACGGCACCCTTGGCGACGTCAGAATCAAACTCGCTGAAGCTCGTTGGCTTGCCGTCGGTAAAGAACACAACGATCTTCTTGGCATCTGCGCGGCCAGAAGTGATATCCCCGGCCAGTTCCAGACCATAGTCGGCACGCGTGGCACCGCTTGGTTTGATTCCAGCAACTGTATCCTCAAGAACTTTCACGTTGCCGCCAGAGCAATCGGTCAAACCCTTCATCACCTGCGAGTTGTTGTACCAAAATTGCCCTTTCTTGTACTGGTCATTGCCGACCTTATTGGTCTTATCACCCGCAAACTTAACAATGGCAACCCTGTGCTGCCTATCGACACCCTCGATACCCTCGTTTTGCTTGGCAATGGTATTGATAAAGCTGTTCGCAGCGCTCTTCAGTGCATCGATACGCTTGGTGGAATCTCCGCCACCCATAGGATCATCCATCGAGCCAGAGGCATCCAGCACCATCACGATGTCAAGCGGCGTGGTGACCGTCACGGTTGAATTAGACGTCGAGGACATCGCCGAAAGCGTGGTCAAAAAGTCCGACTCTTCGTTTTCCTCGGTTGCCTTGACCGTCTTGTCGGTCCAGATTCGACCGACGTTTTGGGTCGTTACCTTATTGCCACCGTGGCCTGCCGCCCAGATTTCCCAGCGACCGCTGGTGTCGGGGTCGGCGACCTTTCCGGTCATTATCGGTCCGTCCATTCCTGTGCTGGACCTGGCGTTGGCCTCGGGCAGCATGGCGAATGCTGCGGCTGGCAACACCAGCACTACGGCCAGTATCACCGCCAAGAGACCCCTCGTGTACTTACCCATCATGTCTCCCTTCTCGCGGTCTCAGACCTTGCATCAGCCTAAAGTTACGGAATGAGACACAATTAGGGCAGGTGACACATGTTCCAGATTCGGTTTTGAGCGTGAAACAAATGTCTCACCAAAGTTGAGACACGGCGTTTTCGCAGGAAAACGGGTGCGACTCGGAGCCATCAGGCAAAATTGACCCACTTTCCTCCGTCCTTGGGGGATCAGGAGCTGTTACGGGTATGGTGCCATTTCAAAACTATGCCGGATTACGGGGCAAAAGTCGGGGCCCTCATCCATACCCTCATTTTTTGAAAAACGGCAGGCTATCTACCTGCGGTTTTGTTTTTGCGATTTTCTGTATGGTCGGAGATTCGCTATCCAGCCCCGTAATCCGGCATAGCTTTGTTCGTGGCGGCCCAACCGCGCGTTTAAGCGCGGGGCCGATGGGGCATTTTTGCCCCACCGGCCCTATTCC
>JAXJEC010000037.1:0-33921 GCA_036301625.1 Collinsella sp. | reverse complement strand
TCCGCAGCCACACTCGGGCACTTGGAACGGGGGAAACGGCGGTCGACGAAACTGGAGAGGAGGTATTACGAGCTCCTGTGCGAATTGGAGAGAGCGCTCCCGCAAACTGCCTCTTGACAACTTATAGGAGCGTCGGTTTTAGTTCAACAAGTTTCGGAGTGGTCGCGGTTGAGCGATTCATCGTAGTAAACCGCCATAGTTTTGGCGGAGGCAGTCAGATTTGTGGGTGTTAAACCAAAGAGTGTCCCTTTTGACTAGTCGTTTAAGAACGTCCCCAATGACTAAGTTGCAGGTGGCGGCGGTTGTGTTACACTAACGCTGCGTATATGACGCAAATATCTCGATACAGATCAATGATGTCCGTCGTTTTGAACGGAACTAGACTGTTTAGCCGCCCTGAAGGTTTATGCAGGGAGCATGTGATCACAGGGCTTGAAAAGAAAGTTGAGCAAACACTGTGTCTGATCAACAGCAAGAAAACGAAATAACGACGACGCAAGCCGCTCCCGCTGCACCGGTTGCGTCGGACCAGGTCGCGGCGCCCGCGCAAACCTCGGCTCCTGAGACGCCTAAGGCTGCAACGGCTGAGAAGGCCGTGCCTGCAACTGGTGAGGAGGCTGCTCCGGCAAAGCCCAAGCGCACGCGCCGCGCGGCCAAGCCTGCCGCTGACGGCGAGGAGGTCACCAATCCCAAGCGCCGTACCGCGCGCACGACGCGCGCCAAGCGCACCGTTGCAGCTGACTCCTCGGCGCCGATTTCCGATGAGGTCGCGCAGGCACGTGCGTTGGCGCAGATTAGCGAGGCTCAGGTGGTGCGCGCCCGCCGTCGTGCTGCCGAGCGCGAGGCCGCGGCTCTGACCGAGCTTGCAGCTCCGTCTGTGCCCGAGACGCCTGCCGCCACCGAGACCCCTGTCGCCGACCAGCCAACCGAGAAGCCGGTACCGCGCACACGCCGTCGCACGGCTGCTAAGGCCGAGCAGGTTGCCGATCAGGTAACCCCCGAGCTCGCTGAGGCTTCGGTCCGTTCCGCGGCAGGGGAGGGCACATCGCCTGTTGAGCCCGCTGCGCCTGCCGAGGCCAGCGAAGTTCCCGTTGTCGATCCGGCTTTGCGCCCGCACCGTCGCGGTCGCAAGCCCAAGGCTTTCGTCGAGGCCGAGAAGGCCGCAGCCGCAGCCGCCGCCGCTCGGGATGCTGCGGCGACCGCCGAGCCTGCAACCGCTGCCGACGCGTCCGTCCAGGATGCTACGACTTCCGAGGCCGTTTCTGCTGATGTCGAGCCCGCCGACGTCCGCCCTGGTCGCAGCCATCGTACTGCTGCTAAGCGCACGTCCAAGGTCAAGGCTGCCAAGAAGGGTGCGTCCGAGGATTCCGCCGAGACGACCGCCGATGCATCGATTGATGCCGCCGAGCCCCAGGACGTCGAACAGCCTGTGTCCGAAAAGCCCAAGCGTGGTCGTAAGAAGTCCGCTAAGGCCAAGGCGTCCGAGCAGCGGGCTGATGTCGAAGCGCAGGTCGATTCCGGCGCCGAGGCCAATGACGCCGCTGCGGCCAATGCCGACGCCGCCGCAACCGATGGCGCCGCGCCCGCCGAGGCCGAAGACGGCGCTCGCCCCAACCGTCGCCAACACAAGCGCAACGAGGAGCGCAACGAGCGCAAGGACGAGCGCAACAACGACCGTCGCAACCGCCAGCGCGATCGCAAACAGCGCAACAAGGAGCGCAACGCCGCCCCCACCGAGCCCACGCTTTCGCGCGAGGAGCTCGCTGCCATGAAGGTCGCCGAACTGCGCGAGAAGGCCAAGGGGTTCGAGATCGAGACGACCGGCAAGAAGAAAGCCGAGCTCGTCGAGGAGATCTACGTCACCGCCGCGAAGGCCGAGGGCTTCCGCGACATCAAGGGCATTCTGCAGATTCGCCCGGACAGCTCCGGCATCATCCACGCCCATGGCTACATGAAGTCCAACGACGACGCCTTCGTGCCCGCCTACCTCATCCGCTCCGCGCGCCTGCGCACGGGCGACGTCATCGAGGGCTCGCTGCGCCCTTCGCGCGGCGGCGACAAGCGCGCCGGCCTCGCCAAAATCACGACCGTCAACGGTCTGGATCCCGAGCAGATTCGCAATCGCCCCAAGTTTGGTGACCTCACCCCGGTCTATCCCAACGAGCCGCTGCGCATGGAGCACGGCAAGGACTCCATTACCGGTCGCGCCATCGACATCGTGTCGCCGATCGGCAAGGGTCAGCGTGGCCTGATCGTGTCCCCGCCCAAGGCCGGCAAGACCACGATTCTTAAGAAGATCTGCCAGTCCATCTCGATTAACAACCCCAAGGTGCACCTCATCTGCCTGCTCGTCGACGAGCGCCCCGAAGAGGTCACCGATATGCAGCGTTCCATCAAGGGCGAGGTTGTGGCGTCGACCTTCGATATGCCCGCCGACAACCACACTCGCGTGGCCGAGCTCGTTATCGAGCGCGCCAAGCGCATCGTGGAGCTGGGCGGCGATGTTGTGGTGGTGCTCGACTCCATCACGCGTCTTGCCCGCGCCTACAACTTGGCGGCGCCCGCCTCAGGCCGCATCCTTTCGGGCGGCGTCGATTCGGCGGCCCTGTATCCGCCCAAGCGCTTCCTGGGCGCAGCCCGTAATATCGAGAATGGTGGCTCGCTCACCATCCTGGCCTCTGCCCTCATCGACACCGGTTCCAAGATGGACGAAGTCATCTTTGAGGAGTTCAAGGGCACCGGCAACATGGAGCTTAAGCTCGACCGCGATCTTGCCGACCGTCGTATCTTCCCGGCCATTGACCCCGTTGCCTCCGGTACGCGCAACGAGGATCTGCTGGTCGACGAGCAGATGCGCCCGTTTGTCTTTGGTCTGCGTCGCATCCTCGCCGGCATGAACAATACCGAGCGCGCGGCCGCATCGTTTATCAAGGGCCTCAAGGGCACCAACACCAACCAGGAGTTCCTGGTGCGTTCGGCCAAAAAGCACAGCGACTACGAGCAGACGTTCTAGGTTGTCATCCACACGCAGCGATAGCCATCAATGCGATAAAGGGTCGGGGCTTGCGCCTCGGCCCTTTTCCATATCGCCGCTCCGCACTTATTTTTGACCATAAGACTGGCAAGCAGCAGGTTTCCCGTTTCAATCCGACATCGTCGCTTGCAATCGACAGGGCGGTTTCGCATAATAGCTTTTAAGCTTCGCGACGGAAAACGCAGATGAAACGAACCATATACCGTTGCTTTGGGGCATAGCCCCGCTTCATCTTCTCTCGCGCAGCCAACTGAATGATGCGATTTGGGTGCGGGAAGATGGGGAGAGCTCATGGCTTCTTCTGATGCAACACAACGAGCAGTCCTTGCCGGACTTTCGTGCGGGATCGGCCTTGCCGCTCCCGTGGTTATGTATGCCGCGACGCTGCCGTTTTCGTCGGTGAACGAGACGGTCGTGGCGGGTGCGGTTCCCTTCGCCGTGGGCGCGGTGGCGGGCGTGGGTATCTATGCCGCCTCGCTGGGTATCTCCGAGTACCGTGCGCAGCGTGAAGAGCGTCTGTTCCAGCCCGATGCCATGGGCGGTGCCGCCAATCTCAATCAGCATCAAAGCGAGTTCAAGACCGCCTCGATTCCAGCTCAGCAGCAGGATGCGACTCCTTACGCTGCGGCTTCTGCTTCTCAGGCTCAGGCGGAGCAGTCTACCTCGACATTCCTTTCCGGCCTGACTGGTGCGTTCCAGCGCCGTCATGCCGATGATGGTGTCCCTACCATCGCTCGAGCCGTAGATGCTATGGACGAGGCCGAGGCTTGGTCTATGATCGACAGTATGCTCGACGACGATTCGCCGGTGAGCTGCGACCCTGCACACTCGCGCGACGTCTATCAAGTCGCCATCGACGAGCTCACCAACGGCGGGCAGACCGGCTCCTTCAATCGCGACGACATCGCCGCCGCGGCACGCGCCGTGTCTGGTTCCCAGGCCGCCCCTGCGGGCAGCACGGCGGCTTTCGTGGCACTCGTTGCCAACGCGGCAGCCAATAACGCCTACAACGCTACCTCGGCGGACGCGAACGCTTCTGCCGACAATTCGTACATTGATGAAGCCATGGCCGCGGACGAGGAGGCCGTTGCCGCCCGCCGTGCCGCCGAAAGCTCGCTGTGGGGCGCTCCTGCCCAGCAGCAGGCGGCTGAGGCTGCGCCGTACAATGCAAACCTCGCCAGCATGCCTATCATCTCCGGTGCCGCGGACATCGACCTCGATGACCTCGATGAGCCTGCAGCCATCACTGCATCGATTGATGCCCAAGATCGCATCGACACTGGCGACCTTCCGGACGCCTCGCTTGAGGTTGATGTCCCCATGGCCGATTACTCGGGCCACGAGGACATGTGGGCCGCCGCCACCGCGATTCTGGATGAGATTGACGAGCCCGCTCCTGTTGCAGCCCCCGCTCCCGTCGCTGCCCCTCAGCCTGCTGCCCCCGCCTATGTCGGCCGTCACAGCGCTGTGTTCCCCGAGGATACCGCCCGTATCTCGCGTGAGAGCATTGAGCGGGCCGAGGCTATTGCCGCCGGCATTATGGAAAATCGTCGTCACGAGCGCGTCAATCAGATCCTCGAGGAAGAGATCGAGCGCCTGCAGTCCTCTACCGCCAAGCGTACGGGCCGTGCCTATCTGAGCGTTATCGAGGGCGGTACCGCCAGCTTCGCGCCGCTCCGCGCGGAGGCATAACTTCTGCATGGTTAAGATCAATCGAAAATGGGCGGTCGCGACCTGCCTGATGGCGCTCTTGATCTGGGGCAATTCGCTGGTTCCCGGCTCGGGGTCGGGCTCGCTGAGCCTAACGGTCATGGAAGCTATCCGCTGTTTCCTGCACGGCGTGGGACTTCCATATGAATGGGTGACCAACTTTGTTGTTCGCAAGTGCGCGCATTTTACCGAGTATATGGTGCTTGGCATCCTGGCAACGCACGCCTTTGATTTTGAGGGCCGGCGCACCTTTGACGTGCTGCTGCCCACGGCGGTGTTCCTGCTGCTGATTCCCTCGATTGACGAGACGATTCAGCTCTTTGTGCCGGGACGCGCCGGCATGATCACCGATGTGATGATCGACTGCTGTGGAGCGGCAACGGGCGTTGTGCTCCGATATCTCTTACGGTCGCTGATGTACGCCAAAAAAGCCGCCTAGGACGTACTGTTTGGTCCTAGGCGGCCTTTTTTATTTGAGGGCTTATATGAGGTGTGGTGGCGTCGTTCCGTAGGTCAGATTTCCCGGGCGCGCCACGCCCTGTGGGTGCGTCTGCTACTGAAGCGCCTGTGCGCCCAGGGCCAGACAGCCCATGATGCCCTGCTTGCCCTCGAGGCTGTTGTTGACGATGTAGTTATCGATGTCGTTGACCTCGGGCGTGACGATATAGCCGTTGAGCATTTCGGCGCACTTCTTGCGTGCGAGCGGGACGATGGGGGTGTGGTCGGCCACGCCGCCGCCGATGATGATCTTTTGCGGCGCGTAGCACAGCGTGTAGGTCATGAGTGCCTGTGCCAGATAGCCGGCGAGCAGGTCCATGGCCTCCGGGTCATCGGCCATGTCTCCGGCGCTCTTGCCATCCCAGCGCTTTTTTACGCCGGGGCCGGCGATGAGGCCCTCGAGACAGTTGTCGTGGAAGGGGCAGGCGCTGTGCTCGCCAATGGTGTCGCGCGGGTCGCGCGTGACCAGGATGTGGCCAGCCTCGGGATGCATCATGCCGTGCACGAGCTTACCGCCCGAGAGCACGCCGGCGCCCACGCCGGTACCGATGGTCAGATACACAACGTCAGTGAGGCCCTGGGCGCAACCAAAGGTGACCTCGCCCAGGCAGGCGACGTTGACGTCGGTATCGTAGCCGCAAGGGATATTGAGCTCGTTTTGGATAGTGCCCAGCAGGTCAAAGTAGCGCCATGCCGTTTTGGGCGTCTCTAGGATCTTGCCGTATTGGGGCGAAGCGGGGTTGACTGCGGTGGGGCCAAACGCGCCGATGCCCAGCGCGGCGATGCCCTTGTTCGCAAACCACGCGTTGACGGCCTCAACGGTCTCCTGCGGGGTCGTGGTCGCGATCTGCTCACGTTCCAGGACCGTACCGTCTGCATAGCCCGTGGCGCAGACCATCTTGGTGCCGCCGGCCTCGAGCGCTCCGATAAGCTGCTGCTCTGCCATAGTGTTCCTCTCTCTGGGACGAGTTGCTCCGTGACTAAAGTATAGCGCTCTAAACCATTTAAGAAAGCGCTATAAAAAGAGGCCTCGCAACGCGGCGAGCGGTGCGAGGCCTCTTTGGTTACTTTAGCTGCCCGGCCGTCCTTACCCGCGCGGCTTGATTTTATCACGCAGCGACTTGAGGTTCTCCAGCGCCGCGTTAAGCGTCTCGTCTCGCTTGGCAAAGTGGAAACGAATCAGATGGTTGACGGGCTCACGGAAGAAGCTCGATCCGGGAACAGCGCCCACGCTCACCTTAGACGCGAGGTCCTCGCAGAATTCGAGGTCGCTGTCATAGCCAAACTCAGAGATGTCCAGCATGACGTAGTAGGCGCCCTGCGGCACGTTATGCTCAAGACCGATGCTGTCGAGTCCCTGGCAGAACAGGTCGCGTTTGGCGGTATAGAGGTCAAGGACCTCATCGTAATAGCTGTCGTCGAAATTAAGGGCGGTAACGACGGCCTCTTGCAGGGGAGCGGCGGCGCCCACGGTGAGGAAGTCGTGGACCTTCTTGATGCGCTCGGTAATCTCGGCCGGGGCGATAGTGTAGCCCAGACGCCAGCCAGTGATGGAGTAGGTCTTGGACAGCGAGCTGCAGCTGATGGTGCGCTCGAACATGCCGGGCAGCGTGGCCATATAGACGTGCTCGTGGGGCGCGTAGACGATGTGCTCGTAGACCTCGTCGGTGATGCAGTAGGTGTCGTACTTTTTGCAGAGGTCGGCGATAAAGGTGAGCTCCTCGCGCGTGAAGACCTTGCCGCAGGGGTTGGAAGGGTTGCACAGGACGATTGCCTTGGGGTCGTTGTCGCGGAAGGCCGCCTCGAGGACCTCACGGTCGAAGTCAAAGTTGGGCGGGTTGAGCGGCACATAGATGGGCTCGGCCCCCGAGAGAATGGTGTCTGCGCCGTAGTTCTCGTAGAACGGCGAGAAAATGACAACCTTGTCGCCGGGGTTCGTGACCGTCATCATGGCGGCCATCATGGCCTCGGTGGAGCCGCAGGTGACTACGATATTCTCGTTGGGGTTCACCGGCATGCCCATAAAGTGCTCCTGTTTGGCGGCGAGCGCCTCGCGCATGGCCTGGGAGCCCCAGGTGATGGAGTACTGGTGATAGAGCGGCTTGGGGTCGGCGGCAACGGTGCTCAGGCTATCGAGCAGCTGCGCCGGGGGATCGAAGTCGGGGAAGCCCTGCGACAGGTTGACGGCGCCATACTTGTTGGAGATGCGCGTCATACGGCGGATGACGGAATCGGTAAACGTTGCCGTGCGGTTGGAGAGTTCTTTCATGCCGGTCCTTTCGAGCATTTGCAGTGGGGCAAGTTTACTCCTATGAAACCGGTGGGATTTGCTCGAAATGGTCTCGAAAAACTCTTTTCAAAATTCTTGAAAATTGGGGCTTGCATCGCGTGGCGTTCCTTGCAATAATAGTCGAGCGCGAAGCGCACAGGACACGGTGGGTGTAGCTCAGTTGGCTAGAGCGACGGGTTGTGGTCCCGTAGGTCGAGGGTTCGAGTCCCTTTACCCACCCCAGTTCTTGCTTCGTGTTGATATCGGGTCGTTAGCTCAGTTGGTAGAGCAGGGGACTCTTAATCCCAAGGTCCAGGGTTCGACCCCCTGACGGCCCACCACACGATATCTCCTCTAAAGTCCGCCATAACGGACTTTAGCTTTGGGTCGTTAGCTCAGTTGGTAGAGCAGGGGACTCTTAATCCCAAGGTCCAGGGTTCGACCCCCTGACGGCCCACCCAAAGCATGGTAAAGCGACTGGCTTAGGCTGGTCGCTTTTTTGTTAACCTCGCATGGGGTCGAACCCGTCGGGGCGCGGAGCTGAGGAAATGCGTAAGCATTTACCAGCGTAGCGCGCAAGGCGCAAAGCGCCGTAGCGGCCGCCTGCAAAGCAGGCTGACCCCCTGACGGCCCACCAAAGCAAGTTAAGACGGTCAACTTCGGTTGGCCGTCTTTTTTGTTGACCTTGCATGGGGTCGAACCCGAAAGGGCGCGGAGCTGAGAAATCTGCACCGTGATTCCCTTAGGGAAAACACGGCTAAAGCCCCGTAGGCGTGTTCTCCTTAGAGGAATCATGCTCACAGGGCTCGATGCATGTTGAAAAGTTGTGATCAAACTCAAAGTGAGAATCGATTTAGTCTGCTCGATAGTGCGATCCGAGACTTTCGGTCCGCTTACGCATGGCTTTGACCATTTCCTGTGCTAGTTGAATCTGTGATTGCAGGCGGGCGAGGGCTGCGACTTCGCTGTCCTGGGCTTTCTGTGTGCTCAAGGTCGTTGCCTCTGTCTTCAAGCCCTCAAGCTCGTGTAGTGCCTCGGATAGGCCCGTCTCGGTGCGGTTGATCATGCAATAGGTGCTCATCGTGTGCTTAAGCCTGTGTGTCAGGCGTTCGGCATCTGTTGTGGCAATGCCATGCTGGGGGAGGGCGATATCCGCCTTCAGGGCTGTCTCAGGCTCTTTCTGCGCTGCAAGGGCTGCCGATGCGCCCGCAATGCGACCGAACACGATGCCGTTGGCGCTTGACAAGCCACCAATGCGGTCGGCGCCGTGCATGCCGCCTGTCGCCTCGCCGCAAGCGTAGAGGCCCTCAACGCCCGTGTGCGCGGTCTTATCGATCTTGATGCCGCCGTTAGCGGCGTGGGCATACATCGCAACGCGCATCTCGTCGGTCGGCGCGATGCCGTGCTCGTCTTGCAGCCAGGTGGCAAAGGTCTGCACAAACTCTGGGACATCCTCGCGGGGGAAGTCGTAGTGGAGTGCCAGGCCTTCGGCACCTGCCTGATCGATGACGAGATCGATAGCGCGGGAGGCCGAGCGTGACGTGAAGGGACCATATCCAGAGCGCTGCTCGAGCAGGTCGTCCAGCTTGTCGTCGGCAATATCTACCGGCTGGTCTACATGCACGTAGCGCCAGGTTTTCTCGTTGAAGACCAAGTTACGCCTGGGCTCGATGAAGCCAGGCATCATCTGCATGAACTCTATATTAGTAAGTGTTGCGCCGTGCGCCAGTGCGATGGGCTGCGAGGAGCTGAGCACATCAGCCGACGTAAGGCTGCGCTCGAACAGGCCGCCTGTGCCACCGGCTGCGATGATCGTGGCCTTGGCAGCAAAGGGCACGATTCGATTTTCGGTAAGGTCGTAGAGTACGGTTCCGGTTATTCTGCCGTTCGTGTCCTCAACAAGGTCGATAAGCTCATGGCGGGGGAGCAGGCGAATGCCGAGCGACTCGATCCAGGTCGTCAGAGCGTCCTCAAGGGGCTTGCGGGTGAGGCCGCGCCACATGCGCGTCTTGTGGTCAAAGCAGGGGATAAACTGCTTTTGTTGAGCACTCTTGGCGCTTTGCGGACGCTGGAGCTCAACGCCCAGGTCTTGCTCGAGCCAGTCAATCGCTTGGCGAATGCCGTGGACGAACGTTTGGACGAGTTCGGGGTCGGCAACGCCGCCGCCGACGGCCAGGATGGTGTCGATGAGGTCCTGCTCGTCGTCTTCGTTAACGGGTCCGATAAGCCCTAGGCCCCAGGTTCCGGGGAAGAAGCTCGATCCACTCATAGTCTTGCCGGCGCTTGCCACAGTGACGGTTGCACCCGTGCGTGCCGCTTCGATGGCGGCGCAAAGGCCCGCAATGCCAGATCCAATTACCAGTACATCAGTCGATTCCATCGGATTCCTTTCTCGTCCGGCGCATTGTCGCACGGGTGATCGGCAATGGGGCCGCAAAGACTCGGCAAATCGGTAAAGGGCAAATATGGCAGGTGGGCGTCATGGACGCTCTGACGCTCCATCTCTTCACATCTCGTATTTCGCCCCAGCTGATATATCGGCATTAGCTACCCTGCACCAGCGCAAACAAAAAGAGCCGCTACCCGGGTGGGTAGCGGCTCCAAAGCTCAATTATATGAGCATCGCGCGGGCGCGATTAGGCCTTGAGGGCCTCCTCGACGGCGACAGCGCAGGCGACGGTGGCACCGACCATGGGGTTGTTGCCCATGCCGATGAGACCCATCATGTCAACGTGCGCAGGCACGGAGGAAGAACCGGCGAACTGGGCGTCGGAGTGCATGCGGCCCATGGTGTCGGTCATGCCGTAAGAGGCAGGGCCGGCGCCCATGTTGTCCGGGTGCAGGGTACGGCCAGTGCCGCCACCAGAAGCGACGGAGAAGTACTTCTTGCCAGCCTCGATGCGCTCCTTCTTGTAGGTGCCAGCGACGGGGTGCTGGAAGCGCGTGGGGTTGGTGGAGTTACCGGTGATCGAGATGTCGACGTTCTCGTGCCACATGATGGCAACGCCCTCGCGGACGTCGTCGGAGCCGTAGCAGTTAACGGCAGCGCGGGGACCATCGGAGTAGGGGATGGTCTCGACGACCTTGAGCTCGCCCGTGTAGTAGTCGAACTGGGTCTTCACATAGGTGAAGCCGTTGATGCGGGCGATGATCTGGGCGGCGTCCTTGCCCAGACCGTTGAGGATAACGCGCAGCGGCTTCTTGCGAGCCTTGTTGGCGTTCAGAGCAAGACCGATAGCGCCCTCGGCGGCAGCGAAGGACTCGTGGCCGGCCAGGAAGGCGAAGCACTCGGTGTCGTCGGAGAGCAGCATAGCGCCCAGGTTGCCGTGGCCCAGACCGACCTTACGGTCCTCGGCGACGGAGCCGGGAACGGTGAAGGCCTGGATGCCCTCGCCGATGATGGCGGCAGCCTCAGAAGCGGACTTGGCGCCACGCTTGACAGCGAGAGCGCAACCGAGGGTGTAGGCCCACTCGGCGTTCTGGAAGGCGATGGACTGGGTGTTGTTGACGATCTCACGCGGGTTGAAGCCCTTGTCGGTGCAGATCTGCAGAGCTTCCTCGAGGGAGGCGATGCCGTTGTCGGCGAGGCACTTGTTGATCTTGTCAGCGCGGCGCTCGTAACCTTCGAACGTAACAGTCATAGTTATTTCCCTCCCTTTCTACTCGTGAACCGGGAACACGCTGGCGACGGAGTGAGTCTCCTCGTCGGTGCGCGGGTCGATGTACTTGGCAGCGTTCTCCCACTGACCATAGTGGCCCATAGCGCCAGCGATGGCCTCCTCGGGGGTCTTGCCGGCCTTGACGGCGTCGGTAAACTTGCCGAGGTTCAGGAACTCGAATGCGATGATCTCGTTCTTGTCGTTGAGAGCCATGCGGGTGACGTAGCCCTGAGCGAGCTCGAGGTAACGAGCGCCCTTGGCCTTGGTGCCGAACATGGTGCCGACCTGAGAGCGAAGGCCCTTGCCGAGGTCGTCGAGGGAGGCGCCCACGGGCAGACCGCCCTCGGAGAACGCGGTCTGGCTGCGGCCGTAAACGATCTGCAGGAAGATCTCGCGCATAGCAACGTTGATGGCGTCGCAGACGAGGTCGGTGTTGAGGGCCTCGAGGATGGTCTTACCGGGAAGGATCTCGGAAGCCATGGCGGCAGAGTGGGTCATGCCCGAGCAGCCGATGGTCTCAACGAGGGCCTCCTCGATGATGCCGTCCTTGACGTTCAGCGTGAGCTTGCAGGCGCCCTGCTGAGGTGCGCACCAACCCACACCGTGCGTAAGACCGGAGATGTCGGAAATCTCCTTAGCCTGGACCCACTTGCCCTCCTCGGGGATGGGTGCGGGGCCGTGGTATGCACCCTTGGCAACGGGGCACATGTTCTCCACTTCCTGTGAGTACTGCATGCCTCTCCTCTCTATCGTGTTGGCGTCCCGTCTGGGGGCCGTGGCTGGCGATTGCCGGGCGACCCTTCGAAAGGGACATGACATGCAGCCCCTATAATACCGCGAAATGCACGGAATATTCGGCGAACGGCTCAGTTTTCGTAGCGAGAAGTCCGGAAGTTTTAATTGAAACGGTTTAACGCTATGTTCTGTGGTCGCGAACTTCCGTAGAGGGGGTCCGTCTTTGGCAAGCTTTTGGTCAGCTCTTGTAAGCGTTGCAGGGGTTGACCTGTTGCAACGGTGCCGTTCGCCGCCTGATTACTGCCTTTGGCCGCGCGAGTGTATTGTTTTGCGTGAATGTTTTGATGGCACGCTTCAATCGTGCTGTATTGGATGGCAAGCAGATCCCGGCGAAGGGAGCGCCATGCAGCGCGTTTGGAGAACGGTTACCGGCTTTTACCATGTCTGTGCCCGCGGTACGGGCAAGCGGCTCATCTTTGAGGGCGATGACGACCGGTGGGAGTTTTTGGAGCTGATGCGCGAGTGCTGCCGCGATGCCGGCGTGACGGTTATCGCCTGGTGCCTTATGGACAATCACGTGCATCTGGTGCTTGCAGATTACGAGGACGCGATGAGCGCGGCGATGCACCGGCTGCTTTTGACGTACGCGCGGCGGTTCAATAAACGCACGGGGCGCACGGGCCATCTGTTCCAGAACCGTTTTGACCGGCGCTCGCTCGATACCGACCGTTATCTAATGGCTGCCATTCGCTATGTTCACGCTAATCCGCAGGAGGCGGGTATCGCCCTGATCGAGCGTTATCCCTGGAGCAGCTTTGCCGAGTATCTGAGAGCGTATGACAACGATACGACGAGGGGATTTTCGGACCCTTCTTGTGTGCTTGAGCTCTTTGAGTCTGCCAAGGGGTTTCTGGATTATTCTCTGTCGATGCCCGATGGTTCCGATCCGGTGATTCACGATATGGATGAGACAGAGTGGGAGCGGCGTGCGTTTGCCGACAAGATGGCGAAGCGCCTGGGTGTGCCGCTCAACGAACTCAAGACCGTAGCACCCTCGCGGCGAGACGGAATCGTTTTCGCCCTGCACGATGGCGGCTACACGGTGCGCGAGATCGAACGGTATACGGGAATCAGCAAGAGTACCGTCTCTCGTATCGTGCGCGCTTATGCGCGGGTGAATGCTCAGGCTGAGGGCTCGGAAAAGAAAATGGCCGAACCACTCTTGTCAAGCGATTCGGCCAACAAAATTCTTAAGATTTGGGACAAATACTACTGATTATTTTGTCCCGTGAGCATGCCGTCGAGGGTGCGCCAGGCGAGCTCGGCGCACTTGACGCGGGCGGGCATGTGCGAGATGTCCTGAAGCTGGGCAGCTTCGTCCAGGTCTTCCAGGTCTTCCTCGGAGAGCTGCTCGCCGCGGATCATGGCCAGGAAAAGCCCTGCCAGACGACGAGCCTCCTCGACCGTCTCGCCGGTGATGAGGTCGGCCATGATATCGGCGCTGGCCTGGCTGATGGCGCAGCCGTGACCGGTAAACGAGGCCTCCTCGATCACGTTGTTCTCGACACGCAGCTGCAAGGTGAGCTCGTCGCCGCAGCTGGGGTTGATGCCGTCGTGCTCGTGCGTGGGGGCGTCCATCTCGTACTTGTAGTCGGGGTGCGAGTTGTGCTCCGTAAACGTGGTGGAGGTGTACAGATTACCCATTAAACGTGCTCCAAACGTGATGCAGGCCGGCGATGAACTTGTCGATGTCGGCCTTGTCGTTGTAGAAAGCCACGCTGGCGCGGCAGCAGGCGAGGTTCTCGACGCCCAGCCAGGTAAGCAGCGGCTGTGCGCAGTGGTGGCCGGCGCGGATACACACGCCGTCCATGTCCATGATGCTCGCGACGTCGTGCGGGTGGATGCCCTTGACGTTAAAGCTCACGACCCCGTGATGGTTATCCCAGTAGATGGAGCCGATGATCTGGACAAAGTCGAGCTGCATGAGCTCGCCCATCAGGTAATGGACGAGTGCCTGCTCGCGGGCCTGGATGTTCTCGTAGCCCACCGTGTTGACGAGGTAGTCGAGAGCGGCGCCTGTGGCGAAGATGCCGGCGGCGTCCTGCGTGCCGGCCTCGAACTTCTCGGGGACGGGTGCCCAAACGGCGTCCTGCTCGGTGACCGAATCGATCATCTCGCCGCCGGTGAGCATGGGCGGCATGGCGTTAAGTAGGTCCATCTTGCCCCACAGCACGCCGATACCCATGGGGCCCATGGCCTTGTGCGCGCTAAAGGCAAAGAAGTCGGCTCCCAGATCGGCCGCGTTGACCGGCATGTGCGGAAGCGACTGCGCGCCGTCGACGACCAGATAGCCGCCATACTTGTGCACGAGCTTGCCGAGGTTCTTGACCGGGTTCTCGACGCCTAGTACGTTGGAGACCTGACCCACGGCCAAAATCTTGGTCTTGGGACCCATCTTGGCCAGAACCTCCTCGGTGGTGAGCTGGCCGGTCTTGGTGGGGTAGAGGTAGACGAGCTTGGCACCGGTCTCGCGGCAGACCTGCTGCCACGGAATCAGGTTGGAGTGGTGCTCCATGATGGTGATGACGACCTCGTCGCCGGGCTCCAGCACCGTGGGCGCAAAGCTCTTGGCGACCAGGTTGAGCGACTCACTCGTGTTGCGGGTGAAGACGACTTCGTTGGCCTGGGAGGCGCCGATGAGGTCGGCGATCTGCTGGCGGACCTTGGCGATGGCATCGGTGGCCTCGACGGACAGCGAGTACAGGCCGCGCAGGGGGTTGGCGTTCATGCGCTGGTAGAAGTCGCGCTCGGCGTCGAGCACGCAAGCGGGGCGCTGCGCGGTGGCGGCGCTATCGAGGAAGGCGATCTCGGGATGCTGCTGGAACAGCGGGAACTGCGCCTTGTAGGGATTCGTCTCGATGTCGACGGTAGGCCAGCCGCGCGAGGCCTCGTCGCTGGCGTCGAGCTCCATAGGCTCCGGTGCGGTACAGGTATCGCATTTAACGTGCTCGGTATCGATCATGCGAGCTCCTCTTCAAAGTTATCGATCAGGTTGTTGCCCAGACGGACGACGGCGGCGCGGGTGCGCTCATCGGTGGCGGAAAGCGCGGCGTCCTCCAGCTTGGCGCGGATGAACAGGTCCTCGGCGGCATTTTGGTCAAGGCCGCGACAGGCGAGATAGAACAGCTGCTCGTCGCGGACGTGGCCGATGGTGGCGCCGTGGTTGCCAGCGACGTCGTCCTCGTCGCATAGGATGACGGGGACGGTCTTGTTGTCGACGCCCTTGTTGGCCAAGAGCACCGTCTCGCGCTCGGTGCCGGTTGCGCCCTTGCAGCCGTGTACGAGGTCGATGGTGCCGCGGTAGACCTTCTTGGATGTGCCGGTCAGCACGCCGTTGGCGTCGATCTCGCACTCGGTCTTGCGGCCGCGGTGGCGCAGCTCGTAGTTAAAGTCGCGTACCTGCTCGCGGGCACCCAGGTAATCGGTATCGATCGTCACCTTGGCGGTGTCGCCCAGCAGGTCGCCGGCAAGGCCGGTGGCGCTGGCGCCGGCACCCAGGACGGTGTGCTGCACGTTGACGCGCGCGCCCTCGTCTAGGAACAGGCCGGTGTCGTCGAGTGCGATCCAGCTGTCGTCGAGCGTCTGCGTGCAGGTCACGTTGACGGTGGCGTACTCGTGGGCACACGCGCGCAGCACGGAGCCCACGACACCCTCGCCGGCAACGGGGGAGTCCAGGGCGACCTGCAGGTCGAGCGTTGCCTGCGGGCGGGCGACGACGTCGATGGCGGCAATCGCAGCCGCTGCGTCGACGCCGCTCACGCGTGCAGTAACCGTGGCGTGCTGGTACGCGGGCACATCGATGACGATGCGCTTGGTGGCGTGGTCGGCCAGGTAGGTGTAGGCAGCCTCGCCCATACCGGTCTCGAAGGCCTCGGCAGGGGAGAGTTCCTCCTCGAGCTTGATAGCGCCGGCCTGGTAGACAGAGGTGGCGGGCACGTCGAGCTCGGTCTCGGGCGTGATGCGGGCGCGATCGGCGGCATCGCCAGGGGCAGCGGTACGGCGCTCAGGGAAGCGCTCGGCCATGGCGTCCATGGCAGCGTCGAAGACGTCGGCCGAGCCGGCGAACTGCTCGTCCAGGCCCTCGACCTCAACGGCCTCGGCGGGAGCGGCGACAAGTTCGTCCGAAAGCTCGAGCTTAGTCTGGTTCATTTTCAACCAGCCCCAGGTTGCTGCGGGCATCGCATTGACCTGCTCGAGCGTGGTAGCAGCAGTGTTGGCTTCCCGTTTCATTATCCGATCGCTCCTTCCATCTCGAGCTTGATCAGGTTGTTCATCTCGACGGCGTACTCCAGCGGCAGCTCCTTGGAGACCGGGTTGGCAAAGCCGTTGACGATCATGGTGCGGGCCTCTTCCTCCGAGATACCGCGGCTCATCAGGTAGAACACCTTGTCGTCGCCGATGCGGCCGATGGTGGCCTCGTGGCCGATGTCGACGTTCTTGGCGCGGATGTCCATGGCGGGGATGGTATCGGAGCGGCTTTGGTCGTCGAGCATCAGCGACTGGCAGCTCACGGTTGCCTTGGAACCCTCGGCCTTGGGCGTGGCCACGATAGAGCTGCGGAAGGTCTGGATGCCGCCGCTCTTGGAGATGCCCTTGGTCTCGACGGTTGCCGAGGTATCGGGCGCGTTGAGCACGACCTTGCAGCCGGTGTCGAGGTTCTGACCGGCGCCGGCAAAGGTGATGCCGGTAAAGCTCGAGCGGGCGCGGCGGCCGTTGAGCACGCTCATGGGGTAGAGGTAGCCCACGTGGCTGCCGAAGGAGCCGCTGATCCACTCGATGTCGCCGTCCTCGTCCACGCGCGCGCGCTTGGTGTTGAGGTTGTACATGTTCTTGGACCAGTTCTCGATGGTCGAGTAGCGCAGGTGTGCGCGTTTGCCCACAAAGAGCTCCACAGCGCCGGCGTGGAGGTTGGCAACGTTGTACTTGGGCGCGGAGCAACCCTCGATAAAGTGCAGGTCGGCATCGTCCTCGACGATGATGAGCGTGTGCTCAAACTGGCCGGCACCCTTGGCGTTGAGGCGGAAGTAGCTCTGCAGCGGGAAATCGAGCTTGGTGCCCTTGGGCACGTAGACAAACGAGCCGCCGGACCATACGGCGCCGTGCAGGGCCGCAAACTTGTGGTCGGTGGGCGGGATGAGTGTCATAAACTTCTCGTGGATGAGCGGTTCCCACTGCGGATCGTGCAGGGCTTCCTCAATACCGGAGTAGACGATGCCCATCTTGGACGCGGTGTCCTGCATGTTGTGGTAGACGAGCTCGGAGTCGTACTGCGCGCCGACACCCGCCAGGTAGCTACGCTCGGCCTCGGGGATGCCTAGGCGCTCAAAGGTGTTCTTGATGTCGTCGGGCACCGACTGCCAGTCGTGCTTTTGGTCGGTGTTGGGCTTGACGTAGGTGACGATGTTGTCCATGTCCAGGCCCTCGATGGAGGGGCCCCACGTCGGATCCGGGAAGCGGTTGAAGATTTCGAGGGACTTTAAGCGCAGGTCGAGCATCCACTGCGGCTCGTCCTTTTTGGCGCTGATCTCGCGCACGATGTCGGGCGTGATGCCGGCGTCGAGGCGCTCGAATCCCTCCTCGCCATAGGTGAAGTCGTAGAGGCTGCGGTCGATGTCCGCGACCTCGGTGCGGTTCTTGGTCATTGCGTCGCCCCTTTACGCCTGCTGCTCGGCAGCGGCGGCCTCGGCCTGGGCGCGCTGCTCGGCGGCCTCGCGCTCGAAGGTCTCAAAGCCGTTCTTGTCGATCCAGGGGATGAGCGAGGCGTCGTCCTCGCGCACGATGTGGCCCTTGACCATAACGTGGACGCGGTCGACATCCAGGTGCTCCAGGATGCGCGTGTTGTGCGTGATGATGAGCATGGAGCCGTCGCAACTCTTGCGGTAGGCGTCCATGCCGTGGCTGACGGTTGACAGGGCGTCGACGTCCAGGCCTGAGTCGGTTTCGTCCAGGATGGCGAGCTTGGGCTGCAGCAGCAAAAGCTGGAGCATCTCGACCTTCTTCTTCTCGCCGCCCGAGAAGCCCACGCCCAGCTCACGGTTGAGGTAGGCGGTATCCATGTTGAGCTCGGCCGCGAGCTCCTTGACGCGACGGCGGAACTCCTTGCCCTTCATCTCCAGGCCGGGACGGCCGGCGATGCTGGCGCGCAAAAAGCTCGACAGCGGCACGCCCGGGATCTCGACCGGGGCCTGGAAGCTCAGGAACAGGCCGGCGCGCGAGCGCTTGTCGGTGGTGAGCTCGGTGATGTCCTGGCCGTCAAAGACGATACGGCCGTCGTTGACCGTGTAGACGGGGTCGCCCATGACCAGGTGGCCGAGGGTGGACTTGCCGGCGCCGTTGGGGCCCATCAGCACGTGGGTCTCGCCGGCGGCGACGTTGAGGTTGACGTTGTGGAGGATGGTCTTCTCGTCCACGGAGGCGGTCAGACCTTCGATGGAAAGCAGCGGATTTGCGCTCATGCTGTCCCTCTCTGTATATGGTGTACTCATAGGTGTACTAAACCCTAGGAATCTTCTCGGAATAAAGTTACTATGGGTTCGGCGTTAGTCAAGGGAAAATCCGACTAATCCACTCGACTTTTTAGATGAGGGACATAAAATCAGGTTTGTTTGCCCCGCGTGCATAGGATTTGGGACAAACAAGCCTGGTTTTGTCCCAGTAACGATGGGAGGGTAGGTATGCTCATTTCTTCTAAGGGCCGCTATGCCCTCCGGCTGATGATCTATATCGCGGCGCTGGGCGACGCCGAGGGCAAGATTGCCCTGCGCGAGGTTGCCGACCGCGAGCATATCTCGCAAAAGTATTTGGAGCAGCTGGTTCGTCCGCTTATGAAGGCGGGCCTGCTTAAGAGCGTGCGCGGCAAGGGCGGCGGCTACATGATGGCCAAGGACCCGGTCGAGGTGCGTGCCGGCGACATCCTGCGCGCTGTCGAGGGCAGCACGGCGCCCGTGGCGTGCGACGGCATCGACAACAGCTGCGCCCGCAGTGACCTGTGTTCCACCGTCAAGTTCTGGCGCGGCCTGGACGATGTGATCGAAAAGTACGTCGACGGCGTGACGTTGGCCGACCTGGCCGCCGTCCCCGAGATCAACTTTGACATTAAGCTGTAGGGGCTGGCTTTCGTGAAGTCGTACGAAGCCTTTGATTCGCGGTTGGCACTGCTAGAGACAGCTCGATTCCAAGATTTCGATAACGACTATGTTGTCTCCGGATGTGCGTATATCTATGAGCAGGTTTTCGGTCTCTCAATTACGCTCCTTAAGCGTCTGCTCGAGTATGAGGGCGCCACGCTTGCCGCGTCGGGGTCTCCTCGCGCCATCTTGAAGGAGTCCTACCGATTCTACGACTTTATTGATGAGGCAGCCTGGCTGGATATGCTCAGAGACCGCAATACGAACGTCCATATCTACGACAACAAGCTCGCTCAAGATTTGATTCAGCGCATCTTGAACGTCTATATTCCCGCTTTCTGTCAGTTGAGAGACGGGCTGACGAAACGTTACGGCGAGCTTCTGTTGGCGCCCGACGACCAGTTTGTCTAATTCTTTAAGATTTCGCGGAGGGTTGTTGCCGTTTACCGAGGGGTTGTTGTGCAACAACGGGCGAGCTGCAATACTTATTTTATCTTTGCAAACTGAACTTTAACTACACCAATGCAGGGAGGATCTTATGCAGCCCAAGCATTCTGCTATTGTCGCGGGCCTGACGCTGGCGCTTTCGTTTGGCGCCGTTTCCGCGCCGGCACCCGCCGCTGCCGAGGAGCCCACGCCGGGCGTTGCCTCGGATGCCACCGATATCGATAAGGGTCTCTACACCCAGCAGTCCTTCTCGGGCGTGCTGAGGTCGGTTCAGGGTGTTTCGTTTGTCAACGTGACCGCCGAGATGAAGTACTTCACCAAATACGAGAGCCACGGCAACTATAACCAGGGATTTTCGTATGGTGACGGCTATAACGCACTGGGCTATTACCAGTTCGACCGTCGTTGGTCGCTCATTCCGTTTATGAAGCAGGTTTACAACTACAGCCCCGAAAAATACAGCATGCTCAAGGATGCGATTGATCGCGGCAGCGAGATTTCCAACACGAGCAATGCCATGTACGAGAACGGCCAGCTCACCGAGTTGGGCCATATCGCTCAGGATGCCTTCCAAGGTGCGTATAACACCGATCCTGTTGAGTTCTCAGCACTTCAAGATGCCTATGCGTACAACTCGTACTATGCGGTGACCGAGGCGTGGCTCAAGAGCGGCCTGGGTATTGATATTTCGGGCCGCGCCGATTGCGTCAAGGGCATGGTGTGGAGCATTACCAACATGTGCGGCACCGGTGGCTGCAGGGACTTTTTCCGCTGGGCGAATCTTTCCAACGATATGTCCGACCGCGAGTTTGTGACGGCGCTTTCCAACAGCGTGGTCAATAACGTGGCGACCAAGTATGCAAGCCAGCCCCAGTACCACGAGGGCTGGAAGAACCGCTACCGCAATGAGCTAAAGGACTGCTTGGTTTATATCGCTGAGGACGAGGCTGCCGCCGCGACGCCCGTGCAGCCCGAGCCCACACCGGCGCCCTCGCCGACACCTGATTCGAATGACGACTCGAGTGACGATGCCAACGATGACAAGATGGATGCGCCCTCGACCGATGCTGACGGTAATGGCTCTGCTGGTGGCACTACCAACGACGGTTCTACCTCGAACGGCTCCGATTCGAACGGCTCTGCTGCGGGCGATTCGTCTTCAAGCTCTGTCGGCAATACGGACAGCGACGCTTCTGGTTCGACCGACGCTGACACCTCTAACTCATCCACCGGTTCAAGCGATTCGTCCGTTGACACCGGCTCTAACAACGGCTCCGGCTCTGACGCAACCCCTGATTCCGATGCTTCCAAGGACGACTCGAATAAAGCGCCGGACGCTCCCGTTGCTTCGCCGGACAAGAAGCCTTCTTTCTCCGAGCAGCTTGGTTCTACGCTGGGTTCTTCGCTGATGGCTGGCGTCAATAACGGCTCGGCCCAGAACAAGGGCAACTCTGATCAGGCTTCCACGGAAAAGACCGAAGCCGCAAAGGGCGACTCCAAGGACAAGGCTTCCGAGATGACCGAATTCGATAAGGGTTCTAGTTCTGAGGAGAAGAACGAGAAGTCCGCTCAGAAGAAGGACGAGGGTAAGAAGTCTGAACCTGAGGAGAAGGACGAGAACAAGGGCAAGACCAAGGACGGAAAGCAGCAGGTCGAGGACAACGGTAGGGGCAACACTGACAACCAGGCCCAGGAGCAAAATGACTCCAAAACGGTGACCACCACGACCACGACGACTACAGCTACCAAGTCCTCGGGCGGCAACATGCCCAAGACGGGCGACTTGATCGTGATGGCGAGCCTTGCCAGTGCGAGCTTGGCTACGCTGGGCGCTACGTTCATTGTGAGCGGTAAGCATAAACTCGATCAGCAGAAGAAGGCTGCTGGGGAGGATGGCTCGGAGGAGTAGCCTCTCGGTTGCCAGATAACTAAAGAGTCGGGACGGGGTCCGGTGCGAATGCGTCGGGCCCCGTTTTGTTGTGCAACGATTAGTTGTGCCCCCTCACACCTCTTGTTGCTACCGTTGCCCGATATGTTCGCGCGGCGACATCGGTGCATGCAATGCGGTCATTACAATTGGCATCGTGCTGCGATTTAGGGGGGAACGTTTTGGTGTCTGAACAGGCAAATGTTGATTGTGCTGCTGGCTTTGGCGTGCGCTTGATCGGCTGTGCCGACGATGCGGTTTTGCCCATTGGCATACACGACTATGCGGAGGCCCTTGGTTGCTGCATGCTGGTTGACAAGACCATGTTTATTGCCGATGTGTTGGACTGCGACGCGTCCGTTGTGGTGTGCTGTCGACCCGAGGGTTTTGGCAAGAGCATGAACTTGTCGATGCTCAGGGCTTTTCTGGAGCGTCCAGCGGTCGGTCGCTCTGGTCAGCGTTTGTTTGCCGATGCTCAGATTTGGGATGCGAACGGCGGGCGCTATCGGGATGAGTATGCTTGCTATCCGGTGATATCGCTGGACTTTTCTGGCGCTGGGAGGCGTGGCCCCGCTGTTGCCGGCGTCGTGCGCGATGCCCTTTCGGGCGAGTGCGCTCGCTTGTTGGCGCTCTTGGAGGCTCCGGATTTAGCTCGAGATAAGGTGCGTCACATCGAACGTGTCGCGCGTGGCGTGGCGAGCGCGGACGAGGTTGACTCGGTGCTCGGTGTGCTCATAGAGCTGCTGGAGATTGCCTGCGATGAGCAGGTTGTATTGCTCGTTGATGGGTACGATGCGGCGTGGTCTCGCCGTGCGAGCGCGAGGGACGCTTCCGACGCCGATCCGGCAGAACTACTTGACCGTGCGCTGTTTGACGCCATTGCCACTGCGCGCGATTCGTTGCGGCTGACGTGTCTGATGGGGGAGTGTCCCGGTCCTGCCGAAGCGGCGCTTTCTTCGCGCGGCTGCTCGTATTGTCTGACGACGCCGCTGTCGGCGTGGTGTGACCGTTGGTTCGGTTTTTCGGATGCCGAGGTCGAGGCTCTTTTGAATCATGCTGGGCGCGAGGAATACCTGAATGATGCGCGTGAATGGCTCGAGGGGTATCGGTTTGGCAGGGCCTATTGCTCGAGTCCAGAGCGTGTGATCGGTTTTCTGGGCCGAGGCTGCACGGCGCCTGTGCGTGCCGATCTGTATGGATATGCCGATTGCCTGAGTAGGGTAGTTGCCGGGTGGAATCTCGATCGCCTTTCGGTCTTGTTTGATTTGCTCGAGGCCCATGGGTGCGCTGAGGCCCCGCTTTGTTTGGGCACTGCAGAGCCAGATGTCTCGCCTGACGATGGCATGTGGACAGCGCTGTATCTGTCCGGTTTTCTCACGACGGATATGACTGAGGAGCCAGAGCATGGCGATCGCTTCCGTGCTTTGCGATTGCCCAATAACGAGCTTCGCCAGGCCTTGCGTCTAGTGATTATTGAGTGGTTTGAGTGCGCTGCAGAAGACATTCGAGACGTCGATGCGTTTCGCGACGGGCTGTGCCATGGGAACGAGGATACCGTGAGGCGGGCGCTAAGCCGCATCTTGGGAGATGCGGGAATCGGTGCGACCGACCCAGATACACCGCTGCCATATCACCTACTCTTGCAAGGACTCTGCTTTGGATTGCCGGGCTATGCCAATCCTGCTTCGAGGCGAAAGTGTGGCGCGGATCGCTGGGACATCCAGGTTTTTCCTACGGGCGCCGCGTTCGACATAGCCGATACGATCGGTATGCTCGATGAACGTCCGCTGATAACGATCAACATGATGTATGACCCCGGTGTGGATGCGCTGGGCCTAGAATTGCTGGCCGTGCAGGCGCTGCTCGACATAGAGCGCGACGGCATCGACGAAATCCGTGTGCCGCGACCCGGCGTTGGCCGCATGCGCTGGGGGTTTGGGTTTGATGGACAGCATGTGGCTACGGTGTACCAGCGGCTTTAAGCGCTGAGGTGTTTCCGGCTTCCGTTACTCGGTGTCCTTCATGGGTGGCATGGGCTTCCAGTTGGGATCCTTGATGATCTTGCGGGCGTCTTTCATGCCACGGCGCAGCGCCGGAATACCGGTCTTATAGCACTTATCGACCGCAGCCAGGCGAATGAATTCCTTGCAGAAGGTCGCGGCATTGCCCAGGCGGAACAGCATGGGGTGGTAGTCACCGTAGATCTGCATATAGCGAGCGAGGAAGCCTCGGTTGCGCATGATGTAGTAGCGGTTGGTGTCGCTCGTAGAGTTAAGCTGGCGCTTGCCGGCGATATCCCAGTTAGAGACGGCGCGGGCGCGCTTGAGCACCACGTCGGCCACAACGGCGGCGGGGAAGTGCTGGCTGGCCACGTAACCATAGCAGGCATCGTCGCCGTAGATGAAGAATCGCGCATCGGGCAGGCCGATCTTGTCGACCACGCGGCGCGAGAACATGCCGCCCTCAAAGCATAGCTGGTTCATGGCGCGGTAGCCCTCGGGTCCCAGGTCCCACTTGGCGACAGGGTTGGGAATGCCGAGCGAAAGGATGAGTTGGTATTGCCAAAAGAAAGCGCCGCCGTCAAAGTCCAGGCGCGAACCCTGGATGACGTCGTAGCGGTCGGTCCACTTGGCAAGACGCTCGATGCCTTCGGGGATGACGAGCACGTCGTCGTCCATCACCCAGAACCATTGAGCGCCCAGGTCGTAGGCGCATTTAGTGCCGGCGGAGAAGCCGCCCGCACCGCCGCCGTTTTCGAGCTGCGGGGCGTAGATGACACGGTCGGTGCCGCCCTGCGCGTCAGGCTGCTCGGTGTCGATGCCCCACAGGTTGGCCAGGCGCTCGTTGAATGCGGCGCACATGGCCTCGGTCTCGCACGAATTCTCGTTATCGACAATCACGATGCGCCAGGGCGTTGCCGTGAGCTCGGTCATGGAGTCGAACAAGTTGGCCAGGAGTTCCTGGCGCTTGTACGTAACGACGACGATGGCGAGCTTGTCGATGGGGGCGGGAAGGGTGGAAGTCATGAACGAGAATATCCTTTCGCGTGGGCAGTAAATCGGCCCTGCGGAATAAACAACGTGTCCCATGGGACACGACTATTGTAAGCGTAGGCGGGCGCCCGCGGCTAATGTTCCGCTAATCACCAAGAACGTTTGCTACAAGCCTGGTTGACGTGTGTGCGTGGCGAGATTGCAAGCGCGCATTGTGGTATTACATAGGTGCCGATTCCTGTGGACGCGATCTTTCTGTTTGGATGCCCTGTGAATAAAACTCGTTTAGCTTCCTTTGCCGATAGCCTTCCCGTCAAGGCCATGTTGCTGTTTTTGGTTCTTCAGGTTGCATTTGTCCTGAGCAATACCGCGGCGAATTGCCTGCCGAGGCCCGTTATCGAGTCGCATGCGCAGGGTTCGGAGTCCTCGGCCCTGTTGTCTGACATGTATGTCTACGACCACCGTGTTGCAGCTGGTCCTGTTTGCTTTGATAACAATCGCTTTATCATTGAAGTCGCACAGCAAAAGGACCAAGGTTCTCCGTTTAAGACGATGGCTGTTGCCGAGATTGATGACGTTACGAAAGCCAGCGGGATTACGCATCAGCAGTATTACCGGTATTGGCATGGATGGCAGCTACTTACGAATGTCTGCCTGTTTATTGGCGGTATCGACGTTGTCGTGGTGCCTGCGGTCGCTCTGGCGATTGCCGGCTCCGCTTACGCTTACGTTGCCTTGCGGAAGCGGTTTTCAAAGCCAGTGACGTTGGGTTTCCTTGCAATCCTGTTGTTCTCGACCAATCTATTTTTCAATTTTATCGGTGATCTGCTACTGTGCATCTCGTTCTTTGTGGCGTTCATCATGATGTCTTGCATGAGTCTTCGTTTGGGGTCGGCTCCGAACGCACGGGCTTTTACAAGCCGTCTTGTCCTTTGGTCGATTGCGACGGGGGCCGTGTTTTCGTTTCTTGACTTTTTAACGATTCCTGCTGCAGTTGTCGCCCTGCATTGCTTTTTCGCCTTCATTGCGCTTCCCAAGGGTGAGCGCTCCAAGCGTTGCGTCGTCACGATGCTGCAGGCGCTCTTTGGGTTTGGGCTTTCGTTTGTGTTTACCTGGGCGATGAAATGGGTTGTCGCGGCGTTTGTGCTGGGCTGGGACGAGGTCTTTTCGAACGTTCTGGGCGAGATGGGCCTTTGGTCTGCGCATGGGACTTCGTCACTGTTGCCCCAGGCTGACTGGCCTCAGATTTTGAAGGAGTTTTATAGCATGAGCCCGCAGCTGTTCGCCATTTGCTCAACTGCTGGTTATGCGATGATCTCGAACGTTGTTTGTCTTGTTTCGTTTGCTGCCGTATTGGCGATTTGGATTGCCGTGCTCGTATTTTCGATACGGGGCGGTGCGCAAGGTGGTCGTCGTCGAAAGGTATTGATCCATTCACTGCTCATGGCGCTGCCTCTGGTTGTTGTTTTGGGTTATTTCGTTGCTATGCATGACCATGCAATCGTTCATATTCCGGTATTTGGCTGCAAGAACTGGGCGATTGTCTTTGCGACTCTATTTGCTTCGGGTGTTAGCGCGCTTCGTGGTCTGCGGAGTCGGAAGGCTGCTTAGCTGTTCATGCGAGCCTTGATGGCGTCGACCACGGCCCTGCGTACGATATCCACGAGGAGCAGGGCAAGCGCGAGACAAAGGCTCATGAGGATTCCGAGCAAAATGGCGGCGGCTGGACGGGGCTCTCCCGTTTGGATGCCTGTCGCCATGGTGTAGATTGCTTTGTCAAAGATGGGTCGCCAGACGTTGCAGGTAAACGGCTGTACGGCGTAGAAAGCGAGCGTTCCAGCGGCGAGAGACGCGATTGTCTTGTCTGCAGTTGGGACTTTGTGGCGCGGCTGATGGAGCGCTGCGGCGGCAACGGATTCGGCGGCCAAGATAAAGGATATGACGGAAGTTGACTTGTAGGAGAGCTTCCAGAGCGCGTCGTACTGGCTGTTTGCCGATAGCAGGAGCTCGAGCGCGATGGTGGCGGCAATAAGTCCGATAAGCACGATCTTGGATTTTTGAGCGCCGGATGCATTGCCGTGGCATTCGAGGACAAAGCGCATTTCTCCAGCCGCAATAAACGCGACCAGGTAGGTAACGGCGCTCATGAGCTTGCGCCATAAAACGATTCCGGCCGCTTCGTTTGCCGTCGCCGCAATGTAGCAATTGATTCCAAATGTTGTGAGCACGAGGAGCGCTACGACAAACGGGGGCCTTTTGCCGCCGATCTGCTGTCGTATCATCGCAATCACCGGGACGAGCAATACGGAGGCGGCGTAGACCCAGATAAACTCGATGCCCAGCGTAAGCCAGCCAATCTCGTGTAGCGAGATTTCGGGTAGGGGATAGACGTACATCGAAACAAACAGGCAGGCGGCGCAATAAAAGAGCGCGGGCAAGACAATCTTCTTTAACCGCGCAAACGATTTACGAGCGAGACCCGGTGCGGATGACCCGTTTTGGAGGGCACGAACCGCCGAAGGTATAAGGAAGTACCCCGAGATCATAAAAAAGACCTCGTTGGCCCAACAGCCCAGCAGGTTAATAAAGCCGAGCGCGCCGGAGTAAGGGAAGACGGCGAGCGGCGCATATTCCGGTAGGCCGGTGCAGACGGCTTGGAAGGTCCATTGAAACGTGTGGAATATGGCAATCCCGGCGACCGCGACCAAGCGCAGCGCTTCGAAGGAGGTATTTCTGCTTGCTTTGCTGCCCATCAGACTATTTTCCAGCGCGTGCGTTGTATGAACCAAAGTGCGATGTGATCATTTTTAGAGTTTGCTTGGGCCCCTTGTTCCATACGTTATACAGGCCCTCGCCCACGAGGTCCTTGGCGTATGCGCAGTAGCTGATTTTAGGGTCGGCGATGCCCATATACTCGGCATAGAGTTTTTTGGCCGCGGGGGTAACGCGAGGATTGGCAAATACCAGCTCTTGCGGCATGCGTTCGAACATCTTGTGGATTGCCCGCTCGATTTCGGGGTGCCCCTCAATTCCGGTGTGCTCAATCATGATGCCCATATAGGTGAAGCCGCGTGTGATTTGCGGTGTCCAGACGGCGGAGTCGGTGACGTTGAGCCGCTTAAGAATATCGACCATGTCGTTCCAGCGATTAAACGGCATCAAGGGGTCACGCTTGGCCAGAGCGGCCGCCTTTTCGGGTGTTTCCTCGCGGTAGCAGTAATACGGCTTGGGCCAGTAAGCGATCGCCTTTGCCTGGCATAGCGTTTCGACAAGGAATGGATTGTCGGCCCAGCCCGCACCCGGGATTTCCTTAAACCAGATATTGTTTTGCATCAGGAAGTCGCGACGATAGATTGCCGACCAAATGGACGGATGGTGGGCCAGCAGGTGTGGAGCGTCGTGAATGGTGAACGGTTGCCGAGGGGGTTTAATGCGACCGCGATATGCGCAATGTAGTTTGACCTCTTGGGGGGTATCGGGGTTGCGAATGATCCAATACGGGGTCTCAATAATATCGAGCGTGTTCGGATCGCCAAATTCGCGCTTGGCAAAGGCAAGCATGTCGGAGTACATTCCGGGCTCGATCCAGTCATCGGGCTCGAGAATGGCAATCCAGTCGCCCTTTGCCTCGCGAATGCCCAGATTGCAGGTTGCGCCGTAACCCTGGTTTGCCTTATCGATCACTCGAACGCGTGAGTCGCGCGCAGCGAATTCTTGCATAATGGCGAGCGAGTTGTCGGTGGATCCGTCGTTGATGGCGAGGATTTCCAGTTCGATATTCTTTTCGTTTAATAGGCTGCCTATAGCCTGAGAAAGATACGGCTCGGCATTGTAAGTAGGCACGATTACGGTCAGCATTCAAACACTTTCTCTAGGCGATTTGAGAGGATTATACCTAATTGCGTTTGCAACGGTTTTAGTTGCGTTCGCCTAATACTGCCAAGGGCTGCACGACTATTGCTGACGCTGCGCCTGTAATGGATGTCAGCGATCGGCTGCAATAAAAATGTCGGCAGTGGCGAGACGGTTGTCCTTCCCATTCTTGCTCGTTATGGGACCGATCGATTGTGGACGCGGACTGAACCTAAAGACCAATCGTTGCCCAACAGGACGCGTGGGTTCGAAGGTGCCCTACAGGCATCTTCGAACGATGCACGTATGAATGCATGGTTTAAATCTCAATCCATTTGGGAGTAGCAGAATAGGCGTGACAGCGCACTGTTCTCTGCGGTTAAAAAGGCACCGGCCTCATGTTTTGATGCCGCTGCTTCTACCGTGGACGCGATGGTCGATTTTGATGCCGAACTCGGCCAGCTGGTGTTTACATATAAGCACTGCCGATGGTAGTTACCATCGCGATAGGATTCACTCTATGAGCGACGGATATCGTGGCACGTCGAGCCTTTTTGCGGACATCGCATATCGCATGGCGATGTTGAACCCCGCACTAGGGGATCGTGTGCTCAAGACGCCGGGCGTGGTAATGATTGACGAGATCGACCTTCATTTGCACCCTCGTTGACAGGCACGAATTCTGGAGGACCTCGTTCGCATCTTCCCCAACGTGCAGTTTGTCGTGACCACGCATTCGCCGGTTGTCGTGGCTTCAGTGCCTCGTGACAATATTTGCATTCTTGATGGCGAGACCACGTCGGTTCCTGCGACGGAGACACACGGACGTGATGCGGGAGACATTCTCAACACTGTTTTAGATGCTTCCTCGCGTCCCGAGGAAGCAGCCCATTTGTTCGATGCATTTAACCGTGCTGTAGACGAAGGACGTCACGCCGACGCTAACTGTGCGGGCTTGGCCCCCGTCCCCCCAATCTAGTAGACTCTAAACCGTTGCTAGATTAGGGGGATTTTCCATGAAACGCTCCATGAAACGAGTTTCCGGGGCCGCCGCCGTCCTCGCGGCCGCCCTGGCCCTGTGCGGGCCCGCGGCCTACGCCGCCCCCGCCGCGGCGGGGGACACGCAGCCGCTCCCCGGCGAGGCGCAGCCCGCCGGCGGGGAGTCCGGCGCCCAGGACGAGGCCGCCCAGGCCGAAACCGCCCAGGCCGACGGGGCCCAGGCGGAGCCCGCCCGGTCCGAGGCGGCCGCGCCCGTCTCGCTCTCTTACTCGGCCCACGTCTCCAACATCGGCTGGATGGGCGCCGTCGCCGGCGGCGAGGTCGCCGGCACGACCGGCAGGGGGCTCCCCCTCGAGGCGCTGCGCCTCGTCCTGTCCGACGCCTCGACCGGCGAGCCCCTCGGCGCCGACGCCGTGTCCGTCGAGGCCCACGTCTCCAACGTCGGCTGGCAGGCCGCCGTCGGCAACGGCGGCACCGCCGGCACCACCGGCCAGTCCCGCGCCGTCGAGGCCCTGAGGGTCAGGCTGTCCGGGGAGCTGTCGGCCCGCTACACCGTCTGGTACCGCGTCCACTCCGCCGAGTTCGGCTGGCTGGGCTGGGCGTGCGACGGCGCCGACGCCGGCTCGGCGGGCTACGGCCGCGCCGTCCAGGCCGTCCAGGTCGCGGTCCTGCCCAAGGGCGACCCCGCCCCGGGCGACACCGCCTGTCCTTTTAAGAGCCGTAGCGATGAACCTGCCTCAATCACTGTTCGCTCACATACGTCGAATATTGGTTGGATGTCGCCCGTAGGCGGCGGATCTGTTGCCGGGACAACTGGTAGGGGCCTCCCCATGGAGGCGCTTGAGGCTCAGCTTGGCTGGTATGGTCACTCGGGCTCCATTGAGCTTCGTGGCCATGTTTCTAATGTCGGCTGGCAACAGTGGTCTGAGGGGCACTGTGGAACGACTGGTAAGTCTCAGCGTCTCGAAGCCGTTCAGATTCGTCTAACCGGTGAGGCAGCTGAAAAATATGACATTTGGTACTGTGCTCATGTCTCGGGTATAGGCTGGCTCGATTGGGCTTGTAATGGAGCTGCCGCTGGTTCTGCCGGTAAAGGCAAGGCTATCGAAGCGGTAAAGGTAATCCTTGTGGAGAAAGGCGGAGCAGCGCCTGGCTCTTCGAGCAAGGTCTTTATCGGCGATCTAGATGCTGTTGCGGTTTCCGGATCCGCCGTTTCTGGGGAGAGTCTTGGCTTATCTTCTGGTCAAAAGGCTACGATTGGAGGCAAGGGCGCCAAACTGCTGAACTCCATTGCCTTAAGCGTTGCAGGCCAAACTGATGACGGGTCAATTTCCTATGCCGTTATGGATGCATATTCAGGCTGGGGTGCTTCCGAATCGGATGGCGGCGCCGCCAAGGCGGTATCCGGCGCACCCATTAAAGCGATAAAAATGTCGCTGAGCGGCCAGTTTGCTGCCAATTATGACATTTGGTATCGAGTATACGATTCCGGTAATGGCTGGACGGGCTGGACGTCAAATGGTCAGGCATGTGGCGTTTCTGGTGGTTCTTCCGGTTTGTGCGGCATAGATGTTGCACTTGTTCGTAAGGGTCAACCTGCCCCTGGTTCTACCGGTAATGCATTTACCGAAACGTCGGGAATCGGTCTTGTATCCCAGGCGCACGTTGCTTCTGCGGGCTGGTTGGCTCCCGTTGGCAATGGCGAAACTGCCGGCCAGACGGGCATGTCTCGTTCTCTGCAGGCGTTGTATATTTCGACGCAGGGCATCGATGCCTCCGTTGAAGTGTCAGCACACGTTGCGAATATCGGTTGGCAGCCATACGTTTCGGGTGCTTCCTATGCTGGCACTGTTGGCAAGGGCCTCGCAATTCAGGCGGTTAAATTAAGGCTCACTGGCAACGACTCGTCAAAATACAATATTTACTACCGTATTCATGCGGCGGATTATGGTTGGCTTGGTTGGGCTAAAAATGACGCCGCAGCTGGCACCGTTGGGCTGTCTAAGCAGGCCGAGGCAATTCAAATTAAGTTGGTTGCCAAGGGTTCGTCCGACGCTCCCGTTCAAGATCATGCTGCGTTGATCCAGCTTCCTGGGCTATCCGCTAAGGCAAATTGCTCCGGTCTTGGCTGGCAAGCGTCTGTTGGCAATGGCGGTGTTGCCGGAACGGTTGGGCAGAACCGTGCCATGGAGGCAATGCAACTCTCCCTTTCCGATAGTTCCATGAACGGTGGCATTTCGTATTCCGCCCACGTATCCAATATCGGCTGGCAATCTGCTGTCTCAGATGGAGCCACAGCGGGAACCATTGGACAGGGACAACAAATCCAAGCTGTGAAGATTAATTTGACTGGTGACGTTTCGAATTACTTTGATGTCTGGTATCGCGTCCACGTGTCAAATTACGGATGGCTTGGCTGGACCAAAAATGGATCACCGGCGGGCACCACGAAGCTTGGCATTCCTGTTCAGGCATTACAGGTAAAGATTGTTCCCAAGGGCGCTTCCGCACCAGGCTCTACGTCTGATTCGTATTTTGAGACCTATCGTTATATGGGGTATCAGACCCCGGGATCTTATCCAAAGGTTAGTTGCAATAGCGTGCAGCTTCCTTCGTATTGCACCGGTTACTTTACGTATGTCACGCCTTCTCGAATTCCTTACAACGCTTCGCGACAGGATTGCATCAACGCATTCGTCCAGCGTGCTCGTGAATATATCGGGACGCGTTATATCGAGCCTTGGTCTTCTTGGCCGGGGGATGCGGTTGATTGTTCGGGCTTAGTGCTGCAATGTCTGTATGCGACTGGCATGGATATGGGTTGGTATAACCCGTATAACCATCGTTGGTTGCCCGAGCAAACCTACAACTCCATGAATTGGTATCGCAACAACACGTTTATGCCGGTTAGCACTTCTGCTATGCAGAGGGGAGATGTGGTCTACTACCAGGGCCATATTGGAATCTATATCGGAAACGGTCGAATCATTGATTCGTGGCCTGGGATCGGTGTGACCGAGCGCTCGGTCAATGCTCCAGGTCGTGTAATCGGTGCCGCTAGGCCTTTCGCATAGAGTCTGTTGAGGCGCTCCGTTGCAGGAGCGCCTCTTTTTGACTGTGTGCTAACTGGTGCTTTCCTAAGCTTTAAATGCCTGTATGGAAGTGTGGTAATATAGCTAGTATTCGTTTCTTTATCTGTGGTTACTGTCTCGGGGGATATGCATGAAACGTCTTAAAGCGTCTGCTGCTTTGGTTTGTACGCTATTGATGGGCTGGTCGCAAATCATTCAGCCTTACAGCGCGTATGCGCTGTCGGTCCAGGCCGCCGCTGCTTAGCAGTCGGTCTCGCAAACATCGAACGAGTACGAATCTCAAGGTGCAAGCTCTCAGGGAGCGCAGGACGATGCCTCGGGTTCTCAGGGTGTAACCGAATGGTATGGTGACGATGCAAATGCTGCTCGTCCTGATGGGGGTGTAGACTCTGATTCAGGCGAACAGCCTGGAATTGGCATCGAAGAGTCTCGTGTTGACGAGTCAAACGGTGAAGCCCCAACCGATGATTCCACTGAAATGAATTCCTGCGAAGCCGACTCTTTGGAACCGAACTCTTGGCGTTTCGAAAACGGCGTGCTTATCGATTCTGACAATGGCGACATCGATGCGCAGTCTTTAACTGACGATCCTTTGCCCAATGGCGCTGTTGCGCGCGGCATCGATGTCAGCAATCATCAAGGAACTGTTGATTGGAATAAGGTTAAGGCCGCGGGGATTGATTTTGCCATTCTCAAGGTCGGTCCGGTTTACGGAAAACCTGACGATTCTTTTGAAAGGAACGCTGCTGAATGTGAACGCCTCGGCATTCCTTATGGCGTGTATTACTACTCCTACGCCCGTTCTGTAGAGGATGCCAATAAAGAGGCCGACAGGACACTTGCTTGGCTCGGCGGCCATCATCCGTCGCTTCCCGTTTATTATGATCTTGAGGATAGCTATATCTTGCAAGATCCGGATTTCAGCAAGGATAAGCTTACCCAGATTGCGCAGGCTTTTTGCAACCGTATGGAGGCCGTTGGCTTTAAGTCGGGTATCTATGCGAACCTTAACTGGCTTAACAACTACCTGAATTCTCCGTCGTTGAGCGGTTATGACCATTGGGTCGCTCAATATAATTGGCGTTGCGATTATGCTGGCAGCTACAGTTTCTGGCAGTATTCAAGCAGTGGCAATGTCCCGGGCGTCAACGGACGCTGTGACATGAACTACTGCTTCAACGGTTCTCTTCTCAACGTAGATGACAGCAAGATGCATATTCAGTATGAGGCGCATGTCTCGAATATTGGCTGGATGAGCAGCAAGCGCGACGGATCTACGGCTGGCACAACGGGGCAGTCTAAATCAGTGGAGGATCTTAAGGTCAGCATCTTGAATCCCGTTGAAGATGGCTCTGTGCAAATTAACGCCAATGTAAGTGGCGTCGGCTGGCAGGGCTGGGACACCCCCTCGGCCTCCGAGGGCGGCACCACCGGCCAGGGCCGCGCCGTCGAGGCCGTGCGCCTGAGGCTCACGGGCTCCCTCGCCAAGGACTACGACGTCTACTACCGCGTGCACGCC
>JAXJEC010000036.1:0-2912 GCA_036301625.1 Collinsella sp. | reverse complement strand
GGTGAGCGCATTCATGGAGCGTGCAAGCGGCGTCCTCATGCCCGTCTCATCTCTGCCCGGACCATACGGAATCGGCGGCTTTGGCTGGAATGCCTACGACTTCGTCGATTTTCTCGCCTCGTGCAAACAACATTACTGGCAAATCCTGCCCCTTACGACGACCAGCTATGGCGATTCGCCCTATCAGTCGTTCTCGGCCCGCGCAGGCAACCCCAACTTGATCGACTTTGCCGAGCTTATCGAAGCCGGCTATCTGGAGCAGCGTGACATCGACGGCGTCTTCCTTGGTTCCGACCCCAGCAACGTCGACTACGGTGCCATCTTTGTTGGCCGCCGTCAGATTCTCGATCGAGCCGCTGAGCGCTTTGCTGCCGACAAGCCGGCCGATTTCGACGACTTTATCCAGGCAAACGAGGACTGGCTCATTCCCTACTGCGAGTTTATGACCGTGAAGGAGGAGTGCGGACTCAAAGCCTTTTGGGAGTGGCCCGAGGAGCTCCGCCGCCGCGGCGAGGCATCCGCCAAGGTCTGCGCCACCCATCCCGAGCGCATGCTCTACCACCAGATGACGCAGTATTTCTTCGATCGCCAGTGGAGCCGCCTCAAGGCCTATGCCAACGAGCACGACATCCTGATCATCGGCGACCTGCCCATCTATGTCTCGCGCGACTCCGTCGAGATGTGGGCCACGCCCGAGCTCTTTAAAATCGACGCCGCCGGCAATCCCGTCAGCGTCGCGGGAACGCCGCCTGATCAGTTCTCGGCCACCGGCCAGTACTGGGGCAACCCCATCTATGACTGGGACGCCATGGAGGCCGACGGTTTCTCCTGGTGGGAGGGCCGTATCCGCGCCGCCCTCGACATGTACGATGTCATCCGCCTGGATCACTTCCGCGGCTTCGAGGCCTATTGGGAAGTGCCGTTCTCCTCACCCGATTCGTCTTACGGTTCGTGGACGCAGGGCCCCGGGCTCAAGCTCTTCAAGACGCTCGAGGAAAAGCTCGGCACGCTGCCCATCATCGCCGAAGACCTGGGCTTCCTCACCTCCGGCGTCATCGACATGCGCGACAACTCGGGCTTCCCCGGCATGAAGATCTTGCAGTTCGCCTTTGAGGGCACCAACTCGTACTACCTGCCGCACAACTACATTGCCAACACCGTCGCCTATGTGGGCACACACGACAACGAGACGGCGCGCGGTTGGTTTGAGGGAACGGCCACCCCGCGTCAGCGCGAGCAGGCGGCCCTGTACACCCACCAGCAGGCCGGCGAGCCCATGGCCGATGCACTCAACCGCACCATCGCCGCCAGCGTAAGCGATACCTGCATCTACACCATGCAAGACCTGCTTAACCTGGGCAACGAGGCGCGCATCAACACTCCCGCCACCCTGGGCGGCAACTGGACCTGGCGCATGCTCGATGGCGCCATCACCCGCGAGCTCGAGCACAAACTCACCGACTGGACCGAGACCTACTTCCGCATCCCGTCGGAAGCCGAAATTGAGCTTCCCCAATAGGAGCCACCGCACCCGACCCCATTCCATCGTGCGGACGCGCTTGCTTTTCCCGCGCGAGGCCACCCCAATCCCTCGCGCGGGCTTCTTTTGAATTTCTGACATGTAATCAACCCATCACAGGAGGAAACATGCCCCGTATCAATCTCGCAGAACTCGCCGAGCAGTCCTTTGGAACTTCGCTTGAGCAACTCGATGACCGTCACATTTATAAGCTGCTGGTCAAGCTCGTGCAGGAGCGCTCCGCCGCCTGCCCGCTCAACAACGGCAAGAAAAAGCTCTACTACATCTCTGCCGAGTTTTTGATCGGCAAGCTGCTCATCAACAACATGATCGACCTTGGCATCTATGACGAGGTTAAGGGCCAGCTCGTCGCCGCCGGCCACGACCTCAACAAGATCGAGGAGTTTGAGGTCGAGCCTTCGCTGGGCAACGGCGGCCTGGGCCGTCTGGCTGCATGCTTTTTAGACTCCATCGCCACGCTGGGCCTTACCGGCGACGGCGTGGGTCTCAACTACCACTACGGCCTGTTCCGCCAGCGCTTTGTCGATAACCAGCAAAAGGCCGTCCCCGACGAGTGGCTCGGCGAGCAGGACATCCTGATCGAAGACGACCGCTCCTACACCGTCGAGTTCGGCGACTTTGCCGTCACCTCCAAGCTCGTCAACATCGATGTGCCCGGCTATGCCCAGCCCGCCAAGAACCGCCTGCGCCTGTTCGATCTGGCAAGCGTCGACGACGGCTTGGTTCCCGGCAGCTCTATCGACTTTGACAAGACCCAGATCGCCAAGAACCTCACCCTGTTCCTCTACCCCGACGATTCCGACGAGCGGGGCCGCTTGCTTCGCATCTACCAGGAATACTTTATGGTGAGCAATGCTGCTCAGCTTTTGATCGACGAGGCCATCGAGCGCGGTAGCAACCTGCACGATCTGGCCGACTACGCCGTGGTCCAAATTAACGACACGCACCCCACCATGGTCATCCCCGAGCTCGTTCGCTTGCTCACCACCGAGCATGGCATCGAGTTTGACGAGGCCGTGACCATCGTACGCTCCATGGTCGCCTACACTAACCACACGATTCTTGCCGAGGCGCTCGAGAAGTGGCCGCTCGCCAGCCTGCAGAAGGTCTCCCCTGCCATCGCCGACATTATCGTCAAGCTCGATGAGATCGCGAAGGCCGAGCACGATGACCCGCGCGTCGCCATCATCGACGAGCACGACACCGTCCACATGGCCCACATGGACATCCACTTTGGCTTCTCCATCAACGGCGTAGCCGCCCTCCACACCAAGATCCTGGAGGACACCGAGCTTCATCCGTTCTACGAGATCTATCCCGAGAAGTTCTCCAACAAGACCAACGGCATCACCTTCCGCCGCTGGATCCATGG
>JAXJEC010000035.1:0-4008 GCA_036301625.1 Collinsella sp. | reverse complement strand
GAGCGTACGCCGAGCTCTTCTGCCGCACGCATGCCGGGGCGGTAGTCACCGCGATCGCTTGCATTACTGCCATCGATGACGGTGGGAAAGCCGAGCGACTTGGCGTGGTTGACGATGGCGGTAAAGCCGGCGTGCTTGCAGTGGTAGCAGCGATTAGCATCGTTGCAGGCTACTTGGGGGAGCTGCAGCTGATCGACCGAAAGATTGAGCACGGGGAGCTTAAAATGTGCCCCTTCATTGGCTTGTCCATCAACGGACCGCTCAAACGAGGCCTGCTCGGGCGTGCCGATGAGCGGCGTGGTGAGATGGACGAGGAGGGTATTGGTAGGCATGATGCGGGCGCATACGGCGGCCAAAAAGCTGCTGTCAACGCCGCCGGAAAACCCGATAGCCACGCGCCCGTATGCCAAAAGCAGCTGTTCGAGCGCCGATAGCTTGTCTTGAAGCTCCTCTGCGGGTGCCGTGGTGTCTAAAATCATGAAACGGTCCTTATCGTTGAGTACTCGATCGAAAACTATAATCCTAATGCGTTACTTGCCATAAGACTTCTACCTATGTAACGAAAGTGCAATATGGTATATACGTTATATACAAGTTGCCAAATGCGGTAGAGTTACAGCAACGCGACAGCGAGAGTCGATGGGGGACCGATATGATCAAGGCTGTTATTTTTGACATGGATGGAACGCTGGTCGATACCGAGCGTTTGGGGATTAAGGCCTGGAAGGCAGGTGCCGCTGAGCTGGGGCTCGCGATTGATGAAGCGCTGATCCATCAGTTTATCGGCCGCACGCTGCCCGATGTTATGGACATCCTCGATAAACATTATGGCAGCCACGAAACCACCGAGGCGATCTATCGTCGCCACAAGGAGATTCGCGACGAGATGGTCAAGACCGAACTGGAACTTAAGGCCGGCGCCGCCGAGTGCCTAGACGAGCTGCTGGCTGCGGGCTATCACGTTGGTCTAGCGACGTCGTCGCGCCTCGTTACGGCCGAGCGCAACCTTAAGATGGTTGGCCTCTTTGACAAGTTTGAAACGGTAACGTGTGGCGAGGACGTCGTGCACGGCAAGCCCGACCCCGAGATGTATCTGCTCGCCTGCGAGCGTGCGGGCTTTGCCCCCGAGGAGTGCGCCGTGGTCGAGGATTCGCGCAATGGTTGCGTCTCGGGCATCACGGCCGGCTGCCACGTCTTTGCCGTCCCCGATATTGTGCCGCTGCCGCAGGACGTGGTGGATGGCTGCGAGGCCGTGCTCGATACGTTGTTCGACCTGGCGGCGGCGGTCAAGGCCGTGCGCTAGACAATTGCGGCGTTGAAACGAGCGATTGCTCACGTTTGCGCTTAAGCAAAAGGGGTCCGGCAATGGTCGGGCCCCTTTTGCTTAAGCGGCGACTTAGCATACTCGCGGGCGTGCTATAGATACGCACCGAGGTTGATGGCCGTGGCGTCGGTCTGGCTGCTTGCCTGGGTGCTGGCGCGTTCCAGTAGGAACGGACGTACCAGTTCTTGGCGGTTGATATCCTCGGCGGCGACTGCGGTGACGGTACGCGCTGCGGAGCCGACACGGATATGCTTGGTCTTTGCCGGGGCCTTGTTCTCAATTTGCTCCATGAGCAATTGAACGCCCTTGCGGCCAATCTCGTAGCCCGGGGGCGCTACCGTAGTGAGCGGGACCGATCCGCTCCAAGCGAGCGGGTTGCCGTCGCATCCGGCCACGCGTACTTGCCCGGGGACAGAGATGCCCTTGTCGACCAGTGCCGAAACGACGCCCGAGGCCAACACATCGGTCAGGCCGACGACAAAATCGGGACGTTCGTCCGCGGGGCGCTCGGCGATTTGGGCACCGATGCCGTAGCCGTCGGCGGCGGTATTCCATTCGCCGGCGTCGATGACTTCGATCTTGATATCGGGGTGCAGGGCGAGCGCCTTATGAATGCCAAGGACGCGCAGGGTGAGTTGCATAAATGCTGCTCGGCCGACGACGACAATATGGTGCGCGCCGCGGGCGATGGCAAGTTCGGCAATGATGCGACCCTGGGCCTCATTGTCGGCCGCTACGTAGTAGCCGGGCTCGGAGCAATGGATGTCCAGATGGACGATCGGCACGGGCATCTTGGTCATGGCGGGGTGCCAGTCGGGGGATGCCATGGGCTGAACCATGACGCCGGACATCTGGGTGCCCATAAAGTAGCGCAGGTAATGATCCTCGAGAATATCGTCGTTATCGGCGTTGGCGATGAGCAAGTCGTAGCCGTGCTTGCGGGCCTCGTTGTGGGCGCCGCTGGCGATTTGGAGCGAAAAGCCGTGATCGAGACGGGGGAGCACCAGGCCAAAGGACTTGGTGGCGCCGCCCGCGAGCTGACGGGCGCTTTGGTTGGGCAGGTAGCCAAGGCGATTGATGGTCTCGTTGATGAGCTTGAGGGTCTCGGGGCGCAGCTTTTCGGGGTGGTTGAGCGCGTTGGAAACCGTGCCCAACGAAACCCCGGCCTCGCGCGCGACGTCGCTGATTTTTACCTTTGCCATAGCGGCCCCTTTGATGCGTTTCAAGTACAAGCCAGATTGTAGCATCCCAAACCTACCAAAAAGGGACAGGTTTATTTTGGCAGGTTTATCTGGGGAAACGCCGTTGCCAGCGCGACCACCACGAAGGGGGCAGGTACCATTGTGGTGGTTTGGACCGGCTGGATGTGTGTGCATCGGGTGGTATCTAAGTTGAGATACCACTTCTGGTATATCAGCTTGTGCTTGCGTGAGTACAATACTCGAACGTTATACGTCTCAGCGCCTCCCGTGCGTGGACGTCTTGCAGTCACGCGAACGAAGGGATTTATCCTATGTGCGGAATCGTCGGCTACACCGGCTCTGATATTGCAAAGAACATCCTGGTCACGGGCCTCAAGCGTATGGAGTATCGCGGCTATGACTCCTCGGGTGTCGCGCTCGAGGTGGGCGAGGGCGCCGCGGCACACCTCGATGTCATCCGCCGCGTGGGCAAGGTCGCGGGCTTGGAGAGCGAGCTTTCCAACATCGACAGCGACGCTACCTGCGGTATCGGCCACACCCGTTGGGCCACCCACGGCAAGCCCTCCGTCGTTAACGCTCACCCCCACACCAGCTGTGACGGTCGTATCGCCATCGTCCACAACGGCATCATCGAGAACTTCGCCGAGCTGCGCGAAGAGCTGGAGGGCCGCGGCCACCACTTTAAGAGCGAGACCGATACCGAGGTCTTCGCGCATCTGATCGAAGAGGCTTATGCCGAGACGCACGACCTGATGGCCTCCGTGCGCGAGGCGTGCACCCACGTGGTCGGTGCCTATGGTCTGGCCGCCGTGTGCGCTGACGAGCCCGGCGTGATCGCCGTGGCCCGCAAGGATTCCCCGATCGTGGTCGGCGCGGGCGAGACCGGCGCCTATGTTGCCTCCGATGTCATCGCGCTCATCGACGCCACCCGCGATGTCGTGGTGCTCGAGGACGGTCAGTTTGCCAAGCTTACGCCCGCAGGCGTCGAGTATACCGACGAGGCCGGCAACGTTATCGAGCCCAAGGTCACCCACATCGACTGGGACCTGGACATGGCAGAAAAGGGCGGTTATCCCGACTTTATGCTCAAGGAAATCCACGAGCAGCCGCGCGTCGTGCGCGACACGCTGGTTGGTCGTATGACGCCGGCCGGCGAGCTCGACATCGACGAGCTGGGCCTTTCGCTCGAGGAACTCAACGACATCGACCGCGTCTACGTGATCGCTTGCGGAACCAGCTATCACGCTGGCCTCATTGCCAAGAATCTCATTGAGGGCTGGGCTCGCATCCCCACCGAGGTGGAGGCGGCCAGCGAGTTCCGTTATCGCAACCCCATCATCACGCCGACGACACTTGTCGTTGCCGTGTCCCAGTCGGGCGAGACGGCCGACACTCTCGCCGCCATCCGCGACGCGCGCATCAAGGGCGCCAAGGTCTTCGGCATCACCAACGTGGTGGGCAGCCCCGTGGCGCGTGAGAGCG
>JAXJEC010000034.1:0-2648 GCA_036301625.1 Collinsella sp. | reverse complement strand
GGTGAGCGCATTCATGGAGCGTGCAAGCGGCGTCCTCATGCCCGTCTCATCTCTGCCCGGACCATACGGAATCGGCGGCTTTGGCTGGAATGCCTACGACTTCGTCGATTTTCTCGCCTCGTGCAAACAACATTACTGGCAGATTCTGCCCCTTACGACGACCAGCTATGGCGATTCGCCCTATCAGTCGTTCTCGGCCCGCGCAGGCAACCCCAACTTTATCGACTTTGCCGAGCTTATCGAGGCAGGGTATCTGGAGCAGCGCGATATCGATGGCGTGTATCTGGGATCCGACCCCAGCAATGTCGACTACGGTGCTATCTTTGGCGGCCGCCGTCAGATTCTCGACCGCGCCGCCGAGCGCTTTGCTGCCGACAAGCCGGCCGATTTCGATGACTTTATCCAGGCCAACGAGGACTGGCTCATCCCCTACTGTGAGTTCATGACCGTCAAAGAGGAGTGCGGTCTCAAGGCGTTTTGGGAGTGGCCCGCGGAGCTCCGCACCCGCGGCGAGGCTTCCGCCAAGGTCTGCACCGACCATCCGGCGCGTATGCTCTACCACCAGATGACGCAGTACTTCTTCGATCGCCAGTGGAGCCGCCTCAAGGCCTATGCCAACGAGCGCGACATTCTCATCATCGGCGACCTGCCCATCTATGTCTCGCGTGACTCCGTCGAGATGTGGGCGACGCCTGAGCTCTTTAAGATCGATGCCGCCGGCAATCCCGTGAGCGTCGCCGGCACGCCGCCCGACCAGTTCTCGGCCACCGGCCAGTACTGGGGCAACCCCATCTACGACTGGGACGCCATGGAGTCCGACGGCTTCTCCTGGTGGGAGGGCCGCATTCGCGCCGCCCTCGACATGTACGACGTCATCCGCCTGGATCACTTCCGCGGCTTCGAGGCCTATTGGGAGGTGCCGTTCTCCTCGCCCGATTCGTCCTACGGTTCGTGGACGCAGGGTCCCGGCCTCAAGTTCTTCAAGGCGCTCAAGGAAAAGCTCGGCACGCTGCCCATCATCGCCGAGGACCTGGGCTTCCTCACCCCCGGCGTCATCGACATGCGCGACAACTCGGGTTTCCCCGGCATGAAGATCCTGCAGTTTGCCTTTGAGGGCACCAACTCGTACTACCTGCCGCATAACTACATCGCCAACACCGTCGCCTATGTGGGCACCCACGATAACGAGACGGCGCGCGGTTGGTTTGAGGGAACGGCCACCCCGCGTCAGCGCGAGCAGGCAGCCCTGTACACCCATCAGCAGGCCGGCGAACCCATGGCAGATGCACTCAATCGCACCATCGCCGCCAGCGTGAGCGACACGTGCATCTACACCATGCAGGACCTGCTCAACTTGGGCAACGAGGCGCGCATCAACACCCCTGCCACGCTGGGCGGCAACTGGACCTGGCGCATGCTCGACGGCGCCATCACCCGCGAGCTCGAGCACAAACTCACCGACTGGACCGAGACCTACTTCCGCATCCCGTCGGAAGCCGAAATCGAGCTTCCTCAATAGGAGCTACCGCGCCCGACCCCTCCCCACCGTGCGGACGCGCTTGCTTTTCCCGCGCGAGGCCACCCCAATCCCCTCGCGCGGGCTTCTTATGAATTGCAGACATGAAACAACCCATCATAGGAGAAAACATGCCCCAAATTAACCTCACGGAACTCGCCGAGCAGTCTTTTGGCACCTCGCTCGAGCAGCTCGACGACCGTCGCATTTACAAGCTGCTGGTCAAACTCGTGCAGGAGCGCTCTGCCACCTGCCCGCTCAACAACGGCAAGAAAAAGCTCTATTACATTTCCGCCGAATTTTTGATCGGCAAGCTGCTCATCAACAACATGATCGACCTCGGCATCTACGACGAGGTTAAGGACCAGCTCACCGCCGCAGGCCACGACCTCAACAAGATCGAGGAATTCGAGGTCGAGCCGTCACTCGGCAACGGCGGCCTGGGCCGCTTGGCCGCATGCTTCCTGGATTCCATCGCCACGCTGGGCTTGACCGGCGATGGCGTGGGCCTCAACTATCACTACGGTCTGTTCCGTCAGCGCTTTGTCGACAACCAGCAGAAGGCCGTCCCCGACGAGTGGCTCGGTGAGCAGGACATCCTAGTCGACGATGACCGCTCCTACACCGTCGAGTTCGGCGATTTTGCCGTTACCTCCAAGCTCGTCAACATCGATGTGCCCGGTTACGGCCAGCCCACCAAGAACCGCCTGCGCCTGTTCGACCTGGCGAGCGTCGACGACGGCCTGGTCCCCGGCAGCTCCATCGACTTCGACAAGACCGAGATCGCCAAGAACCTCACCTTGTTCCTCTACCCCGACGATTCCGACGAGCAGGGCCGCCTACTTCGCATCTATCAGGAGTACTTCATGGTGAGCAACGCCGCCCAGCTCCTGATCGACGAGGCCGTCGAGCGCGGCAGCAACCTGCACGATCTGGCCGATTACGCCGTTGTCCAGATCAACGACACGCACCCCACCATGGTCATTCCCGAGCTCATTCGCTTGCTCACCACCGAGCATGGCATCGAGTTTGACGAGGCCGTGACCATCGTACGCTCCATGGTCGCCTACACTAACCACACGATTCTTGCCGAGGCGCTCGAGAAGTGGCCGCTCGCCAGCCTACAGAAGGT
>JAXJEC010000033.1:0-2649 GCA_036301625.1 Collinsella sp. | reverse complement strand
GCCACACGCGTGCACAGACTGTCGGTTCGACGAAGAAGCCTCAGCCGTAGCAACGGATTGCCCAGCGAGAGATCGCCACGGGCGGATATTAAACTGCAAAGACGAGCGTCGGGAAGACACGCCGAGGTCGCCGCGGACGGGTTGATATAGGGAGAGGGCCTGACCCCATATCGTTGGGGCCAGGCCCGATTTTGCCTCTTGACAATGTCCTGCTCATATTAAAAGGAACGTCCCTAACTGCCGGGTTTAGGCTGTTAGATCGAGTTCGTAGAGGAAGCTTTCGCGCGGCATGTCGTGACGGCGCTCTTCGCGGTTGGCGCGGTGCGTGGCCGTGCGCTTAAAGCCGTGCAGCTCGTAGAACTTCCACGAGCAGTTGGAGTCGGTGTACAGGTGCGCCCTCGTCGCTCCAAGCGAGGATAGGTGTGAGACCGCGGCATCGAGCAGAACCGTGCCAACGCCCAGGCCATGGACATCGCGATCCACGGCAAGCAGCGTGACCTCGTTGTCGTGCGGCAACGGGCTGCTCTCGAGCAGGCGGTTGTTGGTTCGGATGGTTGCGCGCACAAACGAGAGATGCTCGGCGCACGCATCGGGCTCTAGCTCACGCATCTGCGATAGCAGCGCGCGTTCGGTATCCATCCAATGCTCGTTGATAGTGGCGCCGGAGCTCTGTCCCGCACGCGCGAGCGAAATGCCACGCGCCTGACCGTCGATTACGGCAACCTGTGAAAACGTCGACGACGAAAGGCAATAGGCGAGGTCGCACGCGGCCTCAAGGCGGTTGTACTCATCGTTATCCGAATTGTTATGCCAAAGCTGCTGCAGAATCAGCGCGATGGCGTCGAAGTCTTCGGTATCAAACGGTCGGTAGAGAACCCGCGAGACCATGGTGCCTCTTTCTTTTGCGGATGCATATCGAGCACAGTTCTACCACGCCATTGGCATCTAATTATGGTGCCCCTGTGTTCCATGAACTCACCGTGCCCGGTGCCATGCCCATCCCCTCCGCTCGCAAACTTTTTCTGCACATGTGCCCGTTGCGGGGTGCATCGATGCGCTCGATGCGCTACATTAAATCAGTATTTTCAATGCCGCTGCGCGAGCGCTGCAGATCGACGTATCACCGACTCACAGAGCACGGCGGCGTACCAGACAGGAGGACTGCATGGGATCTGATGTGAAGATCGCACGCGCGTTGATCTCGGTTACCGATAAGACGGGCGTCGTCGATTTCGCACGGACGCTGGTTGACGACTTTGGCGTCGAGATCATCTCTACGGGCGGCACGGCTCGTGCCATCGAGGACGCGGGCGTTCCCGTAACCCCCATCGAGGAGTTCACGGGCTATCCCGAGATGATGGACGGCCGCGTTAAGACCCTGCACCCCAAGGTTCATGGCGCGCTGCTGGCCCGCCGCGATTCCGAGCAGCACATGCAGGAGGCGGCTCAGCACGGCATTAAGCTGATCGACCTGGTCGTCGTCAACCTGTACGAGTTCGAGAAGACCGTCGCCAACCCCGAGGTCACCTTCGCAGACGCCATCGAGCACATCGATATCGGCGGTCCCTCCATGCTGCGCTCTGCTGCCAAGAACGCCACGAGCGTTACCGTCATTTCCGACCCGGCCGACTATGATGCCGTCCTGGCCGAGATGCACGAGACCGGTGGCTGCACCACGCTTTCCACCCGTCGTCGCCTGCAGGTGAAGGTCTACCAGACCACCGCCGCCTACGATACGGCTATCTCCCGTTGGCTTGCCGCCCAGGCAAGCGACGTGGCGGACACCTCTGCCAAGCTCGAGATCTCGCTGGAGAAGGTCGACGACCTGCGCTATGGCGAGAATCCTCAGCAGAAGGCTACGGTCTACCGCTTTGCCGAGGGCTGCGAGAACACCGCGAGCTCGCAGTTCCCGCTCGTGGGCTCCAAGCAGATCCAGGGCAAGCCGCTCAGCTACAACAACTATCTGGATGCCGACGCCGCCTGGAACCTGGTCCGCGAGTTCGACGAGCCGGCCTGCGTAATCCTCAAGCACCAGAACCCCTGCGGTTCCGCCGTTGCCGAGGACATCACGGCTGCCTACGACCGCGCTTTTGCCTGCGATCCCAAGAGCGCCTTCGGCGGCATCATCGCCTGCAACCGCGAGGTTCCCTTTGATCTGGTTGAGCATTTTGCCGATCAGAACAAGCAGTTCGTCGAGGTCATCATCGCCCCGAGCTACACTGCCGAGGCGCTCGAGCGCATGGCCAAGCGCCCCAACCTGCGCGTGCTGGCCACCGGCGGCGTGGACCACGGCGCCCAGGTGGAGCTGCGCTCCATCGACGGCGGCATGCTGGTGCAGGAAGTCGACCACGTGACCGAGGATCCCGCGACCTTTACGTTCCCCACCGACCGCAAGCCCACCGACGCCGAGATGGCCGAGCTCGAGTTTGCCTGGAAGGTCTGCAAGGGCGTTAAGTCCAACGCCATCCTGGTCTCCAAGGGTAAGGCCGGCATTGGCATGGGCCCGGGTCAGCCTAACCGCGTTGACTCTGCGCTACTTGCCTGCGAGCGCGCCGAGGACTTCTGCGAGCGCGAGGGCGTGGAGAAGGGCGGCTTTGCCTGTGCAAGCGACGCGTTCTTCCCGTTCCGCGACAACGTCGACGTGCTTGC
>JAXJEC010000032.1:0-1977 GCA_036301625.1 Collinsella sp. | reverse complement strand
TCCCCACGGTGTGGCCGTCATCTGGTGAGCCTCCTCATGCTGTGCTTCGTATAGAACAGAAGACCGGCATAGCTCCGCCGGTCTTCTGGGTACTTTAGCATACTAGAGTGCTTGCGGGGAAAATACGTCGCAGCCGCTCACACCGTTTTCATTTGGAAACATAGGGTAGGTTGCCGCAGCCCGACCCCACCTAGGCGCCAATCGCACGACGATACTCTGCCATTACCTGCGCATCGGCAGCTGCGGGGTCGGCAAAATAGCGCCCGTCATAGGTCTCGGCCGAAACAACTCCGCGATAGCCGCGCGCCACCAGTCTATCCAAGTCGGCGCGCATATCGCGACCGCCGTCACCCCAGGCAAGGTGCGTGGTGCCGTCTGCCGCAACATCGACAAAATGTACGTGGGCGACATCATCGCCAAGCAGATCGAAATAATCGTCGATGGTATCCCCCGCCACCGCCATGGCGCCCATATCCAGACATGCCTTAAGTGCCGGATGATCAACTGCCTCGATCATGCGCTTCGTGTCGGCCGCCGAGTTCACGATCATCGACTCAACTGGCTGCAGGGCCTCGAGCACCAGTCGCACGCCGCGCTCTCCCGCATGCTCGGCAATCGCACGCAGCATCGAGGCGCTGCGACCCCACGCGTCCTCGATCGGCTCGTTCAAAAATGCCCAGCCGCTCGAGACCATGACCTGCTCGGCTCCAAGTTCCGCCGCGATATCTACAACGTTCTTAAAGTACGCGAGCGTGCGGGCACGCGCCTCATTCCCGCGCGCCGCGATATTCCACGGCTTGGGGTTGTTCTGTTCGGGACAAAGCCCCACAATCCGAACCCCATACCGCTGTGACAGCTCACGCACCTGCTCGAGCGAATCGTAACCATGGCAGTCCACATACAGGTGCATCGCCCCCGTCCAAAGTTCGCAGCACGTGTAGCCCGAGGCCGCCGCCGAAGAAAAGAACTCTTCAAGGCTAAAGTAGCGATGGCTGATATTCATAACGGCAAGCTGGGGATAGCTCATAGTTACTCTCCAACCTAAACGAGGCCCCGCTCCATATAGGAGCGAGGCACAATTGCACAAACGTTATTTGCTCTTAGTAGTCGAACTGGTGGTAGTAGCGACGGTACTTGAGGTTGTGCTTGGTGACCGTCTCGTAGTAGCGAGCCAGGCGGTCGGTAACGAGCACCGTCAGAATCCACGGGGACACGATGACGCGGAACTCGTCGTCGAGGCCGGGGATCGCGAACTCGGCGGTGTCGATGATGTTGATGTCGGTGTCGCCGGTCACGCCGCGGGTCAGGAAGGCGCGGACGCGCTCGTCGAGCTTGCGGTTCTCGTCCTCGCCCATGAACAGGAACACGGGGACGCCGGGCTCCACGAGCTCGAGGGTGCCGTGGAAGAAGTCGGCCGAGGTGATGTAGCGGGTGCGCTTCCACTGCATCTCCTCGAGGATGCACATCGAGAACAGGATCGTCTCGCCCCACAGGGCGCCGGAGCCGATGAACATGGTGTAGGGGGCCAGGGCGTACTTCTTGGCGAGCTCCTCGGCGCGCGGCTCGAAGCGCTTGCGGATATCGAGCATGTCCTTCCAGATGTCCTTGGTCTGCTCGATAAACAGGTCGAACTTGGGGAAGCAGCCGCGGCGGTTGAGCAGGCGCAGGCCGAAGCAGTCGGCGAGGTAGTAGCCCTTCTCGCAGCCGCCCGAACCATGGTCAGAAGCCATGGCGACGCAGTTCTCGGCGCCCACGGCCTGGCCGATGGGGCCCTCGGGCTTGGTCATGGCGTAGACGCGCACGCCCATGCCCTTCATCTTCTTGACGGCCTCGAGCACCTCGGGGGTGGTGCCGGACTCGGAGGCGGTGAGCACGACGGAGCGCTCGGTCATGCGCTTGTGGCCGGAGACGTTCCACTCGGCGGCGTGGATCAGGTAGACCTCGAGGTCGCGGTCGCCGAACTTGTTCATGAGGTAC